>CAYLYE010000103.1:0-20951 GCA_964387325.1 uncultured Planctomycetaceae bacterium
GCGCCTATACGCCCGATCTTCCCTACGGTCAAAGCACGTTCGATTTGACCAGCGAGGTTTAACGTCCCGATGTCCGATAACCGTCATTCACTTGAGTTCGGCCCGCAGATCGATCGATCGGATCTGGAGACCGTGTTGGCCGCATGGCAAGACGCCACGGTACAACTGGAGCAGACGCATCGCGCGCTGCGCGACGAAGTCTGTCGTTTGACCGATGAGTTGGAGATCAAGAACCGCGAGCTGGCGCGGCAAAATCGACTGGCCGACTTGGGTCAAATGGCGTCGCACATCGCCCATGAAGTCCGCAACAACCTGGTACCGGTCTCGTTATACCTGAGTTTATTGCGGCGGCGCCTCGTGTCGCAGCCGGGAACACTCGACCTGTTGGCGAAAATCGAAGGCGGAGTCACGGCCCTCGATGCGATGGTCAACGATCTGCTGCACTTCACGGCCGATCGTGAACCGAAGCTGACATCATTTGCCTTGGCCGAGTTGGCCCACGACGTGATTACGCCGCTCGAGCCACAATTGACCGCACAGGCCATCCAGGTCGAATGCCGCATCGACGCCTCGATCCGCTTGTGGGCCGACCGCGACATGCTCCGCCGTGCCGTGTTGAACCTGGTGCTCAATGCCGTCGACGTTCTGAGCGACGGCGGTCGGATCGAGCTCTCGGCTCTCATTGATCACGACGCGATTGAACTGAGCGTAGCCGACTCGGGTCCCGGCGTTAGCGACGAAGTGCAGCGACGCGTGTTTGAACCTTTCTTTACGACCAAGAGCACCGGCACAGGGCTGGGGCTGGCCATCGTCTTTCGCGTGGCCGAGGCCCATGGCGGTCTGTGTCGCGTCGCCAATCGACCTCAAGGGGGCGCGGAGTTTACCCTCCGACTGCCTCATCACACTGTTTCGGAGATTGCCGCATGAACAACACAACTCATACGCACGACGTTGCCGACTGCCCGACGGGGCGCGTGCTTGTGGTCGACGACCATCGTCAGGCTCGCGAGTCGGTCGCCGAAACGCTACGGCATTTCGGACATGTCGTCACCACCGTCGGTAGCGCGGTCGAGGCGCTACAGTGGCTCGGCCATCATGCGGTCGACGTCATTATCACGGATCTGAACATGCCCGGCATGGATGGTCTCGACTTCATCCGCGAACTCGAACGCCGGCGACACGGGGCGCAGGTGGTCATGATTACCGCTTATGCCACCGTCTCGGCCGCCGTCGAGGCGATGAGGCACGGCGCGTTCGATTTCCTCGAAAAGCCGTTCGACGCCGACCGACTGTCGAACCTTGTCAACCGCGCATTGCGACACGGTCGCATGCTGGACGCCCGACTGACCGCGCCAGGCGAATCGGATCCGCAAGCCACTCCGATGATGGTGGGCAGTAGCGCGCTGATGACCGCACTGCGACAGACGATTTATCGCATCGCATCGACCGACGAAACCGTACTCATCACAGGTGAAAGTGGCACGGGCAAGGAGTTGATCGCTCGGGCGATTCATGCCCAGAGCCCACGCTCGCATCGTCCGTTGGTGATGCTCAACTGTCCGGTGCTCAGCGCTCATTTAATGGAGAGCGAACTCTTTGGTCACGAGAAGGGAGCGTTCACCGGTGCCGATGCACAGCGGATCGGACGTTTCGAGTTGTCCGATGGTGGTACGATCCTGCTCGACGAAATCACGGAGATCGGTTTGTCGTTGCAGGCCAAACTGCTGCGGGTGTTGCAAGAACGGTCGTTCGAGCGCGTGGGTTCGAGCCAGTCGCGGCAGGTCAATGTGCGCGTGCTGGCCACGACCAACCGTGATTTACCCAGCGAGATCAGCGCGGGCAACTTCCGCGCTGACTTGTTCTATCGTCTGAACGTACTGCCGATCCATGTGCCGCCGTTGCGTGAGCGTCGCGGCGATATCAGCGAGCTGATTCGATATTTTCTGGACGGCTGTGCTCGGCGGTTGGGACACGAGGCGTGTGAACTCGCTCCAAGCGCGTCTGAGTTGTTGCTGAACTACGATTGGCCCGGCAACGTTCGTGAGTTGCAGAATATCGTAACCCGCGCGAGTGTACTGAGCGTCGATGGTCGGGTGACGGCCGATCAGTTGCGGCCGTGGCTCATTCAAAACGGCGAACGGCAAACGGTCAGCGAGCCGGTCGAGATGTGCCAGAGCGTAAGTCTGCAAGCGATGGAGCGGAAACTGATCGAGTCGACGCTGGAGAAATTCGCCGGGCACCGCGCTCGCACGGCGCAGGCGCTTGGCATCGGACTCCGCACGCTCAGCGGAAAACTGAAGGAGTATGGTTACAAGCCGCGGGCCAAATCGTTGGCCCAGGTTGGATAACAACGCGCCGTTTCTGCCGGTAGCAACGCGCAGAAATTGCCGGTCGGTAAACGAGAGATTCGAGCCAGCACCACGAGCGAAGGCAGTACGAGATGACTTTAACCCAAGGCCAACCGCCGCTTGCAGCATGTGCTGTCACACACGGTCTGTGTCCGAAAGGGTTGCGGTACGGTAGTTGCTTGCATGTCCAGGTAAGAAAGGTTGCCCAGTCATGATGAATTCTCTCTTCAACAGCACCGCAATTCCTGTCACCGAGCAGCTGGCCTCGTTCGCGCAGGCCAGGCATCAGGTGCTGGCTGGCAATCTGGCCAACATCGATACGCCAGGGTACAAGACGCGCGATTTGTCGGCGCCCTTGTTTCAGCAAAAGCTCAAGCAGGCTTTGGCCGAGCGTGACAAGCCGAGCACGAGCACCGGCGACGGTCCGATCCATCGTCAGCTCAACTCGCTCGATCAAGTACGACGCGAGCTGTCGCATATTTTGTTCCACGACGACAGCAACGTTGGCGTTGAACAACAGGTGACCGAGATCGCCAAGAACCAGTTGCAACACAATCTGGCCATGACGGTCATGTCCAGCCAATTTCGCTTGCTGCAGTCGGCCATTAGTGAACGTGCCTAACTCGTGAGGTGAGACGATGTTTGCCGCTCTCGATATTAGTACCAGTGCCTTGGTCGCGCAGCGGTCGCGGATCACGGCGATTGCCAACAACATTGCCAATCTGAACTCGACGCGCGACGAGCACGGTCAGGCTGCCCCCTATCAGGCCCGTTATGTGACATTCAAAACCAGCCCGACCAAGCGCGGAGCGTTGGGAGCGGCCGGAGTCGAGATCGGCTCGGTCGAGACGTCCAGCGTCGAGCCGTTGTGGAAGTACCAGCCCGGCCACCCGGACGCGATCACCGAAGGAGACCGCGAGGGATTCGTGGCTTACCCGAACATCAATTTGATGGAAGAGTTTACCGACGCGCTGACCGCGACCCGCGCGTACGAGGCGAACATCGGTGTGATTGAAGTAAGTAAAGAGATGCTGCAACAGACGCTAAGAATTCTCGCTTAGACCCCAGAAGTGTCGCGCGGAGGCGGTTGACCCCCGCTCCGCATGACACGCGCCCAGGAGACATCCCGTGACCAACTCGATCCAATCGCTGAGCAACTCCGCCGTCAGCTCGCTCAGCAGCGTGCCGAGCAACAAGCCCAGCGAAGGGGCCTCGTCGTTCAAAGACATGTTGATGAGCTCGATCAACGATGTGAACCAACTACAACAGGACGCGAATCGCGCTGTCGAAAACCTTGCCACGGGCGAGGACGTTAGCCCGGCCGAGGTGTTGACCGCCGTGCAGAAAGCCGATGTGGCGTTTCGCATGATGATGCAGGTCCGCAACAAGCTGATTCAAGCATATCAAGAAGTGCAAAATATTCGCGTCTAGGCAATAGAACGAACCACGAACAAGACGTTCGGAGCGTGTGATTCATGGATGTGATCAACAAAGGCCTGACTCAAATCGGCGACTTGTTTAAGTCCCTTTCGCCGGGCATGCGGATGGTAACGGCGCTACTGTTCGCGGCGATCGTCATCAGCCTGGGCTTTTTAATGACCAACCGCTACAGCGGCGGCGACGACTATTTACTCGGCGGCATCGGCTTCACGGCGCACGAGTTGCCAGCGATGGAGGCTGCTTTTGGCAAGGCAGGGTTGAGTGACTATACGGTCGAGGGAAATCGCATCCGCGTGACGCGGTCGCGGCACTCGACGTACATGGCCGCCTTGGCTGATGGTGGCGCGTTGCCGGCCCACTTTGGCGACCATCTGGCCAAGGCTACGAACAACACCACCGTGTTTACCAGCGCCGAGCAGCGGGTCGAAATGCTCAAGGTGGCCAAGCAACAAGAGTTGGCCCAGATCATCCGCTCGATGCAGGGGATCGAGTCGGCGGCGGTGCTCTACGATTCACAGAAGAAGGGTGGGCTGCGCCCCTCGACCAGCACCACCGCAAGTGTCAGCGTCAAGGCCACGGGCACGCGCCCCATTGATGGCAATCAGGTCGCGATGATTCGTCATTTGGTGGCGGGAGCGATCGCGGGCTTGTCTCCGAACGATGTCACCGTCTCGGACCTCAATAGCGGCCGCACCTACGCGAACAGCGGTGGCACCGATGGCGCGGGGAGTGCGATCGATGATCCGTATTTGGCACGCATCCGCGAGTATCAGACCGTCTTCACGAACCGAGTGCTCAATGCGTTGTCGTACGTCCAGGGTGCTACCGTGGCCGTGAATGTTGAGCTGTCGAAAGAACTGCGCAAGAGTGTCGTGAACGACGCGGTCGATCCGAAACAGACGGCTCCCATCCTGTCACGCGAGGTGAACAACAGCGTCAGTCAAACGACGAGTGCGACTGCCGGACGACCTGGAGTCGCCGCGCAGGGAGCCAACGCCCCGGCGAATCTTGCCCAAGCCCCGGGTAATGAGTCGACCGAAGAACGGAGCGAAACCGAAACGACCAACGCCGTGTCCAAAACGCAGTCGCGCGTCGACTCGATTGGCCTCACTCCCGAACGGGTCACGGTCGCGATCGGCGTCCCTGTGAAGCACTTGACCGATGTGTGGAAGCTACAAAATCCGACCGTGACCACGCCTCCCGACAAGGCCGCGCTCGAAGCGATCGAGAAGCTTGAGGTCGACAAGATCCGCAAGCATATCGAACCGCTGATTCCCAAGCCGGCCACGGCCGACGCCTCCACGCCGCTCGTCACGGTCACGACCTTCTCGAACATGGCCGACACGAGTTCGGCCGACGTGTCGATCGCCTCGCAAGCGATGTACTGGCTGACGGGTAACTGGAGCACGCTGGCCGTATTCGCGCTGGTGATTGTCAGTTTGCGAATGCTCTTAAACGTAGCCAAACCGGTTGCGAGCGCCGCGGCTGAGCCAACCGCGGCAGCGACTGGCGCGGTGCTCAATACCGTAGTCAGTGAAGAAGAACCCGCCGGCGACAACGCCGAGGATAAGCCGCGACGACTGCGACGGAAGCTGGGGAGCGGTCCGTCGTTACGCGATGAACTGGTCGAGATGGTCAAGGAAGATCCTGAGACGGCCGCGAATGTGTTGCGCGGCTGGATTGGTTCCGCCAATTAATCTGCTGTACCCCACGCCATGAAACAAACTGCGATGAATAACGACTCCGACAAGCTTCGCAAAGCGGCGATCCTCATCTCGGCGCTCGATACCGAAGCGGCCGATCGGCTTTTGGATCAAATGCCAGCCGAGCAAGCCGCGGCGGTGCGTCACTGGATGGTCGAACTCGACTCGATCGATCCCGAGGAACAACGCAGCGCGATGGCGGAATTTGTCCGCTCGGCGCGTGGCTCGACGTTCGAATCATGGAGCTTGCCGCGATCAATGCCCGCGACGATCGCGTCGACGAAGCCGCGTCCGACCTCCCCGGCGGCTGAAGCAGAACCGGCCAAACCCTTTGGTTTTCTGGAGCAGACCTCGATCGACGCGGTTATGCCGCTGCTGAGCATCGAGCATCCGCAGACCATGGCTTTGGTGCTGTCTCACCTGTCCGAAGCCCGCGCGGCCGAGTTGATTGCAGCCTTGCCGAGTTCATTGCAGGGCGAGGTATTGCGCCGCTTGGGCAACCTCGAAGAGGCTGATATCGAGGTCGTCCGCGCAGTGGAAGAGACGCTGCATGCCAAGCTCGATAAACACTTGCGTGAGGAGCGTCGCCGTGAGCAGGGGAGCACGACCGTGGCCCGAATTCTGACCGCCGCGACTCCGCATGTGCGACAGCAGTTGATGCCGCACCTGAGGGCCGATGAACAACAACAGATCGAGCGCCTGGAACCGCCCCGCCGCGAGGCCATGTTCGTCGATCTGGAACAACTCTCGCCGCTCGCATGGCGCAAGATCTTTGCTCATGTCGATCGGGCAACATTGCAATTGGCGCTACTGGGAACTTCGCCGGAACTCTGCGATCGATTGCTGGAAGTGCTCCCCAAGGGCGAGGCCGTGTTGTGGCGATCCCAGATGCGTCAACAAGGACCGTTGCGACTGAGCGACATCGATCGGGCGCAGCAAGAGGTTGCCACTCAAGCCGATGAACTAGGACTGATCGAGGCCTCGTTCGCACCAGCCGTTTAGAGCTTTACCCAGGTTTCGTGTTATGTCGACCATCATCAAAGCCGCCGATCACAACCGTGCTGTCCAGTCGATTGCCTTCAATCTCGACGACGTGCGTGGTGGCGCGGAACAGTATTTGACGAAGATTCGCGAGCAGGCCGGCCAACTGCTGCTCGAAGCGAAACGCGAGTCCGACGCGATCCGTGCCCGGGCTGAACAAGAAGGCCGCCGCGCGGGCGAAGCGGCGATTGATCTAAAAGTTGAACAACAGATGCGCGCGGCGCTGAGCACGCTACTCCCAGCGTTACAAGAATCGGTACGACAAATCGAGCAATCGCACAGCTCCTGGCTCGCACATTGGGAACAGCAGGCCGTGCATCTGGCCACAAAAATTGCCGAACGGATTATTCGACGCGAGTTGCGTAGTGACCCGCACCTCGCCTTGCCTGTCGTGCGTGAGACGCTCGAGATCGCATCGCATGGCGGCCGAATTCGTTTGCTGCTCAATCCGCAAGATCATGCCACGCTCGGTCGCGAAATCGAACGCTTGATTCGCGAACTGTCGCGGCTGGGGCCTGCCGAGGTGATTGCTGATCCGTCGATCGCGCTGGGCGGTTGCCGAGTCGAAACCCAGCACGGCTCGATCGATCAGCAGATTGAAACTCAACTTCAACGCATCGAACAAGAATTGACCTAGTCGCACAATGACGAGTTGCATTGACCAACTGCCGACCATTCAACCCGCTGCCATCGAAGGGAGCGTCGTGCGCATCGTGGGCATGGCGGCTGCCGCGGCCGGGTTCCCGGCGCCGGTCGGAGCCGTGGTCGAGATCGATCGCCAGAACGGCCACTCACTGGCTGCCGAAGTCATCGGATTCGATGGTGAGCTAACGCTGCTCTATCCGCTCGCCGATTTACAGGGGGTTCGTCCCGGCGATCGGGTTCGACTCACGCATACGAAGAATTGGTTGCGCGTGGGGCCTGAGTTGCTGGGTCGGGTGATCGATGCCCGAGGCCGCGCGATCGACGGTCGCCCTCAACCCTGGCTCGGCGAGCGAACCGAGCTCGATCGTCGACCGCCCAGCCCTGTCGAGCGACCGCGCATCGATAAGCCTTTATCGACCGGGATCCGAGCGATTGACGGACTGCTCACGTGCGGCCAGGGGCAGCGGATGGGCATTTTTGCAGGCTCGGGGGTCGGTAAGAGCGTGACGCTCGGCATGATGGCCCGATACACGAGCGCGGCGGTCAACGTGATTGCGCTGATCGGCGAGCGTGGTCGTGAAGTGAACGAGTTTCTGGAGCGGGACCTCGGGCCTGAAGGTTTGGCGCGGAGCGTCGTGGTCGTGGCGACGAGTGACGAACCGGCCTTGATGCGAACGCGTGCGGCGATGGCGGCGACCTCGATTGCCGAGTATTTTCGAGACCGTGGCCAAGACGTGATGCTGATCATGGACTCATTGACCCGGTTCGCACTTGCCCAACGCGAGATCGGTCTTGCCGCCGGCGAGCCGCCGACGACACGCGGTTATCCACCCAGCGTATTCGCGCTGCTGCCTCGTCTCGTTGAACGGGCCGGACGAAGCCGACTGGGGAGCATCACCGCCTTCTACTCGGTTCTGGTCGAAGGTGATGACCAGAACGAACCCATTGCCGACTGTGTGCGTGGCTTGATCGATGGGCACACTTGGCTGTCGCGCAAACTCGCCTCGAAGAATCATTATCCGGCCATCAATGTGCTCGACAGTTTAAGTCGCTTGATGAACGACATCACCCCGAACGAGCATCGTGATGCGGCCGCGATTGTGCGCGAGCTGCTGGCCGCTTATCGCGATCATGAAGACCTGATATCGATCGGCGCCTACCGACGCGGCAGTAATCGGGCCGTCGATCTGGCTATCGAAATGCTTGAACCGATGAATCAGTTTCTGCGGCAACGAGTGGACGAGTCGTGCAGTGTGGGTGATGCGCAGAAAGCACTGATGTTGATCCGACAGCAGATCGTGCAGAAGGTACAAGCGGGGACCGCGAAATGATGTCCCCCATGATAGCCTCAGATCAGGATAAGGAGACACCGTGAGTCGGTTTCGCTTTCGACTTGCCACCGTGCAGCGGTTACGCGAAGGGACCCGCGACGAACGTCGCGCGCAGCTGGCCGACGCGCTGCGCGTCGAGGCCGAGTTGAATCGGCAACTAACCGAGACCGAGGAGCTGCTCGAAGCGATTCGAGCCAGCCAACGAATTGAGCCGGGCCAAGTCAACGTCGAAAAACTGCTGGAAACCCAGCGTTACGAGCGAGTCCAACAAGCACGGAAGCTGGCGCTACTCGATCAACGCTCCAACGTTCTGAAGGAACTCGATGTGCGTCGCGCGGCACTCGTTGAAGCCGATCGGGACGTAAAAGTCCTCGAAAAATTACGGGACACCCAATTCGAGCAGTGGAACTTGCAGCAACAACGCGACGAACAGAAACAACTCGATGATACCGCGGTCATCGCTCACTGGCGAAAAGAACTCACACGGTAAACGAACATGGGACGGCTTTTCGGATCCATCGGCGCGCTCTTGCTCTACGTGTGCTTCGGCGCCGTATTAGGGCTGGCGGGCGTGTATGGATATCTGACGAAGCAAGGGTTTCTGACCCCTGCCAAATTGGCCGAGATGAAGGCCGTGATGTTGGACTTTCAGCCCGATTCAATCAAAGCGGCCGAACGCGCTAAAGCGACCACGCCGGTACCCACGCTGGAAGAAGTTGCTCGTGCCAAGGCGCAGTTGCAGCGCGACCTGGAGCTCCGTGAGCAAACGCTGCGTAGCCGCGCCGAACAACTGCGGATCGAGCGCGCGGCATTCATTGACGAGATGAAAAACTTCGATCTACGCAAGGCGCAATATGAGGAGGAGTTGGCGAAGCTGCGCGATGACATAACATCGGCCGGCCAAGCGAACGCTCGACAAATTCTGGAAACGATCAAACCGAAACAAGCTAAGGATCAGTTACTGAGAATGATCGATGCCGACGCGCAAGATGCCGCGGTGACCACGTTGGCACTGATGAGTCCGGCACGTCGGGCGAAAGTCATCGCCGAGTTTAAATCGCCAGACGACAATCGCAAGCTGGCTGATATTTTGCGGCGGATTCGTGAAGCTGAGCCCGAGGCGGGCATCATCGAAAAGACTGTGACCGGGGGACCCTAAGATGGTTGTAGCTATTAGTAGCGATACGTTGCCCGTCGTGCCGGTCGCGACGCCTGATCTACCCACGCCACGCGAGAGCGCTAGCCCCGAGGCATTTCAGGATGTGTTGCAGCGCGCCCAACGTCCGCCGCAAGGTGCTAAGGACAATCAAACGGCTGCATCGACCCCCAGCACTCCAGCTGGTTCGCCTCCCACCGCGCCGTCGACAGAACCATCTGCCCAAGCAACGCCCGAACCGAATATCGATCCAGGGTCTTCTTGCCAGCAGGTCAATCCGATTGACGAGGCTAGCGAGGCGAGTGACGCAACCACGGACCCGATCGAGGTCGTAGCGGTTCCTCCGCAGTCGGCGCTGATCAATCTGCAAGCGCTGCTCACAGCGGTGGCCAATGTAGACAAAGTGAACGGGCGCGAGATGCCAGCGATCGCCGGTCAACCGGCAAGCAATGCTCAAGCGACCGACGCCGCGCAGCTCTTGTCGCCAGTCTCGACGACGGGTCCACTTAAATTACAAGAGGAATTGATTGTTGTCAGTGCGATCGTACTGCCGCAGGAAGCTACCTCAGCTGCCGTGACCAACGTCGCGAGTGCGCCAGCGACTCAGCAGGTGCTGGCATCATCACTGGGTAACCATGTGGCGGCATCACCGTTTTCAGACAGTCTTAACGCCGTCGCGAAGTCGAGCAACCCAGCGGCTCAGGGAGCAGGACCGACGACCAGCGGTGCCCCGACCTTGCTGTCCGATGCGCCGCAACCGCTTACGGGCGACGGTGTCTCAAAGCAGGCGGACGACATGGGACCGAGTCTTGATCCTACGGCAGCCAGCGCGAGCGTTCCGGTTGCTTCGATCCCACTCGACACGACGCTAAGGGCCACGACAACGACCAATAACACAACCTCGGACGCGGCGACTGTCGTAGCGCCAAGTAAGTCGCCCGATACGAATCCTACTCCATCGACTGACTCGAGTGGAGCCAATTCGACAGCAACAGCCAGTCAAGCCAGCGTGGCGAGCCCATCGCGATTTGCGATGCACGCCTCGCCACGTACACTCATCGAGGGGAGCGCCACCACGCCTGGTGTGTCCGAAGCTGATCGGAACCGACTCATCCAGCGTGTGTCTCGGGCCTTCCAGAGCGTAGGTCCCGACGGCGGCACCATGCGGTTACGGTTGAGTCCGCCCGAACTGGGATCGATTCGTGTCGAGATTCAAATCCAGGGGGGGCAAATGTCGGCCAAGGTCGAAGCGGAGACTTCGATGGCGCGCTCTCTGTTGCTCGACAATCTGCCGGCCTTGCGCGATCGGCTGGAACAACAGGACATCAAACTTACGCGGTTCGACGTCGACTTGTTTGGCGGCTCGACCGGCAATCTGCCGCAACAAAGTCAGCGTGATCCCTCGGCTGATCAGCAAGGTCAGCGCATCTTTGCCCGGCGTGACGGGGCGAGCGACACGGCAGCAGCGCCAGCAACAGTCACCACCGCGGCACGCAATATCGTTGGTGGCAACGGACAACTGAACATCGTCATTTAGCGAGCCCACATTCGTATACGGAGAATAATCCATGCCCAGCACATCCAGCACCTCGTCGACGGGTTCGACGCCGAAGATTTTGCCCGCTTCGGCCAACACCGACCCGATCAGCAATATGACGTCGAATGATTTCCTGAAGCTGATGATTGCCGAAATGCAAAATCAGGACCCGACGAGTCCGATGGACAACTCGCAGATTTTGCAACAACTGAGCCAGATGCAATCGATCAACTCATCGAAGCAGCTTTCTGACACGTTGCAAGGGGTCGCATTGGGACAAAGCTTGCTCAGTTCGGCGGCCCTGATTGGCCGTAACGTCAAGGCAATGACGGATGACGGCAAAACCATCAATGGATCGGTCGACAAAGTCATCATCGAGGATTCGACACCGAAGTTGCTTGTCAACAATCAGAAAATTCAGATGAAGAACGTCAGCGAAATCGATCCGTAGTCATTCAACGGTTGGCAGCCAGCCGCACCTTAATCACAACCATTCACGCACATATTTTTTCTTTCCCTGGGGGGAATCTATATCATGGGTCTTTCAAGCGTATTCAGTACGGCAATCTCGGGCCTGCAAGCCAGCGAAACGATCGTCGACGTAGCGGGCAACAACGTGGCCAACTCGAACACGGTCGGCTACAAAGCGTCGCAGGTGATGTTTGTGACTCAGTTTTTGCAGTCGCTCGGTCTGGGCTCGGCACCATCGACGGGATCAGGCGGCACCAACCCTCGACAGGTCGGCTTGGGTACGCAAGTCTCGAGCATCACGCCGAACTTCGCCCAAGGTACGTTGCAGATCAGCTCGAATCCGTCGGATCTGGCCATTCAAGGGGACGGCTTCTTCATGGTCAAAGCGAGCACCGGCGAGCAGGTATATACGCGCGACGGCCAGTTCCGGCTCAACTCGAGCAACGAACTCACCACGCTCAGCGGCGAACGATTGTTGGGATACGGCGTCGACAGTAGTTTCAATGTTCAATCGACCGAGTTGGTGCCATTGAGCATTCCGCTCGGCTCGGCCGCCGTGGCTAAGGCGACGCAGAACGTTTCGTTTCAAGGTACCTTGCCGCCGACAGGTGACGTAGCCAATCAGGCCGCGATCATTCAATCGGGCGTGTTGAGCGATTCGAAATTCGTAGCTCCCGATTCGACCACTCAGGCGATTATCGCCAACGTGCCCGATACATCGCTGACCACCGGTGGAAGCAGCAACGCAGCGGGTAATCTGACGCCGGGGGACGTCTATCAATACAAAGTCGTCTATGCCGATAAGTTGACCACGGTCGGATCGGCGCCTCCTAGCGACACTTATGGTACCGAGAGCGTGGCCTCGGCGGCGGTCAGCGTTACGGTCGGTGTCGGAGATAATCAGATCGATCTGGCAAATCTGCCGGTCGATTCGACGAACACCTACGCCTACAAGCGCATCTATCGGACCGATGCCAACGGGTCGACGTTCAAGTTGCTCGCTGAAATCCCCAACGCGACGACCACATTGAGTGATATCTCGAGTACGTTCGGAAACGTATCTCAAACCGGTGTCGCAGCTGCCGCCGGTGTCGCGTTGGTCAGCACGGCCAATAGCACGCTGACCGGCAATTACAGCTATTACGTGACCTATGCGTCGAGCGCGGGTGGCCCCGGTGTGGGAACCGAAAGCCGTCCCTCGTTGTTGATTGGCCCCACGAATGTCGTGGCAGGACGAATTCAACTCAAGGACATTCCGACCAACCCGAACGATCCAAACTTCAAGACCCAAAACGCGCCGGGCGTGCGGCGTATTTATCGCAACTCGGCAACCAATCCGAATGACTTTCAATTCGTCGGTGAAATCAACGAAATGAGCACCACGACCTTTACCGACAGTGTGTCGGAAGCCACCTGGGCGACTCGGCCTGCGATCAACCTGAACGGTCCCAAAGTGCAAACCAACACGAAGCTGGTCGACTTGTTGCAGCGCGGTGATACACAGAGCACGCACGTCTTTTCGACCGGCACGCTCACCTTCACGGGAAAGAAAGGTGGTCGCACGCTCGAAACCAAGTCACTCACGATTGATGCCAATACCGACGTCAACGATCTTATCGAGTTTTACAATGAGGCGTTAGGTATTCAGCGCGGCAGTACGATCCCCACAGATATCTCGGGAGCCACGCCCGGTGGCGGAATCACTTCGGACGGTCGTATCCAGTTGGTGAGCAACAACGGCACGGATAATGCCGTGTCGATCGACACCAGCAGCCTCACCGAAACGACCACGAGCGGCGCGACCGTGCAAATCAACATGAGCTTCAACCAAACGCAAGCCGCTAAAGGTGGCGGTGCCGTCGCCGACTTTATCGCCTACGACTCGTTGGGTATTCCGATGGGAGTTCGAATCACCACGGTCCTTGAATCGCGCACGGATACCTCCTCGACCTATCGTTGGTATGCCGACTCGAAAGACAACGACCCGCTTACGGGGGTGGGCATTGGGGTCGGCACGGGATTGATCACCTTCGACAGCCAAGGCAACGTGTTGTCGGTCAGTAACAATGTGGTCAGCATTGATCGAAAAACACTCCCCTCGGCGTCACCAGCCCAATTCAACCTCAACTTCTCAGGGCTCTCGGGTCTGGCCGCCAATAAGGCTTCGCTCTCGGCGACCGAGCAAGACGGCTTTGCTCCCGGTAAGCTCACGAGTTACATCATCGGCGAAGACGGCATTATCAAGGGCGTGTTCGACAACGGTACGCAGCGTAATTTGGGCGCCATTCAGTTGGTGCGATTCGCCAATCCCGAAGGTCTCGAACAACGCGGACACAATCTTTATGCTCCCGGCGTGAACTCAGGGCTTCCTCAGCGAGGGAGTCCAGCGGAATCTGGTCTCGGCACGATCGTGTCGGGCGCGGTGGAGTTGTCGAACACCGACATCAGCAAGAGCTTGATCAACCTGATCTCGGCGTCGACATCGTACCGTGGAAACGCGCGTGTGATCACGGCTGCTCAGCAGTTACTCGAAGAGTTGCTCAACTTAAGGTAATCGGAGCCGTTAAGGGGCGATCAGCCGTGCTTCGATCGTGGCGATGATTTGTCGTGACACGTCGATCTTGGAACCCGCGAGTCGGGCGAGAATCTCGCCCCGCGGGTCCATGATCTCGACTTCAGTATCCACGGCGTGCATGGCGTGGGGGCCGTTGAGCACCATCAGATCGCAGCATTTCTTTTCGAGCTTGGCCAAGGCGCGCAGCCGCACGTCGTCGGTTTCGAGCGCGAAGCCGACGCACCAGCGTGCGCCTTTTTTCGCGCCGAGCGTGGCGACTATGTCGGGCGTCTCGATCAGATGCAGTTCCAGTGGCTGGCCGGTCTTGTGAATCTTGTCGCTCTCGATGCGGCGCGGGCGGTAATCGCACGGCGCGGCGACGCCGATCAGGCCATCGCAGGCCGCAAATTCTTGCTCGCACGCCGCCAGCATCTCTTCCGTCGAGACGACGCGGACGACGCGCGCCGCGGCCGGATACTCGACCTCGACCGGTCCGCTGACAATCGTGACCATGTGCCCCCGATCGAGAGCGGCCTCGGCAAGGGCGCAACCCATCCGTCCACTCGAAGCGTTGGTTAAATATCGTACCGGGTCGAGGTACTGACGCGTGGGGCCCGAGGTGATGAGGATGCGCGCCATGCTGGGCCGTTAAGCAGGGGAACCGAGTTGTTGCACGATCGCCGCTTGAATGACCTCGGGCGCGGCCATGCGGCCGGCCCCCACTTGTCGACAGCTCAACCAACCCTCTGCCGGATCGATGATCTGCACGCCGTCTTGTCGCAGTTGCGCCACATTGCGTTGCACGGCCGGCTTGGCCCACATCTGGGTGTTCATCGCCGGGGCAACGAGCACGGGGCCCTCGAAGGCCAGGTAGAGCGTGGTGAGCAGATCGGGAGCAAGCCCCTGGGCTGCTTGGGCGAGTAGATGGGCGGTTGCCGGCGCGATGCACAACAACTGGGCCCGTTGCGCAAGTCCGATATGAGCGCCGAGCGGAAAGTCGTCGTTGTCAAACAGCTCACTGTAGACTTTACGTCCGGTGAGCGCGGTGAAGGTGGCGGGACCCACGAAGCGCTGAGCCGCGGCGGTCATGACGATCGTCACGGCCGCGCCGGCCTGTACCAGTTGGCTGACCAGGGCCGCGGTTTTGAAGGCCGCGATGCCGCCGCTCACGCCGATGATGAGTTCCCGACCTTGCAGGCTCATGCCACGATGCTCTCAGTCGTCCAATAAAAAAGCCCAAGTCGCTGGCGCGTCCTTGGGCTCGATTACGAATTGCCAAAGGGCCAATGCGTTTACAGTTCGTTGAGGTTCAGTTCCGGCGGTCCACCGCCCGCCTCGGCGCTCTCGCCGGTGACCCGGAGAATGCCCGAGGTGTCGAGGAAGATTTTGTCTTGCTTGATTTCGGCCAAGACGATTTGCATCTTGTCGTTCGAGTCGATGTCGATCAGCGGGCGAGCGCCGGCATTCAGGGCGACCATTCGTTTTTGAATCAGGGTCGACAGCTTGAAGCGGCCACCGACTTTGTTGACGATCGACTCTTCGCGCAGTTCATCGAGCATGCGTGGGTATCTCCTGGTCGCAAAGCCCCGTCTCGCGAACGGCGCGCATGACGATCGTCATAGGCTAGGCGTTCGATTCGAGAATGAGACAAATTTCGTTGACAGCTTGATCCAAGTCACGGTTGACGACCCGATAACGATAACGATCGGCGAGTTTCATTTCGCTCTGGGCGGCAGCCAACCGCCGCTCGAGCGCCTCGGCCGATTCGGTACCGCGACCCCGCAAGCGTCGCTCCAGTTCGGCGAGCGACTCGGGGAGGATAAAGATCGTCAGCGCGTCGGGATATCTCTCCAGCACCTGCATGGCGCCGTTGACATCAATCTCCAAGACTACCCATTTGCCTGCCGCAAGTCTAGGGGCCACTTCGGCTAACAGCGTGCCGTACCAGTCGCCCCGGCCGTAAACCTCGAACGTTTCAAGGAATTCGCCCTCGGCTCGACGACGTAGAAATTCGTCGCGATCGAGGAAATGGTAGTCGCGGCCGTCGATTTCACCCGGTCGGGGGGCGCGGGTCGTCGCCGACACGCTGGCTACGAGCGGACGCTGGCTCTGCTCAAACATGCGCTTGAGTACCGTCGTTTTGCCCGAACCCGAGGGGCCCGAGATAATCACCAAATGACCCGTGCTGGCCATGCTCGACTGTCGCGCGTTTATTCGATGTTCTGAATTTGTTCTTTGATCCGTTCGATCGCCGCCTTGATGTCGATCACGTGGCGAGAGATCTGGGTATCGTTGGCTTTCGAGCCGATGGTGTTGGCTTCGCGGAACATTTCTTGGGTCAGAAACTCGAGCTTACGCCCCGAACTTTCCTCTAAACCCATGATGTCGTCGAACTGCCGTAGGTGGCTCCGCAAGCGAACCATCTCTTCGGAGATATCGCTCCGCTCGGTGAATAGGCTCACTTCCCGGACCAGATCGGCCACGTTGACCGACAGGTGATACTCGGCCAGGATCGGCTGCAAGCGTTCGACGAGTCGTGTGCGATACGCCTCAGAGACTTGCGGGGCGCGGGCTTCGATGTGTGTCAACTCGGTCGCGATCGCCTGGCAATTCGTGCGTAGGTCGGCGGCCATGGCGCGCCCTTCGTCGGCCCGCATCTTGGCAAGGTTCTCCATCGCCGCGAGCAGCGTTTGCTTGATGAGCGGCCAATCTTTCTCGGCCTCTTCCGCCGTCGTGGTGTGTTCGGTCACGACGCCCGGCAGGGTCAGCAATCGCTCCAGCGAGACCGGGTCGGGCGCATGCCACTTGCGGGCCAACTCGTCGATCTGCCGACGGTAGCTGGTCAGCACGGCCATGTTGATCTGATAGTCGTCCGAGGCTTTGGTGCGATCGACCCGCAGGTCGATTTGCAGCGTGCCGCGGCGGATATGCGAACGGATGACGTTTTCAATTTCGGACTCGAGCGCGCTGTAGCCGTCGCCGCACTTGATCGACAATTTGAAGTAGCGGCTGTTGATCGTCCGCAACTCGATGCTCACCGCCACGCCATCGCTGTGCGTGTGAGCTTCGCCGAATCCGGTCATGCTTAATAACACGGCGAATCACTCCCCCAACACACGGACCGAAACACGCGCGCAAGACAAAGGCCACGCTTACTTTTTATCGTCGGCGGGCTTGTCCGCCGGCTTGTCATTGGCCGCTTTCTCGGGCGCAGCCTTTTCAGTGCTCTTTTCGGCCGGCGCGGCCGGAGGTGTGGCGGCGGGGGTCGCAGCGGCCGGAGCCGAGGTCGCCGGAGCATCGCCTGATGGCGCATCGCTTTTTGTCGCCGGTGTGGTTGTCGCCGGTGTGGTTGTCGCCGGTGTAGTTGTCGCCGGTGTAGCCTTCTCGATCGCCGTTTTGGCATCGGCGGCGGCCTTGGCTGCTTGCTTACGGGCTTCCTCGCCAAGACTTGAGTCGAACGCGTCCGGGTTGCCCGATCCGGACACACGAATCGCGGCGATCGACAGCAGAATCCAGAGCGCGGCGACGACGATCGTGATGCGGGTGAATAAATCGCCTGCCTTGGTACCAAAGGCACTCTGACCACCCATGCCGCCGAGTGCGCCGGCCAAGCCGCCGCCTCGTCCGCGCTGCACGAGCACGACCAGAATCAAAAAGAGTGCCGTGATCGACAACACCACCATCAACAACGTTTCCATGACATCCTCTAGTTGCGGGGCGCGCCCGCTGCAATGCCGAGAAAATCAGCCGCCTTTAGACTGGCGCCCCCGACCAGGGCACCGTCGATGTCGCTCTGCGAGAGCAACTCGGCCGCATTACTGGGTTTAACACTGCCGCCGTACTGGATTCGCACCGCGGCGGCGACCGTCGCATTGTACTGACTGATGAGCAGTTTGCGAAGATCGTGGTGGACTTCTTGGGCCTGTTCGGGGGAGGCGACCTTGCCGGTCCCAATTGCCCAAACCGGCTCGTAGGCAATGACCAATTGGGCAGCCTGTTCGGCCGAGACCCCGGCCAGCGAGCCCCGGAATTGTCGCTCGATCACCGCGGCGGTTTGGCCCGACTCACGCTCGGCGAGCAGTTCTCCGACACAAACGATCGGAGTGAGCCCGGCCTTGAGGGCCGCATGGACCTTTTTATTGATCTCGGCGTCGGTCTCTTTGAGCAGCACGCGGCGCTCGCTATGGCCGAGGATGACGTAGCGGCAACCGACGTCGAGCAGCATCGCCGTGCTCAGTTCGCCGGTGAAGGCTCCGTTGGCCTCGTGATACACGTTTTGGGCACCCAGGCCGACCTTGCTCCCTTGGATCGCCTGGCCAACGCTGTCGAGGTAGACGCTCGGTGGGCAGACGACTAATTCGACCTCTGCGACCCCGGCGGCCCCTTGGGCCACTTCAGCCGCCAAAGCCAGGGCCTCGGCCCGCGAGGTGTTCATCTTCCAATTGCCGGCGATGATATAACGTCGCATGGGGGCAGCAACTCCGCTGAGCGAATGAGATGGTTATTGAGGTTCAGGTAATTAAGTTAACAGGACACGGCCAGCGGGAGTCCGGAATTACCGGCCTCGCCTTGCTCGACCTGTTGAGTGCCATATCTCAACATCAAAGCCGTTGAGTTAAGGCGGCTAGTATGACCGCTCGCAGGGGCGTTTGGGAAGGGGGCTAGGAGCGGTGCGCGGAGCAAGCATACAGAGCGGGAGGCGTGAGCCTCCCGACAAGTGTGCGTCGCCACATCACCTCACCACGACGTCTAGTCGGTGTAGCGTGTCGGTGACGTCGCGGAGGCATCGGGGGCCTGACGACCACTGCTCATTGATAAATCGCCCCTACACGATCTGCGCCAACTATGGTGCCATCCGCTTGATGGCGGGCACGTTCGGGTCCAGGGCCACCTCGTAGGCAAACTGGTTGCGCCACAAAGCCAGCGCCCGACCGCAGTGCGAGAGGTAGGTGAAATACCCTTCGACCTGTTCATCGGAGAGGTTTTCGATCGTTCGCACCAACCATTGGCCGGCCGAGACGAGCGTGCTGCGTGGTGGATGCAACCGCTCGGCGACGCTGCGAGGGACCATAGCCCACCATTCGAGAGCATGGCCGGTCGCCAGAATGCGGTCGGCTTGCATGTCGCCGCTGGTCTTGTCGGCCTTGCTCTCGCTGGCTGCTCGAGTGGCCCAATCGCCGTCCCAGTAGCCATCGGCGTGTTGGTGCCTGACCAGTCGCGGGGTCATGTCGGCCAAGAAAGTGAGCACTTCCTCGCGCACCTCGGGACTCAAGATAGGCGTTTCGTCTTCGTCGATCCGCAACAGAATGACGAGCGTATACAGACGGTGATTGCCGAAGCACACGCCTTGCGGCAACTCTTGTCGCATGATCCGTCGTGCGAGCCGGTCGTAGGTAATTTCCTGTCCTTCCGATGAGTACCAGCGGTTCACCGGTGGCGTGAAGAGGGCAAATGCCATCGTCGACCATTCGTATTCGACCTGATTGAGGCTGAAGTCGCGAATTGCCCGCTCGAACATGGCACGGTAGCTGGTCGTAATCACCTTGTCGCCGCGCTTGACATGTAGCGGCTCGTTCATGTGCGTACCGACCTCGGCCAGTCCGGCCAGGGTGTGATCGGTATGGCTGCTGCTCGCGTGCCCCTCGGCCACGCGCACTCGCACGCCGCCGGGATGATCGATGAGCAGCGGCTTGGCGTTTTCACCGTACACTTCGGCGAACCGCTTGTGATCGACGAGGATCCGCCGCATTTCGTTGCCGTCGAGGTACTTGGTCGGTTCGTGGAACCGGGCCGGGATGCCCCAGAATCGCAGGCCGTGGTCTACGTGGTTGATCTTGGTTTTCTCGGCCAGGAATTTGGGCCGCAGTTTGGTGAGCACGCGCACCAATTGCTCGTCGCTCACGACCACCGAGTAGTCGTAGAGCGGCGGCACATTGATGGGCTTGGGACGCACGGCCGGGAAGGCGTGGTCCAGCTGCCATTGGCGGAATTGCAGTCCGCACCAGGCGACGCCCCCGCCCAGCACGAGCAACTGCAACACAATAAAACTCAGCACCTTGAGCGGTCCGCTGCTTGTGGTCGTCGTGGTCATATCTTGAATTCGCTGCTGAAAGTATCCATGAAAGAACAGGTCGATGCGTGTGCGCTGATTACGGCGCGGGTGTTTCGTTCATCGGGCTCACCGCGGCGACGGGTTGCGGTGGCTGCGCGACGGCCGGTTGCGCCGATGGAGCTGGCGCCGAGCGGACAACGATCAGCGCGCGGTTGTCGTCGTACTTGATTGCCCAACCGCTGGTCCGCTGAATTGCGTTGACCAACGAGGTTTGCGTTTCTTTGTCGATAATGAGCGTGTTGATTTTGTAACGATCGAGCGCGGCTTCCCAACCGCCGGTGGCATCACTGATGCGGCGATAGTCGAGCCATACCTGACGTGGCATTCGCTCCATTTGTGTGCCGGCAAACACGTGCAAGCCCTCGATGCGCCACGCGAGCCAGTCGCCCCACCAGGCCGGGCAGTACACGAGCCCCGACGGCTTGTTCTTGACCAGATAGCCCGTTTCGGGCTCGGTCAGCTTGAGCGGCACGTCGCCATAGAGTTCGTCGGCCGGGCGCGGCTTGTGTCCCAAAATCGGGGCCGCAAACGGCGTGAACGAAAAGCAAATCCAAGCCAACGTCGCGCACAACAACGAGTAGCGGAACGATTGATCGCTGGGCATCTCTTCTGC
>CAYLYE010000104.1:0-20912 GCA_964387325.1 uncultured Planctomycetaceae bacterium
CGTTGGGTCGGTCCGTGAACCAGAACCGCTCGGGGTTATCGACATCGAGTGCCGTGATATGCCGGTAGTTGCCCTGTGTAAATGCTACGGACTGAATGCATGTCAACAATGCGACAGTTAACACGCTACGAATTATTGTCACAGTCAATCGGTTCATAGTTTGCCTTCCCCAGGCCACTTGCCTCGCTCCTCGGCAAAGCAAGTGGCCCCGTAACCAACAATCTTCGAGACACCTTGTTGCTTGTGAACAAGAACATCTTCACAAGGATCCTTATGGCGCCTTGACGAAGTTGACAATAATTTTTAACGAGCCAGTGACGGGTAATGCCAAATCTCCACCTGCAGGTTTCAATGTTGCACTGGCATCAATCTGAATCGAACTCGATGGCAGCAGACTGTTTTTGGCTAAGTAATCCACATAGTGAACAATCGCATCTTGAAACTTTGTGCCAGCAAAGGGTGCTGTCGGACTACCAGCAAACTGGCCAACGATTTCGGATGAGTTAATAATATATCCAGAGTTATCTGTGGTGCGTGGCTGATCCGACATTGCGATCTGACGTAATTGATCGCTACCCGCACGCAGATAGAAAACAATTTCGGCTTTATTTGCCGAAGTTGCTACAGCTGGCACATTAAAGAAGATAGGCGATTGCGAACTTCCCGCAATCTCGATTTTGTATGTTCCATCTTGTTTAAGGGTGACTGTCGCGTTTATGGTCTCAGCTTGCATCGCAATAGCTTGCTGAATTCCGCCTCGGTTCTTCACTGCCGGAATCAGCAGATGCCCGCTGACGCCGTACGGGGTGGCCACGTGGGCATCGACGAAGCCGTCGTACATTTCCGCCGGTGGCTCCATCTTGGCCAGTCGGCCTTCAGGAATTTTTGGAAGTCCCGGCGGCAGCGTCACCTCCATGACCTGCCGGCTCAACAACCGAGCCTTGATCGGCCGGTTCCCCACCAACACATTGGTCTGCGTGACACTAAAGTGTTCGCCCGCCAGATACAGTGTGCATCCCCGTGTCTGATCGTAGCCCGGCGAACCATACCAGCCGTGCAGCTCAGGAGACAGCTCACGAGTGCCGGTACTGAAAATCTCGAAGCCTCCCAAGTCGTTATCCGTGGGAACTTGACACTCCAGAGATTGCATAGGCAGACGGCGGTCGAGTTGATGTACCCGTTTGAGCAGGCGATCGACTTCGCCATCGCGGTATAAATGAGCGCACTGCACGCACATCGCGGCATTGGTCTCCATCGCTTTAACGGCTCGGCTAAACTTGACCGAGTCATGCACACTGAACTGAGTGTGGCCTGGCGCATCGAGCCGGAACCAGTTGCCGCGGGTCGTAAAGGTGACGTGCGGGACGAACGAAGGCATGACGACAATGGCGACGCACTCGCGCATGCCCGGCTCGATGTGTTTAACACGATCAAGCTGTCGATCGGTCGGTCCACCCACCAGCAAATCTTTAAAGAACACGGTGGCGTTGCCTTGCACGGGTGGATTTTGAAAGCGCGGATAAAATCGCCAGCCGAACGTGTCGTCGCCGTGGCTAAACCCGACCGCGGTCCGATTGAGTTCGATCGTAGCGCGATCGCGTTGGAGTTTCCGCATGGCCTGCATGGCCGCGGATAAGCCGATCTTATCGCTGGAAAATCCCAGTGCTACGGCCATTTGCATTTGCCGATAGAACGACGAGACATCGGCGATGTTCTGTTCGTTGACAATCGGGTCGAGCGTAAACACGTGGATCGGCCAGCGGACCCGAGCGTACTCGGCAAAGGCCTGTCGAGCTTCATCGCAAGGATTGGTGCCGAAATACGCAAGCCAATCTGGTACCACGACCGTCGTGGGCTTGTTCTTGAGTGTTTCTCGGATGTCTTGATTGAGTCTTTCGTTCAGCAGCAGCGATTCGACGTAGATGCACCAGGAAAGCCAAGCTGTTACATGGCTCGTATTATCACTATCATGTTCAAGTTCGGCAAAAAAACGCTCTCGCACTTTATCGACATCCGTAGTGCGGCGAAGCCGAATATGGTCAGCCAGCTGTTTGGGCTGTAGTTCCGCTTCGTGCCACCATTTCTGCATTTTTTCTGTCTTCATCAATTCATACGCAGCAACCAATTCTTCTCGTACAAACGCTTGCATATCCGTAATGTGAATTACTTCCCGATTCAGCAGGTCTCCCCTTCCTTCTTTTTTCACTAAATCGCCTCTAAATGCTTCATATACATCCTTAAGAATCAACAATACTTCTGATCCATAGCTGTCAGTTAATTGCGAAGGCGGAAATGGAAACGAAGCTTTTCTACTGGCCGTAGATAGGTTTATTTTTATTGAATTTACTTTTGTCAGCAGTGATTTAACTTGATTTCTAGTCATGCCACTTATTGATTCTTGATTACCATTGCCGCCTGGTTTAAGTAGATTATAAAGCTGAATGCGCTTCCCATCAGGCGCACTGGTATTTTCGTGGCCAGACAACAGTAGGCTTCCTGTGCCAGAGGCTCGTCTATTTGGCGCGGGTAGTTGGACGCTGTCGTCTGATCTTAGATTTTCTGGTGTTTTTGTTATTAGCTTCTCAATATCAATTAATGTTTGTGATATTGTATCCGGATCTTCGTTGATGAATCGTGTAAAGTAGAGGGAAAGCTGATCGACGAGATCGTTGACCACGAAATCGCGATAGGCCATGGGGAGCAATTCGGGGCCCAAATAGGGCTCGGCCGTGACGGTGATCTCGGCGCCGTAGCCTTGCTTGGTGTTTTGGCCTGGTAGTAACGAAACGGGAATGCGAACCAGGTTCATCGAGTAACCTGGCGAGTCGGAGACATCGTCTCCTTCGTTTATGCGGCGGAGTTCATGCAGGTGATTGACATAGCGGGCTAACTGGTCGAGCGTTTCGGTCTGTTCGAGCGTGATAATACCTGTGCCTCCAGCCATTGCAGCCGCTGGGAAAATCGCAGTACCTGACGATCCCGTGAACAGCGACGACACGCTCGGCGGTGTGCCGATCGGTGTAATAGAAGATGTGGTGGTTGTGGTTTTTCCGTCGTCGGATTTGGTGACCGTCGTTCCAAGCACACCTGCCGGCACAGGTGGGAGTTGTGCGCTCCCCCCTTGATTTTGCATCGCCATTGCAAAGGCCAGAAAGGCTTGGTCATTAACCACCTGAGCGCCGTTGATCTGATTCTTGTTAAACAGCGTCAACTCTTTCTTCAGTTGCTCTTCGAACTCCTGGCGGTGGGCTGTCATGCGGGCTTGGCCCCAGATGTCGGGCGACTTGGCGACGACCGTGCCGAACTGATTTAGCTGATGTTCGAGCCAGTCGATATTGCGCGCCAATTCCTCAACGCAGACGTCGCGTCCCGTCTCAGGACGACGCCCCACGTCCTCGGTCGACCAGGGGAGAATACGGGATAAACGCCACGGGGGGTCAGCCGCCATAACCGGAGCACCGACTTGAGATAGCGTCAACAGCCAAGCGAACGTCTTACGATGGACCCCGAGGCGGCGCAACATGGGAAATGCCCTTCCTTGTGATAGTAAATAGCCCTAATGCTGGCAATGATGGCGGATTATGCCTATATTTCTCAGCAGATCGATTATTCGATCTAGAAGGGTTTTCGACACTCCTCTAGGTGGGCTTCATGACGGGCACAGTAGGGCATTACCCCAGGCACAACTGGCAGATATTTCGTAGCCCATATGAATTAACGCGGTTTATTCGTTTTCTACGGATCGCTGGGTATTTTCTGTAAACACATTCAAGTCGGGAGAATCGCGATGACTAGCACCTCTTGGCGCCCGTTAAGCTTGACGTTGATTTCCTGCTGTCTGGCTGCTTTGCAAGTTTCGCCCATCCAGAGCGCCGACGACTTTCCAACCAAGGAACGCGTGGTCGATGTCAAATTGCTTGTCAACGAGACGACGAATACGGCTGAATTGACCTGGCGCAAGCAACACGACTTTGCGACGGGGCCACTCAACATTCCGTTTGCTGATCCAGCCACGCTGACGGTGAAAGATGTATTGTTATTCGAGGGGAAACGAGTCGTCGAAAATTATGAAACGCGCGTCGATAAGGTATCGCCAGGAGGCAAGCCAGAAACTTACACCTTGGTCGTTACGGCGCCCAAAGCCAAGCGGGTGAACGCCGAGGTGCGCGTGACCGTAAGCGGCATCAAAGAAAAACCATTTTCGGTAAGCTACCAAGCCTTGGCTGCTGCCCATCCGCAATCGTTATTGCTGGCACTGAGCTTGGAGAACAAGACCTATGCCGATTGGTCGGCCGAGGGTGAGCCGTTTACCTTGGAACTTCGGAACAAGGACAAGACCGAGTTTAGCGGAGCCATCGCCACGCCGTTGGCCAAGGACGGTAAGCGCTCGGTGTTGTTGCCATTGTCGACCCGAGTGGATGCGGAGACCGTCAATCTGGATATCTCGGCGGCGGATCTAAAGAGCCAGGTTGGTCTGCCGTTAAAACGCACGCTGCGATTGGAAAACGTCCCTTCCTCCATCGCTCCGGACAAACAATTGTCGCCAGCAATGTCTGTGACTCTTCTAAAGGACAGTAAAATTGAGTTGCGTGGCAATCCAAGCGCGCTGACATTTCCGTGGAATCGAACGCTCACGCTGTCGGCGGAACTGCCGTTGGGGATCGATAGCTCCTGTGGCGATTGCGGCTGCGACAGCCCTTGTAATCCGCGAGGGAATGTGACGGACTTGGTTTTGGGAACCGATGAATCCTTGTTTCTGAAGAGCCTGAGCGTTTCTGCTACGGCGCCTTGGATTCCCTTGGCCATCGTCAACGGTGAGTTGCACTATTTGAATGGTTCGGAAGTCGAAGCCTGTATTGTCAACATGGGGACGGGCTCGCGCAAGATTCGGTTTCTCAGCAGCAGCGGTGGATCGCTGACGTCGGACGCGATTTTTGAGGCCCTGCCTGGGGTATTGAACGTCGGACCGCAGGCGCAAGAGCGGTCTAATAAACCGCCGCGGGCCTGGAGGTTCGCCTGCGAGGTACAAAAGGTGTCGCTCAAGATGCCGCCGAAGGAAATCAGCCTGACCAAGCTCAAAGAAAACCTGTTGAGTCTGAAAGAGGTGGATGACAAATTGCTGCGGCCAATATTTTATCTACAGGCCGATGCGAAGAAGGCGATTGTCAAAGAGGGGTTGGAGAAGCACATCGACGCGTTGAAAAATCAGCTCGTGGACGTCGCCTTGTCACTCGAGTGCATTCAACGTTCACAACAGCAAATAGCGGCGATCGAGCAGTCGCAAAAGTTATATCGCGGCATTGAATCGCGTCTTAAAACGTCAACCGGTTCAGCATTGTTTTCGCAACAACTCACGCGCACCGAAAATGTCTTGAACGAACTAACGAAAAAGAAAACCCAAACGCAAGAGCAGCTGGATCTGATGCTTGCCGAGTGGTATTGGAAAGCCAATAAATCATCCGCCGAGACCGTCGATCCATTCCGCAGTGTATCGCCGTATCAATACGACAGTATGGTGAATCGTGGCTATTCGCTTCCTACCCCCAAGACGAATCCGGCTATGGAAGAAAATCTTGGACCTCCAACTCGCGATACACGATAAAAACCTGATGGCAGACTGCGCATTTAATCAGCCAAGACCACCACCCGTTCACCGGGCATTGCTCTGCTGGATAATGGGCGATCGCTGCGCAGGCGTCAATCGATGAATGCTCGTTCGAGTAAACGTGTTTTTCAAACAACGCGCGCGCCGCGAATGTCCTGTACTTCCAAGGCGTGCGTGTCCTGCATCCGACACCTGTCGCCCCCCCACTGGCAATCGAAACGCTGATCCGTGGCTCTAAAACCGTCAGAACCTGCGCGAAGAGGGGCGCATTAAATTTCTTCTTCGCGGCGCGGTCAGTGCTAGCACGCCGCCATGTTCGGCTATCTCGACGAGCCACATCAACATGCTTGTTGATGTGCGGCAGATCTGTCGGCTAATGATCGCAACGTTATTATTAGGAGCGTACGATTCCGTGAAATTGAATCAACAATCCTGTATATACCTGGCTTAACGGGTCGAAGAACTATCTAGCTTGAAGTGATTGCAGCGGCGTTGCCAAGGATGATTTTGGCCTGTGCCGAGTTGATCAGGGTATAAGTCCCGATCGTGCGTGGGAATCGCGTTGGCATGACGGCCTTCCCCAATCCGTGCTTCGAGTCGGCGCTTAGGCGGCGCGATTATTTCCCCATTTCGGAGATTTCACGATGCGTGTTCGACTCAATTGGGTTTGCGCAATGCTGATGAGCGGCGTGCTGATCGCTCCAGCGCAAGCGCGCGGATTAAATGATTTGGAGGCCAGTTCCACGAACGATCAACTGGCCTCGAGGACCTTCGCGGAGAATTTTGCCAAAGAACCGAGCGAGGCTCCGGTTCAAGGCACCTGCTGCTCGTCTTGCGGACAGCAGGGGTGCTGTCAGAAAAACTGTTGCGGTACGTTCCAATCGGAATGCAACATCGGCGTCGCCTGCGATGACTACTGGTTTAGTCAGTGCAATAAAGGCTGCGGCTGGGGAGGCTATCTGTACTCCTTCGGCGATGCCTTCCGCGGACCGGGCGATGGTTCCTACACCGGTAATGGAGGTGGTGTCGTCGGTTTCAATATGGGCAAACAAATCAACGACTCCCCCTGGGGCGTGCAGTTCGGCGGCAGCTACGGATCCTACGACTGGAAAGGCCGCGAGTCGGGGACGGGCGAAGACACCATCTCGCAAACGCAGTTGTTCTTTACGGGCGGTCTCTATCGCAAGGCCAGTGCCGACTCGCCGTTTAGCATGGGCCTCGTGTACGACACGATGGTCAACGACAATTTCGGTTCAAATTCAGATGAACCGTTCTTGAGCCAATTCCGGCTCCAGTTTGGCTACGCCCTGAATGCTCGTAACGAAGTTGGTACTTGGATGGCCTTGGCGGATCGTACGGCCAATCAAGCTCCCATGCGATATCGGGCTGAAAATACCTATAACTTGTATTTCAATCATAAGTTCGTCAGTGGGGCTCAAACCGTCGGCTGGATCGGAGCCGCTCAGAATACACGTCTGACCGCGAACGGCAGCCTGTATTCGTTCATCTTTGGCAACACCACAATTGTGCCGATGACCGAGCGGCTCTCGGCATTCACGCAGTTTACGTATGCCTTCCCCAGTTCAAGTAACGGTGCCGGCGCCGCGGACGACGAGACGTTCAATGTCTCGGCAGGCATTATTTTCTACCCGCGATTCAATGCTCGTTCACGCTCGGTGTCAGGTGCGGCCTGGATGCCGTACATGCCCGTGGCCAACAACGGCAACTTCCTTGTTGATTCGACACAGGCTCCCTAAGCCGCTCGCTTGATCGACCGAGGAAGCTAACATCACGACAGGCGGCGGAAACAGATTGGTTTCCGCCGCCTGTTTTGCTTGAGTGAAATCGATACCCAACCAGCCCAACTCGAGTTTCAACGCTCACATCGTTCGCGATGAGAGCCCCGCTGGACTAGCCGCTCGTTTGTTAGCATTTTGATAGAATATCGTTAGATCGCGGCGGATCTGGGCAAAATGGGCCCTGTCGGGCATCTACCAGCTAGCATTCGCTTAGCTTTTGCGTACAGTGCGAGCTGCCGCCGTCACGATCTTGGCAGTCATTTCGCCCGAATGTCTGTCGCCTCCGATCAAATTCACGCCATGGTTCAAAAAAGCAAATGGCTGTTAGGAGCCGCTCTCGCTGAGCCCGCGTCGCAAGCCGCTCGCTCAGCCGTCGATGCGCGCTTGCAGTTGGTGCGTCACTACCTCGACAAGGCCGATGCGCACACCACGCACCCCGAGGTCGTGCATCAACTGCGCGTCGCCACGCGTCGCGCGGCCGCCACGCTTGCCGGCTATCAGGCCTTTCTGCCTGATAAGTCGCGCCGCCGGATGCTCAAGCGTTTGAAACAAGTTCGCCGCGCGGCCAACGACGCGCGTGACTACGACGTGCTCAGCGAACGGTTGCAAGCCCGTGTCGAGCAGACCGACGATCCCGCTTGGCACGAATTGCTCAAGCGGGTCCTCGATCTGCGCGAAGACAGCCAGCACCCCATCCATCAGATTCGCCTACGATTAAAGAAACGGAATTTTACGCGCAAGGTCGACCGCCTCGTCAAGCGAGTCCGTTGGCGTGGCGACGAGTCGGTCGCCGAACCGATGTTTGGTCCGTTTGCCCGCGAGCAGTTGATCGTGTTGGCCGAGCCGTTTTTCGCCGCGGCCGAGGGAACCTTTCAGGACATCGAAGCGTTGCACGCGTTTCGCATTCACGGCAAACACCTGCGATACGCGATCGAAGTTTTTGCTGGCGGTGTGCAGGGCGCCCTGCGGCAAGACGTCTATCCGCTGGTCGCTCAATTGCAGCAATTGCTCGGCGACATCAACGACCATGCGCAAGCGATCACTCGTTTCGAGCATTGGCAGAGCGAGTGGAACGAGCCGACATTGTCCGAGCCGTTGCAAACTTTGATCGCCGAGAAGCGTCAATCGCTTGTCGCAGCCGAGGAGCAGTTCCATCGTTGGTGGAGCGCCGACCGCGCCGCCGATTTGCGGCGTCGCTTTCACGCCGCGCTCGACCCACAATCGGCCGGCCAAGTCGCGTGAGCGGCCTCTGCGTGGCCCAAGCGTAAAGAGCATGGCGAGATGGGCTGCTGCCCGGAATACTAAGTGCAAAGTGCTAAGTGATAAATTTCGGAACGCTTTCGCGAGAGCGTTCTTCCATTTAGCACTTATCACTTTGCACTCAGCACTTTGCATTTAGCACTTCCCCAAAAACTCGGCTAACTCGCGCACGAACGCTCCCGTGTCGGAGATCATCCCTCGTCGGGCAAGTAACTGCTCGCGAAGCGTTGCTCGCCAGGCGGGGTCGCTAGCCAATCGCAAGGCGAGTTGCACGTAGTCATGTGGCGTCCGAGCCACTAGGTCCAGCAGATTCAATTTGCGATACAGGCCATAAGTCGTCCGGCCGCGCATGAATTCGCCGGGCCATGTGACGATCGGCACTCCCAATGACAAACACTGCAAGCTCGACGTGCCGCCGTTGAAGTGCGGCGAATCGAGCACGACATCCAACAGCGGCAAGAGTTGATAGAACTCGCTCGGCGCGTAGCGAGGCAACATCAGCACGCGGTCAGCCACGTCGGGAATCTGTCGCCGCACGCGATCCAATAGCAACGGCCCCCAGACCTGCTGAGGGTCTTGAAACAACACGAGTCGGCCGAGCGGATCGCCGCGCAATATCTCGCCGGCCCAGAGATCGAAATCCGGATGCACCTTGAACGGCATCTGCGGGCAAGCGTACAAATGCACGTCGTCGCTCAAGCCGAAATCAGCCCGCGAACGCGATGGCCCCACCATCTCGGGCGGAGTCATCGTTGTCGGCAAATGCTCGAACTGCACGAGCCGTTCCGTGTAATGACCTTGCGCCTGCTCAGGCTCCATGTCGGCGTTCGACAAATACACATCGATCGTCGGAATACCCGTCGTGACCGGATGCCCGGGCAACACGCACTGCACGCGGGCCAGACGAGCAAAGGCCAGAAAATACGTCAGCGGGTCCATGCCCAGATCGGTGTAGCAAAGCACATCGTACTCGCGCTCGGCAATGACGCGTTGCGCCTCGCTCAAGATCGGTCGTACTTCCAGTGTCTCGTCGGCCGCGGCGCTGATTTCTCGGGCCGTCGAGTCCGGGGCGGGACCAAATCGCACGACACTCACCTGTAACCGGTCACGCGGCAGCGCGCGGATCAAGTTGCTGTAGTGCAAGCCGATCGAGTGATGATGAAAATATTGCGAGACGAACGCGACGCGAATTTTGTGCTGGGGTGAATGCGTGCGCGGCCGCTGAGTGTGGGGCGCGACGAAGTTGACGCTCGGCGCGGCGCGCGACACGGCCGTGGCCAGCAGTCGCTGCAAGTCCCGATCGCAGCGCCCATGATACGCGGGGTAGAACATCGTCTTGCCGATCTCGGTGACCGGGTCGTCGATACGCGGCGGCGCGGCGATCAATTCCTCCAGGCGGCGCGTGATCTGCGCGCGGACGGTGTCGATAGCCGCGGCGTTTTCCACAATGGGCGGCGAGAGGATCGCGCGTCGAATACGCACGCCGCCTCGAGCGCCTAACTGCAATGCGCGATCGAGTTCCGCCTCGGCGCGAGCGGTCTGGCCCAGCTCGGCGAGGGTTAAGCCCAGATTGGCATGCGCATCGCCGAGTTGATCATTGAGCCGCACGGCCGTTTCGAGTGCGCTGGCCGCGTCGCGGAGTTGATTGATCGTGTTGTAAGCGACGCCCATGTAGTTGTAGGTCTCGGCGTCTTGCGGCGCGAGCCGAACCGTGGCGCGAAAACACTCGAGTGCTGCGCCAATTTGCCCCTGGGTACCGTAGCAGCAACCGAGTTGCTTGTGGGCGTCGGCCCAGTTGGGATCGAGCGCGATGGCGTGCCGCAGCGCGGCCTCGGCTTCGAGCCATTCCCCCAGCCGCGTGCGTGCCACTCCGAGCTGAGACCAAGCCGGGGCCGAGCGCGGATCGTTCTGCACCGCGCGTTGCAGCAGCGCGCTGGCGGTGCTCGACTCGCGGCGGGTCATGTAGATCAGGCCTGCGTTGTAGGCGGCGACAAAGTCGCGCGGCTCGATGGCCAGCGCGATGTGATAGGCGCGCAGCGCGTCGTCGAAGCGGCGTTGATCCTGGAACAGCAGGCCGATGCGGCCAAACGCCTCGGCGCACCTCGGGTCGAGCTTAATGGCCTGCCGGTAGCAGGCCTCGGCCTCGGCGCGTTGTCCCCGGCTGCGATAGGCCTCCCCCAGTGTGACATGGGGCAGGGGGAATTGCGGCCCCGCCGCGACCGCCTGCTGCAAGCACGCGAGCCCCTCGTCGCGTCGCCCAGACTCTTCGAGCAGCAGCCCCAACAGGTGCAGCGCGTCGACGTCGCGCGGCTGAGAGTGGAGGAAGCCGCGATAGAGCGCCTCGGCCTGGGCGATCTGGCCGGCTCGATGGGCGTCGAGCGCCTGCTGGAGCTGCGGCGGCATGGTCGGTTGAGCAGTGGCGGTCGTCATGGCGGGCACAGTCGCGTTGTGGAACACCCGAGGGCAAACAGGCTGAGCAGAACCGATTTTTAAAATTTTGGCAAAATTTGCCCCTGTTGACCGAACCAACGCCGAACAGGCTACGTAGGTAGTGGACAAATGGTGCATTCGGGGCTAATTTGTCCCCTGTACCACAATCACCTTGGGGGGCCAAGCCGGTCCGGCTCGCTCACCAGGGTGGACTCGTTTGTTGACTGGCTGTCGATTTTCGTCCGAGACTCGCCTAGACTAGCGGGCTTCTCGGCCTAGACCCGAGCCTAATCGGGTATCGCGGCGAGCAACCCTGCCGTCGAATCACGCATGAATCGAGCTATCGCTATCCAAGGGAATTGAGCGTATGAATGCAAGCAGCACACCGGCCATCGAGGCCGACGGGCTTTGCAAGTACTACGGCGACTTCACCGCCATTGAAAAGGTGAGCTTCCGTATCAACCAAGGTGAGATCGTCGCCTTCCTGGGCCCCAACGGCGCGGGCAAGAGCACCACGATGAAGCTGCTCACCGGCTTCCTGGCCCCTTCGAGCGGCGAGGCACGCATTGCCGGTCACAACATGGCGACCGACCGGCTCGCCGGCAGCAAGCGACTTGGCTACCTGCCCGAAAACGGTCCCCTCTACCCGGACATGACCCCGCGCAGCTTGTTGAACTTTTTCGCGGATGCCCGCGGCCTGAGTGGCTCCTACCGTCAGGAACGGATCGAGGCGGTGATTCACCAGTGCGACCTGGGGAGCGTGATCGGCAAAGCGATCAGCAAGCTCTCGAAAGGCTATCGGCAGCGAGTGGGCATGGCGCAGGCCTTGCTGCACGAACCCGACGTGCTGATCCTCGACGAGCCGACGGCCGGCTTGGATCCGAACCAGATTCGCGAGGTCCGCGAGACCATTCGCAAGCTCGGCCAAAGCAAGACGATTCTGCTCTCGACGCACATCCTGCAAGAGGTCGAGGCGACAGCCAACCGCGTGCTGTTCATCAGCGAAGGGCGGCTCAAATTCGATGGCCCCCCCAGCGAGTTGACCGCCAGCGGCAAGTCGCTCGACGAGCAATTCGCCACGCTCACGAATAGCTAACTTAATTCATAGCTAACTAAACTCATTCCTCACCTCTCATCCCTCGCCCCTTCCATGAACCTGACTGTCGTCAACGCAATATTTCGGCGCAACTTTACCGCCTATTTCAGCACGCCGACCGGCTATGTGTTCATCTTCGTGTTCGTGCTCTTGAGCTCGCTGGCGGCCTTCTGGCCCAACGAGTTCTTCGTGACGAACCTCGCTAGCCTCGATCAGCTCAACAAGTACTTGCCCTTCATCCTGCTGGTGTTCATCCCGGCGATCTCGATGGGCGCCTGGGCCGAAGAACGTCGCCAAGGGACCGACGAACTGCTGCTGACCATCCCGGCCACCGACCTCGACGTGGTGGCGGGCAAATTCCTCTCGGCGGTCGCTATCTACTCGTCGGCACTCGCCTTCTCGGCATTTTGCAACTTCGCCGTGCTCATGTACCTCGGGTCGCCCGACCCCGGGCTGTTCCTCTCGACGTACATTGGTTACTGGCTGATGGGGACCACGATGCTGTCGATCGGCATGGTCGGCTCGTTCCTCACGGGCAACGTCACGATCGCCTTCGTGTTCGGAGCCTTGCTGAATCTGCCTTTAGCCGGTGCGGCACTCAGCAATGTGATTCTGGGAGACGCCTGGGCTCGCGAAACCGGCTGGTGGAGTCTCAGCGAACAGTTTCGCGATTTGGGACGCGGCGTCATCAGCCTGCCGAGCATCGCGTACTTCCTGGGCATCACGGCCGTCATGCTCTACGTGAACATGATCCTCATCGGCCGGCGACACTGGCTCGGCGGACGCGACGCAAGCACCTACACCCTCCACTATCTTGTCCGCTTCGTGTCGCTGCTCGCGGTCATCGCCTGCGTGGTCATTCTGAGCGACCGCAGCGGCGTGCGGGCCGACATCACGGCCGAGGGAATCAACACCCTCAGCCAGCAAAGCCTCGATCTGGTCCGCAAGCTCGACGCGAAACAGCCGGTCGAAATCGACGCCTACATCAGCCCTGAGGTGCCCGACGCTTATGTGCAGGTGCGGCTCAATTTGATCAATACGCTCCGCGAGTTCAAAGCGGCCGGCGGCAGCAAGGTCCGCGTACAGATTCATGAAACTCCGCCGCTGAGCCCCGAGGCCGAACAGGCCGAGAAGCTCTACGGCATCACGGCCCGCGAGGTCTTTACCCGCAGCCGCAGCGCCACCGCCCGCAACGAAGTGTACCTGGGCGTAGCCTTCAAGAGCGGCATGGACAAAGTCGTGATGCCGTTTGTCGACTTCGGCACGCCGGTCGAGTACGAGTTGGTTCGTTCAATCATGACCGTCAGCCAGCAGAAGCGCAAGACGCTCGGCGTCGTGCAGACCGACGCCCGGTTGTTCGGCAGCTTCGACATGAGCGGCCCGAGCCCTGACTCGCTGCTGATCGATGAGTTGCGCAAGCAATACGACGTGAAGCAAGTCAACCCGGCCCAGGCGATCACCGAGAAGTATGACGTGTTGCTAGCCGTGCAACCGTCGTCGCTGGGGATCGCGGAGATGGAGAACTTTATTGCCGCGGTTCGCTCGGGTCAGCCGACGGCGATCTTCGAGGACCCCTTCCCCTTCCCGCCGATCAACCCCAACGTCCCCGGCACGGTCGACCCCAAGCAGCCCCAAGGCGGCGGTATGCAAGGCATGTTCGGCGGTCAGCAACCTCCGCAGCCCAAGGGAAACATCCAGCCGCTGTGGAACATGCTGGGGGTGCGTTTCGGCGCCGAAAGCATTGTCGTACAAAAATACAATCCTTATCCGCGCTTCCAGTGGATCCCCGAGTTTGTATTCGTCGATCAGGGCTCCAGTTCGCAGCGCACCTTTAGCGACGCCGACCCGATTACCAAGGACATGCAACAGTTGTTGTTCCTGTTCACCGGCTCGGTCTCGCCGCTGAACGCTTCACAACTCAAGTTCCGCGCCTTGGTCACGACCGGAAACAAGACAGGCGTGGTGCCACAGAGCCGGTTGTGGAGCCGAGGTTTCTTCGGCGGCGGCAATTTGAACCCCATTCGCGAACGGGACTACGAACAGACCGCCACGAACTACGTTCTCGCCGCTCATATTCAGGGTAAATACAAAGACCCGAACCTGATGGCCGACGAACAACCCAAGGCTGCCGCAGGCGCCGAGGCCAAGCTCGATCCGTTTCAGAAAGAGGCCGCCAAGGAAGTCGACATCAATGTCGTCCTCGTGGCTGATATCGATTGCCTCGCGTCGGACTTTTTCGGACTGCGAGCCCAGGTCGGCAACCCTGAGCGGCCCGACTTTGACCTGCAATTGGACAACATCACGTTCGTGCTCAACACGCTCGACTCGCTCGGTGGCGAAGAGCGATTTATTCCGATCCGCTCACGCCGTCCGCACCACCGCACCTTGGAGAAGATCGAAGAGGTGACCGAAAACAGCCGCAAAGAAGCGAGCGACGAGATCGACAAGTTCAAGGCCGAAATGACCAAGAACGCCGAAGACGCCCTCAAGAGCCTGCGCGATCAGCTCGAAGCGATCAAGAAAGACGAAGGCCGCCTCGACCCGGTCGAGTTCATGCAGCGGCGCACGCTGCTCGAGCGCGATTTGGAAAAGCGCAAGTCGGTCAGCGATCAAAAAGTCCAACGCGACTTCGACGAGAAGCGCAAGAGTATCGATCGTCGGCTGGCGCTCGAACTGGCCAATATCCACCGCACCTACAAACTCTGGGCCGTGCTGTTGCCGCCGATCCCGCCACTGCTGGTCGGACTGGCCGTGTTCTTCCAGCGCCGCGCCAAAGAACGTGAGGGTGTCTCTCGCGCCCGACTACGGTAATGAGCCCCATGCCCCTCTCCCACCGGGAGAGGGTGGCCGAAGGCCGGGTGAGGGTTGTTCGCAGCATCGATGACCATTAATTCCTATTAAACTTCTGACATCAGATATCGCCATGAACGACACGATCAAGACGCTAGGACTGTTCGCCGCCGCCCTCGTTGTGGTCGGCCTCACCTATGCCACCAAGCCTACGACCCAACTCGATCAAGTCGAGGTCAAGCCGGGGACCGAACTGTTCAAAGACTACGAAGATCCCACGAAGGCCACCGCGCTGACGATCACCGAGTACGACGAGGAACGTGGCCAGTCGAACCAATTCAAGGTCGAACGGACAGCCGGCGTGTGGACCCTCCCTTCGTTCCAGAAGTACCCTGCCGACGCCAATGGTCAAATCGCCGCCGCGACCCTCGACCTCAAGGGGATCAAGATCATCGAGCGGGCCTCGAAAGACCGTTCGCAGTTTGAACTCTACGGCGTGATCGATCCCACCGACAGCAAGCAAGCCACCGAAGGGGTCAAGGGCGTGGGCAAGCACGTCAAGCTCGAAGACCAGGCGGGTAACACACTCGTCAATCTGATCATCGGCAAGGCAGTCCCCGACCGCACCAATCTGCGCTACGTTCGCCGGCCGACTCAGGACGAAACCTTCGTCTGTGAAATCGAGACCGGCAAGCTCACGACCAAGCTCAGCGACTGGATCGAACCCGATCTGCTCAAGCTCAACGCCTTCGACATCAAGCGGCTCAACGTCCACGACTCGTCGTTCCAACAGGTGCTTAACCCGCGCACCGGACAAGTGCAACTCGCGCAAATTCCACGCAGCAAGTTCATCGTCGACTACGACAACAAAGCCTCGAAGTGGTCGCTTGCCAAACTCGAAGAGCCTAACGATGAGGCGATTAAGAAGAACGATCAAGACAACATGTGGAAAGCTCGGGCCCTCGCCACCAGCGAGGAACTCGACAACACGAAACTCAACGACCTGAAAACGGCGCTCGATGACCTGAAGATCGTCAACGTCGAAAAGAAGCCCGAGGGCTTGACCGCCGACCTCGTGGTGGGGGACGACCTGCGCGAAGCCAAGGCGACGTTGCAATCGTTGGCCGACCGCGGCTTTTATCCGTTCCAGGTGGGTCGTGTCGGCGACAAGCCGCGCTTCGAGTTGCTCAGCGACCAGGGCGAGGTCGTGTGTCTGATGAACGACGGGGTCGAGTACACCTTGCGTTTTGGTTCCATCGCTGGCGAGAACCGCGAGGGGAACGCGGCGAAGAAAGAGGACGCCAAGGAGGATGAGAAGAAAGACGACAAGACCGGTTCGAGCGTGAGCCGTTTCATCATGGTCTCGGCTCGGTTGAACAGCGAGATGATCCCAGCACCCGAGTTGAAGCCTCTCCCCGGCGGCCCGTCACCCGACGCGAAGCCTGAGGCCAAGCCAGCCGAGCAAAAGCCCGACGAGAAAAAGGCCGACGAGAAAAAGGCGGACGGGGCGTGCGACGTCGAACCGGCCAACGACAAGAAAGCAGCCGACCCGAAGACGGACGAGAAGAATCCCGCCGCCGAAGTGAAGACCGAAGACAAGAAACCCACGGTTGAGAGCAAGCCAGTCGAAACGAAAGCTCCCTCCGAAACCAAGTCAGCCGATACGAAAGCTCCACCTGAAACCAAGCCGGCGGCTACGCCGCCGATGCCTCCGGTGACCAAGAGCGCCGAACCCAAAACCCAGGCTACGGAAGAGAAGAAGCCCGTCGCCGAGACCAAGACCCCCGACGCCACCAAGCCGGCCGCTCCGCCGACGAAAGAAGAGCCCAAGCCGGCCGTTGATCCGGAAGAGGCCAAGAAGAAGCTCGAAGCCGAGCGCAAAGCGATCGAGACCGAAAACAAACAAAAGCAGGACGCCTACGAGCAGAAGCTCAAGGACGCTCAAAAGAAGGTCGACGATCTGAACCGCCGTTTCGGCACGTGGTATTACGTCATTTCCGACTCGACCTACAAGAAGATCCACCTGAGCGGCAAGGACATCGTCAAGAAGAAAGAAGGGGCCGAGGAGCCCGCTGCCGATCCACTCAAGAAGGGGGAAGAGCTCAAGAAGGGGCTCGACGACAAATAGTCGTGTCATCACCGATCGTGAAATTTCGCTAGAGACACTCACTTTGGCCGACGGTCGATTATCATAGATTGGCTGTCCGCTTTGCTGTTGTGTTCCGGCGTCACGATTCATGGTCCGATGGCTGCAAACTCTCCGCTTGGGGCTTAAGAGCCTGTTGCTGCATAAACTCCGCAGCGCGCTGGCCGTGCTCGGTATTCTGATCGGCGTCACGGCCGTGATCTGGCTCGTGGCGATGGGCGAAGGGGTGAGCCGTCAGGCGCAAGAGCAAATCAAAGAGCTCGGCGCGACGAACATCATCATCCGTAGCATCAAGCCGCCGCTGGACTCGTCGCGCGGCGGAGGCGCCAGCTTCTTCATCGAATACGGCTTGCAGCGTGACGACTTCCGCCGCGTCAGCAATCCGGCGCTGGTGCCCACGGTGGTCAAAGCCACGCCGCTCCGCGAGATCCGCAAAGAAGTTCGCTACCATGACCGGACGGTCGATGTCCGACTCGTGGGTTGCACTCCCGAATACGTCGACATGAACCATCTGCGTATGTCGCGCGGTCGATTTCTGAGCGATCGCGATCTGAGCGATATCGACAACGTGTGCGTGATCGCCGACAGTGTGGCCGAGAAGCTATTCCCGCTGGAAGACCCGATCGGCCGCAACGTGCAGATTGATCGCGATTTTTATGTCATCGTCGGTCAGACTCAATCGCGCACGCCCAGCGCGGGCATTGGCGGCAGCCTGACTTCGCAGGACTACAACAAGGACATATACATTCCGCTCGAAACGCTCCGCCGCCGCATTGGCGACAAGGTCATCACGGCGCGGAGCGGCAGCAACGAAGGCGAGATCGTCCAATTGAGTCAAATCACGGTGACGGTCGATAACATTCAAGATGTCGATCCGACCGCCGAGATTCTTCGCGAGCTGCTTGATCGTTACCACAAGAACGGCGACTACTCGATCACGATTCCCAAGGAACTCCTGCGGCAAGCCGAGATCACGCAGATGATGTTCAACGTACTGCTGGTGTTTATCGCCGGCGTCTCGTTGCTCGTGGGGGGCATTGGCATCATGAACATCATGCTGGCCACGGTGACCGAGCGGACGCGCGAGATCGGAATTCGCCGCGCGCTCGGCGCTCGACAGCGCGACATCGTCGAGCAGTTCCTCACCGAGACGATCGTGCTTAGCGCCACGGGCGGGCTATTGGGCGTGTCGGTCGGATTGTGCTGCCGGCCCGCCGTGCGCGGCGTGCAATGGTCGCTCGACGCGCTGTTTCCCACCGTGATGCAAGCCCTGCCCGACAGCATTCGCAATCTGCAACCCCATATTGCCGTATGGTCGATCGTCGTGGCCTTCCTGATCTCGGTTGGCGTGGGGGTCCTGTTTGGCATTTATCCGGCCCGACGGGCCGCGCTCATGGACCCGATCGAAGCCCTGCGCCACGAATAACCTCGCGCAGTGTCGCGTGCCTGTAACGCTCGTAACGATTATGCAGGCCATCTCTCGGGCGACTCTCAGGCGATCGATTTGCTCATCACGTAACTGCGACTTAGAGTTGCCGCGAAAATTAGGCGCACTGCGCTTGGCACATTCTTGCAGGTTTTTGCAAGGTCCATCGAATGTCACAATCCATGAATTTCGAGGTTGCGTCGATCACCTCCCCTGAGCGCGATGTCCCCACGCACCTGGGTGACATGGCGCAAGCCTTTCCTGCGCTGCCTGCTTTGAACGCGGCGCTGGCCACGAGCTTATGGCTCTACGATCCGGTGGCGGGCGAAACACGCTATCAACCTCCGGGCGTGCCAAATATTCCGTGGTACCAGTGGGCCGAGACACTGCGCGAGGTCGCACGACACGAACGGCCCCAGTTGATCGAGGAAGAAGATCCGCTGGCGGTCCTGGCGCTGCCGCTGCCGAGTAGCGGCGCCGAATCGCTCGTGGCCATCGGTGTGTTTCCCACACGGGTCGTGCATCAGTTGGCCGACGTCGAGCGCGCAGCCAAGGTGCTTCAGGTCGATGCCGAAGCGCTCTGGGACTGGACGCTACGACAGGCCGTAACCAATACGTCGACACTCGAACGGCTGGCAATGCTGGCCTTGTCGAAGATCCATTCCGATCGGCGCGTGCGGTTGCTCGAAGGCGAAGTCGAAGCATTGTCGGCGAAGATCGGCTCGACCTACGAAGAAATCAGCCTGATCTATCGCTTGACGCAAAACCTCAAGTTGTCGGGCAGTCGCGAAGCTCTGGCCGAGATGACTCTCGACTGGTTGCACGAAGTGCTGCCGGCCGAGGGGCTCGTGTTGCAATTCCTGAATACCGAAGAGACGTTGCCCAGCGACGAGACCGCCGAGCCATTACTCGCCCGCTATGGCCTATGCCCGCTCACCGACGACGAGTTCAACGATCTTGTCGGCGATTTGGAACTCGACGCCACTCATCGTCCGATCGTCATTAATCCCGCTTCGCTGCCGCTACGCTGGCGATTCCCCAACGTGCAGCAATTGGTGTTGGTACCAATCGCCGAGGGGAACCGGGTCTTCGGTTGGATCGCGGCCTTCAATCACAACCAAGGCGAAGAGTTCGGCACGGCTGAAGCCAGCCTGCTGAGCAGCATCGGTACGTTGCTCGGTATTCACGCCTCGAACGTCGAACTATATCGGCAACAGGCGCACATGCTCGCCGATGTGGTCCGCGCCATGTCGAGCGCGATCGATGCCAAAGACCCCTACACGCGCGGCCACAGCGATCGCGTCGCGAGAGTCGCTGTGCGGCTGGCCCAACAGTTGGGCTGCGACAACGAGACCGCGAAAACCATTTACCTCTCAGGGTTGTTGCACGATATCGGCAAGATCGGAATCGACGACAACGTGCTCCGCAAACCGGGTAAGTTGACCGATGCCGAGTTCGAGCACATCAAGACCCACGTGCAGATCGGCTACAAGATTCTCAAGGACTTGCGCAAGATGCAGCACATGCTGCCCGTCGTGTTGCATCACCACGAAGCCTGGGACGGCAGCGGTTACCCGCACGGACTCAAAGGTGAACAGATACCGTACTGGGCGCGGATCGTTGCCGTGGCTGATGCCTACGACGCGATGGCCAGCGATCGCCCCTATCGACAAGGAATGCCCGAGGCCAAGATCGACGAGATCATGCGACGCGGCGCTGGACAGCAATGGGACGAGAAAGTCGTGGCCGCGTTTTTCAACTGCCGCGACGACATTCGCGAAATCTCTCAGCATGACGTCGACCACAACGAACTCGCCGCGTTACAATGGACGTAATCCTTTGTTTCTGGCGTGAGAAGTTCGATGGCCCGCGAGAAAGCCGATCGGGAAGACCTGCTCCGTGAGGCAACGGCGCTCGTCGAGCGCGTCGAACTCACGCTCAACGAGGGGGAGCCGATCGTCCTCGGCTTTCGTCGCGACGGCAGCCTAAGCTGCTACTTCAACCCTGACTTGGTCTACCAGTTCAACGCTCGCGGCGAGTTGCGGCGGGCATTTGTGGCCGGCGTGCTCTACAAGGCCGATCGTGGACAGTTGGCCCGACTCGATCGGCGCGAGACCGCTACGGCCGTGGAACTCGCCCACACAGGGCTCACGGAACCCCAGACGTTCGAGTTTCTGCGAGACATGCATCGGCAACTGAACGAGCTGCGTGTCGCTCTGCAACGCGGCGAATACCGTTGGGTGGGACAAATCCCCGCCGAGGCCGACGTGCTCGCTCGGGTCGTAGCCTGGCTCGCCAACGATACACCCCGCACAATCGCTGCCTCCGCACGTGTCGGTTAAACAGCGACCTGCTCGCAA
>CAYLYE010000105.1:0-20825 GCA_964387325.1 uncultured Planctomycetaceae bacterium
ACTGCACCGAGTAGATCCGCGGCAGTAATTTTCCCTCGGCGTTGCGTTCGTTTTCTTGGACCGTGATCGACATGTTCTCGTCCCCTAGATTGCGATTGACCACGGTCAACTCGTCGCCGCGCACGCGATAGCTGCTCGCGAACCGGCCTCCTTGAAAGATCAACAATCGGCCCAGCGGATGGTCGCGGTCGTCGTCGCCAAAGCGTAGCGAGGGCGCGCCGCGTTGCGGACCTGCTTGCCGGTGACCCACGATCGATTGCAACTGCTCGCTTACCCACTCGACGACCGTATCGTCATTCACATCGAGCTTCACTTCATTGTTCTTGGCGACACTCACCGTACCGCTAAACGACCGGCCGTCGATCTGCCCGGCGATCTTGGCCGTAAAACCGTTGAAGGCAGGCCAGACGGCGCGAGCCGCGATTGCTTTTTGAAACATCTCGACCGCCTCGGTTTGCGGTTCGGTCGCGCCGAGCGGCCAGTGAAACGCGAGCGTGGCGAACTCGCGAATCTCGCTGTAGTTGACGCCAGCGAGCGACCCGCTCGTGGGGGTGACGACCTTCGTGTAAACGCAATACGAGCCGTGCTTACTCGGTTTCCAGACCGCTTGGCCACGCTCGTCGGCCTTGATCTCCTCGTTGTTCAGTTCAGCGTCGACGGTCGTGAAGGTCGCGCCCGGGATCGGCAGTCCTTGCTTCAAGGCGGTGAGCACGACGGCGCCGTTCTCGATCGAACTGACGATCTCGACGGGCAATTCGGGGTGCCGCTCGAACTTGGCCAACTCGGCGAGCGAGCCGCTGATGGCCTTAGGATAGTAACGGAGCAGGAACGCGACATCACGCTTCAGGACGCCGTACTCGCACGAACCGGTGATGCTGACCGAGCCCCCTGAGGGGATCAGGGCGCGGAGCCGGTCGGTCGCTTGGCTCACCGTCAGGGGCGCGAACTTGCCCGGCTCGCTTTGCAGCCAGAGCTTGGTGTGGGCCACCTTGGCGACGAACCGTGGATCGCCGGCCTGAGCTTGCTCGCTGAAGTAGACCTCGGCATAACGCCCGGCCTCGGCTTGGGTTCCGACCCGAATGAACAGAAAATGAGCCTGGGCTAGCGAGGCCCAGAGGCTCGCGTAACCGAACACGAGCGCGAAGCACAAAGGTCGTTGCCGGAACATGGTGGGGTCCTTAACGAGCGTAGTTGTGAGGAGCAGACGATCGAGCCCCATTGTGGTCGAGTTTAGGAAACGAGACAACGGTCCACACCAATACCGGTACGACTCATTTAAGCCTAAAGGCAATTTACGCCTTGGGTTGCAACTTTTCACCCGTAACGCCTATAATGCCGGTTCTGGCACAATGCAAATGCCAGGCAAACTTTCTCTCATCAGCACACTCGGAGGTGGAAACGTGGCGAGCGGCAAGTTCTTGTTCACCAGTGAATCGGTCAGCATGGGTCATCCCGACAAGTTGGCCGATCAAATCTCCGACGGCGTGCTCGACGCCCTGCTCGCTCAAGACCCGATGAGCCGCGTGGCCTGCGAAACGCTGGTCACCACCGGACTCTGCGTCCTCGCTGGCGAGATTACGACCAAGGCGGTCGTCGATTTCCAACAAGTGGCTCGCGACGTGATGCACGATGTCGGCTACCTCGACGCCAAATGGGGCATCGGCTGGGACACCTGCTCGGTCCTCGTCGCGCTCCATAGCCAGAGCCCTGATATTGCGATGGGCGTAAATGACGATAGCGAGAAGGGCAAGGACATCGGCGCCGGCGATCAAGGCCTGATGTTCGGCTACGCGATAAACGACACGCCGGAACTCATGCCGCTGCCGATCGCCCTGTCGCACCGCATCACTAATGCCCTGACCGACGCTCGCAAGAAGGGCCTCGTCAAGTGGCTCCGCCCCGACAGCAAGAGTCAGGTAACGGTCGAGTACGACGGCTTCAAGCCGGTCCGGATCGACACCGTGGTCGTGAGCACGCAGCACGACGAGCAGGTGTCGCAAAAAGAAATTCGCGACTTCGTCATTAAGAACGTCATCAATCCCTGCCTGCCCAAAGAACTTGTCCAAGGGGACATCACCTATCACGTCAACCCGACAGGTCGGTTCGTCGTCGGTGGTCCGCACGGTGACTCGGGGCTCACGGGTCGCAAGATCATCGTCGACACCTACGGCGGCTGGGGTCGTCACGGCGGCGGCGCGTTCAGCGGCAAGGACCCGACGAAGGTGGATCGCAGCGCCGCGTACATGGCGCGTCACGTGGCCAAGAACATTGTCGCGGCCGAGTTGGCTGACCGTTGCGAAGTGCAACTCGCCTACGCCATTGGCGTGAGCGACCCGGTCAGCATTTACGTCGACACGTTCGGCACGGGCAAGATTGACGACGCCCGGCTGTGTGAGTTGGTCCGCGAGACCTTCCCGCTCAACCCGAGTGGCATCATCAAGTATCTCGACTTGCGTCGTCCGATCTATCGCGCGACGGCGGCCGGCGGCCACTTTGGTCGCGACGAGGCCTCGTTTACTTGGGAGAAGACGAATCGCGCCGCCGAGTTGGCCGAAGCGGCCGGCTTGACGACTGCGAGCCGCTAGTTGAGTTTCAAACGAGCGCTCCCGAACCTATGAGCGTTGTGAGCCGATTAACGATCATCGAGGCGCCAGCGAGTTCGCTGCGCGCCTCGATTTCGTTTGGGCTCTCTCGCACGCTCTGCTGGTCGATCAGCGTCGTCGCGCTGCTCGTGCTCGTGCGCTGCGCTCGGGGCGGCATCGTCACACGACTCGATTTGTTGGCCACTCTGGTGCTCGTCGCCGGCGTCGTCGGTGTGCAGTCGTTGCTCCGTGAGTTCGATGCGACACGCTCGATGACAAGGGCCGTCACGCTCGCGCTGCTCTGGTCGGCGGCGCTCGCATTGCCCCAATCGAGACAAGCCTTGCCGCTGATCTTGTGGGCCGTGACGATTGGCAGCGAGCTGTGGCGTTGGCGACGCCGCTTGGTTGTCGAGCCCGCGTTGTCTGAGTCGACGGTCGTCGCTGAGCCACCGTCGGATGATGAACTGAGTGTGAGTCAGCAGTTGCGGCGCGGCATAACGGCCGAGGGGACCGACGTACTGCAAGGGACGCTGCATGTGACGTTCGCTCACGAGCAACGACAAGAGAGCGTGCATGTCGCGTTCTGTCCGCCGTTTCGCGCGACGCCGCAGCTCGACTTTGAAACGGGCGATGGCCCCGACGTGCAAATTAAACTAGGACAGTTGTTGCCCTACGGAGCCCGGTTCGACTTGAAGCTTGCCGCGCCGGGACCTGCGAGCGTAACCGTCGAATTCACCGCCTGGGAGCAACCCTAACGATGGCACGTTGGCCGCGACATCATTGGACGAGTGTGTTCACGTATCTCTGCGTGCTCATCGGTTTCCCGCTCTGTGGTTGGCTCGCCTGGGCTTACATTCGCGGCGCATGGCCGTTTTGAGTTTTATCTATTGAGCCGTAGCGTCTTACGCCCAGCGCGCGCGAACCTCGCTGAGCGGATATTCCTGCAAGGGGAGATCGCCGACACCGCGCAGCTCGCGGAGCCGCCGCCAGCCGCGGGTCACCAGTTGCTCACGCTGCCGCACGTACGCGCCGTCGAGTTGTCGCTTGTCGAACGGGCCTTCGATCACGATGGGCGTAAATTCGTCGTCGACAATAAACTGCCCGAGTGTGGGGTTGCAACAGATGTGTCGCTCGCGGCTCGTATGGAGCGTTTCAGGGTCGACCTCGCCGATCACATAACGCAAGTACAGATCGCTGTCGTCGATCTCTTCGACGTCGCCGCCGCAGACCTCGCACAGATAGCCTTCTTCGCACTTGGCCATAAATCGTGTCGCGTGTTAAAGCCCGAGCACGTCGTTCATCGTGTAGAGACCAATCGGCTTGCCGTGCAAAAACTTCGCGGCAGCCAGCGCTCCGTGAGCGTAACAGTCACGGTTGGTCGCCTTGACGTTGATCTCGAGCGTTTCGCCCAACAGGCCGAAGATGATCGTGTGCTCGCCGGGGTTATCGCCAACGCGGACCGCATGGTAGCCGATCTCGCTGTGCGGGCGGACGCCGGGTCTCCCTTCGCGACCGTGGACGGCGTGCTCTTGGCCCATGATCGACTGCACGATCTGGCCGAACTTGAGAGCGGTGCCGCTGGGTGAGTCTTCCTTGAAGCGATGATGCCGCTCGATGATCTCGACGTCGGCGCCGCTCGGATGATCTTTGAGGGCCGACGAGGCGACGGCCGTGAGCTTCATGGCCACGTTCACCGCGAGGCTCATGCTCGGGGCCCAGAGCAGCGGCAGACTTTTGCCCGCCTCGCGCACGCGCTGTTGCTGATCCGCTTCGAGCCCGGTCGTGGCGAGCACCAATGGCCAGTGGTTCTTTACGCAGACGTCGAGCGCCGCCATCGCGCCCTCGGGGGTCGAAAAATCGATCACCACGTCGAGGCTCGTCGGCTGAGCGGCCGAAAGCGGAACGCCGAGTGTGCCGACCCCCGCGAGTTGCCCAGCGTCTTGCCCCAACTTGGGATGCCGAGGGCTGTCCCAGGCGGCGACGATTTTCAACTGGGCATCAGCCGAACCGATGGCGATCAGCCGCTGACCCATGCGGCCGGCGGCTCCATGAATGGCAAGACGTGTCATGACGTGATCCGAAGTAAAGACTGATGAGAGGTTATGGTGGTGCGTCCCCACACCTTAACGCTCGGGCCTACCGTCTTGCAATCGGTCGTACAACTGCGGATCGAGATTTTGTGACCGCTCGCGTGCCAATTGGGCCTCGGCATGCTGGCCCAGCAGCGTGAGTGCCTCGGCGAGCCGGTAATGTGTCTCAGCATCGTAAGGCTCAAGTGCTAACGCCTGCTGGAGGTCACGCACAGCCCGCGGGGCGTCGTGCTGATTCAAATACGCCAGGCCACGCAGAAAATAGCTGTCGGCGTCCTGGTCGTCGTGTTCGATGGCCCGATCGAGCGACTCGATCGCCCCGCTGACGTCATGCCGGTCGAGCAAGATGCTGCCGCGCGTGCTCCAGGCCAGGGCCAACGTCTCGTCCTGTGCAAGGGCCGCGTTGCAGTCGGCCCAAGCGGCATCGACTTCATGGAGCGAGTACCCCGCCATGGCGCGGTACATGAGCGCTTCGGCGTCATCGGGTGTACGGTCGAGTACGTGCGTAAAATCGTCGATTGCCTGTTCGTACTCGCCGCGCTGCAGGTTGTCGAATCCGCGCGCGAACAGGTCATCCGGAGATTCGATCGGCAGGCGGCTTGAGCATTCGCGGCGTCGACGTCGCGGCGAACGCTCGAGCGGCGCGTGATCGACGAGCCACTCGGCCGGATCCTGGCGGTAGAACCGTTGCAAGAGTTGATAGAGTTCGCTGTGCTGGGCTTTCATGGCGCGCGGTCGCTCGAAGAAGCACTCGGTCGCGACGGCGAAAAACTCGGTCAGATTGGTGGCTCCGTAATGATCGAGCAGTGTCGCCTCGCCCCGTTCGGCCTGACCGACCAGCCGCAGAAACTCTGCTTCAGTGACTCGATACCAGCGGTTCTGAACACTCCCGGGCAGGTTTGGAATGCCATCGACATGACCATCGAGGCCGTCAAGAAAGTGGGCGAACTCATGGAACACGACGTTCATTCCGCCCGACTGATTGCGTCCGGCCCGCAGCACTTGTTGCCAAGCCAGCACGATGGGGCCGCGATGCCAGAGTTGGCCGAGCAGTTCGTTATCTTCGGTGTCATCGTCTCCATCGAAGCCAGCGAGCCGCGCGGGCAACGATGAGCCCGGATGCACGACGATCGTCCGCACGCCATCGAAGTAATAGTCGTCGATCCCCAGCAGCATGACGGCGGCTTGGCCGGCGATCGTGACGCGCATTTCCTCGGTCACCTCGCATTCCTTGGCGCCATTGAAGGCCTTTTCCAACAGCATAACCTGTACGCACTTGAGCAAACGCTGCTGATGAGGTGGCGGGAGAAACGGCCAGTGCCGGAGATTGCGCGCCAAGATTGCAGACCACTGCGGCGGGGCAGGCTGCGCCAGGCACTTGCGACGACGACGTTGTTTGAGCCAAGTGAAGATCACGATGCACGATTGTATTGGAAGCGACGGGGGGAAGGGAACCACGGATGAACACGGATTGACACAGATGAGGGATGAGGGATGAGGGATGAGGGATGAGGCGTTAGCCGCGCGCGTGATCGTGACGAAGCAACGAACCACGCCACCGTTACGCGCTCCACTGTGCGTCGCGGCTAACTTGGGAGTGACTCCTTCACGTCATTTTTATCCGTGTGCATCGGTGTTCATCCGTGCTTCCCTGTTTTCCGCAGTGTTTCTTGTTAGGATCATCATCGTGTGATGTGCTTTGTTTTGCGTGGTGAGCTGTCATGTGGCTGGTCAATCAAACGTTGCCGACGGCGGAGGAGAATCTGGCGCTCGATGAGCTGCTGCTCGACGAGGCCGAGGAGGCTCCCGAGCCGCGCGAGATCTTGCGCCTGTGGGAGTCCCCCGAGCCGCTCGTGGTACTGGGTCGTTCGTCGAAAATCGATATCGAGGTCGAACGGGCCGAGTGTGCGCGTCGCGGCATGAAAGTTCTGCGGCGATTGAGCGGTGGCGCGACGGTGGTCGTTGGCCCCGGCTGCCTGATGTACGCCGTGGTGCTCAGCTACGAGCGGCATCCCGAGTTGCGGGCGATCAATCTGGCGCATCAATACGTGATGGTTAAACTCGTCACAGCGCTCGGGCCACTTGTGCCGGGAGTGCAATTTCAAGGGACGTGCGATCTGACGTGGAACCACTGCAAGTTCTCGGGCAATGCCCTGCGGTGTCGACGTGAGCACCTGCTGTATCACGGCACGCTGCTATACGAATTTCCGCTGGAGTTGATCGAGGCCTGCTTGAAGATGCCGCCGCGCATGCCCGACTACCGTGACGAACGTCCTCACGGGCGTTTTGTCACGAACCTTCCCACGACCGCCGTGGCTTTACGCGCTGCATTACAAAATACGTGGCAAGCTCATGAAACCTATACGACATGGAATCGCAAGCGGGTCGCCGAGTTGGCCGCACGACGCTATAGCCAGGCGGAGTGGAACATCGAGGGGTTGCGTGACCCGGCTATTCTATAGAGGCAGTCGCGATATTCATCGGTCGCTATCGATTTTCGCTGGGCCGATCGTGTCAGCATGGTAGGATAAAAGTCCTGCCTCAATTGTCCGATCCTCGTTTGCTACCACGACTCATCAACATGCGTCTGCTCGCTGCTTGGTCGCTGCTCGCATCTGTGTCCTCGCTCGCATCTGCCGCGGATGCCCTGTCTCCGTCCATTGCGAACGTCATCACCAAGCACTGTATCGAGTGTCATCAAGGGGATGATGCCCAGGCGGGTTTGCGTCTTGATCAGTTGCACGGTGACTGGAGTGATCGACGACAATTCACCGCGTGGGTCAACGTGTTCGACCGGGTCGCGGCCGGTGAGATGCCTCCCAGCGATGCCGCGCAGCCGACGGTCGAGCAACGTCGCGCGATGCTCACCGCCTTGCGTGAACCGCTGGTCCGTTCCGACCTGGAACATCAACGCCACGCGGGTCGTACCGTGCTACGCCGTTTAAATCGGGTCGAATACGAGAACACGCTCCGCGATCTACTCGCACTGCCCAATCTGGCGGTCAAAGATATGCTGCCGGCCGACGCCGAACAGGCAGGGTTCGACACCGTTGGTGAAGTGCATAGCATGTCGTATGTGCAGCAGGATGCGTACCTACGGGCAGCCGAGGCGGCGTTGGAGAGCGCGGTGACCATGTATCCACAGCCTCCCGAGAAGACCTTTCGTGCCGTGTTCGCCGAGCCTCCACCGGCACGACCCGATCGAGTTTATCCGCCTATGCCCCATCACCGCATGGTGCTGACGACCAATGCTAATCTCGATCCGCCACAATTTGTTCGCACGCCGCAAGGTGCGATGTTCGTCGCCAGTGCCGACGGCATGTACCACCTGCGGTTTCGTGCCCGAGGGTTGACGTATGATAATCGTGAGCAAGCCGGTGGGCAGGAGGGGAAAGTCACCCCTGCGGAAGTGCCTCATGTCATCCTTCTCTACGCCGAACGCCCACCGTTCTCGCGCTGGCTCGCGACATTCGATTTGCCACGCGACCGCATGGGTGAGTTACAACTGAACACTTGGTTGGGCGCTGGAGAGAGAATTCGACGCATTTATGCCAGTGTGCATGAGAGCGGCATGACCTATCGCCCGTATGAGAAGCCGTTCTTCGGCACAGCCATAGGCATGGAGAGTTTTGAGGCGCGCGGGCCATTGTATGTCGCTTGGCCTCCGGAGAGTCATCGCCGAGTGCTGGGCGATGTGCCGCTCAAAGAGTTGAGCAAGGAGGAGTTATTGAAAGTGCCTGTGTCGCCGCTAGGAATCGTGCGCAAGACACTCCAGCTTGCGCCCATCGAGCCGACCGCGGATGCCGCGCGGCTGATCGCGGAGTTTGTGCCGCGCGCGCTGCGTCGACAGGTCAAGTCGGCCGACATCGAGCGTTATGGTTCAGTCGCCGATCGCATGCTTGCCGACGGTACCCCCTTTAAGGAATCGCTCTTTGCCGCCTATCAAGCCACACTCTGTTCGCCAGACTTTCTCTATTTTCAAGAGCGGCCAGGACAACTCGACGGCGAGGCGCTGGCCAATCGGTTGTCGTATTTCCTCTGGCGATCGATGCCCGACGAGGCCCTGCTGCAAGCGGGGCGTGAAGGTCAGTTGCACGACGAACGACAAATGCGGGCACAAGTCGAACGGCTGCTCAACGATTCGCGTGCTGAACGGTTCATTGACGACTTCACCGATCAGTGGCTGAAGCTACGCGAGATTGCATTCACGCAGCCGGACGCCGATTTGTATCCGGAATACAACGAAGACTTCGAGTTGCTTGACTCGTTGCTGCGAGAAACTCGGGCATACTTCACGGAGATGGTGCGACGCGACCTGGGTGTCGAGTTCATCGTCGACAGCGACTTTGTGTTCGTGAATCGAGCGCTGGCCCAATTGTACGGCATCGAGGGAGTCGAAGGGACACATATCCGCAAAGTCGAGTTGCCGCCGGGACACATTCGTGGCGGATTGTTGACTCAGGCCAGTGTGTTGAAGGTGACGGCCAATGGCACGACGACGTCGCCGGTGACGCGCGGCGTGTGGCTGATGGATCGCATCTTAGGGTCGCCCCCGCCAGCACCTCCGGCCGATGTGCCGGCTGTCGAGCCCGACACGGCTGGCGCGACCACCATTCGTGAACAGCTTGCCAAGCACCGGCAGATCGCTTCGTGCGCCATGTGCCACAAAAAGATCGACCCACCCGGCTTCGCCTTGGAATGCTTCGATGTGATGGGAGGCTACCGTACGCATTATCGCGCGGTGGGTGTCAAGCCGCTGCCGATCGTGTTCAAACGCGTGAAGGTGAAGTACGGGCAAGGCATGCCGGCCGATGCTCATGGCGAGACCGAGACGGGTGAAAAGTTTGCGGGGCTCAGTGAGTACCAGCAGATCTTATTGCGCGACCAGCCGCGGCTCGCGCGCAACCTGGTCGAGCGATTAGTCACTTATTCTACAGGTGCTGCAGTACAGTTTGCGGATCGAGATGATGTTGAGCAAATCGTCCGTCGATTAAAAGATCAACACTACGGTGTGCGTGCGATGATTCATGAAGTCGTACAGAGCCGGATGTTTCAGAACAAATAACTCCCGACATGGAGCCGCCGACCGATGATTAGCCCTTTTTCCGTTCGTCAGCGCATCTTGTCACGCCGCACGATGTTGCGCGCCTCGGGTGTCGCACTGGGGTTGCCGCTTCTCGATGCGATGCTGCCCGTGTTCGGAGCCCCGAGTGCTTCCAAGCCACCCAAGCGGATGCTGGCGATTTGCACGAACCTGGGTATCTTGCCGCATTACTTTTTCCCCAAGACGGCCGGCGTCGATTATGAATCGACACCCTATCTCAAGATATTGGAGCGCTTTCGTTCGGAGATGACGGTCTTCTCGGGCGTGTCGCTGCCGGATGTCGATGGTGGACACTCGGCCGAAAGCTGTTTCTTGACGGGCGCACCGCACCCGACGCGCGGCGGCTTTCGCAACACGATCTCGCTCGACCAGTTCGCGGCCGAGAAGCTCGGGCAGGTCACCCGTTTTCCAACTCTCACGTTGTACGCGGGGGTCGAGTCGCAGGCCCGCATGGGAGCGTCGCTCTCTTGGACCGCCGATGGGGTGATTATTCCGGGCGAGCGGAAACCGTCGCAGGTGTTTGCGAAGTTGTTTTTGAGCGGCAGTTCCAGCGAGGTCGAGCGGCAGGTAGCCCGCATTCGTCGTGGTCGCAGCATTCTCGACAGCGTTGCCGATCGCGCGAAAGACTTGCAACGCGATTTGGGTGGCGCCGATCGTGAGAAAATCGATCAGTATCTGACGGGCGTGCGCGACTTGGAGAACCGACTGCGCGTCGCCGAGGACTGGGAGTACAAGCCCAAGGCCAAGGTCGACGTCGCGCTGCCAAAAGACGTTGACGATCCAGCCGAGTTGCTGCAACAAACTCGGCTGATGAATCAGTTAGCCAAGTTGGCGCTCGAGACCGATTCGACCCGGCTCGTTACACTGTTCTTGTATCAAGGGGCGGGCAAGCAAAATGTCAAGGGAGTGAACTCGGCCACTCACGGGCTCACTCACCAGAGCGGTTCCGCGGAACGCCGCGAGGAGCTCCGCTTGCTCGAAGAGGCACAGTTTGGCGTGTTCGCCGAATTGCTCGACAGTCTGCGGCAGACGCCCGACGGCGGCCGCTCGTTGCTCGATCATACGATGGTGCTCTACGGAACGAACTTTGGCAACGCGGGACTGCACACCACGACGAACATGCCTGTGCTGCTGGCCGGTGGCGGGTACCAGCATGGTCAGCACCTAGCCTTTGATACGGTCAATAACTATCCGCTCACGAACCTCTATGTGAGCATGCTGCAGAACCTGGGGGTCGAGACCGATCGGTTCGCCTCAGGGACCGGCACGATGCGCGGCCTCGAGTTGAAACCAACCAACTGACGCATCGAGACAAGCCGGAGCTGTCTGGTTCGGTTGAATCGTCCAGCTTTTTCCAAAATTAGATTGACTATCGATGTAGTCAATACGTAGAATCTGCCTACGTTTGTAGTCACTCGTTGGTTTTCGGAGCTTTGCCCTATTTATGACGGAACTTCAAGCCACACTCGGCTCGACTGAGGTGGAGATCCTCCGCTATCTGGCTGACAAACCGGCAATGAGCGTCGGCGAGGTGGCCGATCATTTCATGCAGACGACAGGGCAAGCCCGCACCACGATCCTCACGATCATGGAGCGCTTGCGAAAAAAGGGTTACCTGACTCGCAGGCAACTTAAAGGCGTGTTTCACTATTCGCTCAAAGTGGGGAAACATGATTTCTTGCGCGGGCTGGTCAGAAAGTTCGTCGAAAACACGCTGGGAGGTTCCGTCTCGCCGTTTGTGGCCTATTTGGCGGAGGATGGGCCCATTTCGGAGCAGGATCTGGAACATCTCAAGCAGTTGGTACGCGATCTTGAGCAAGCGCGGAAGCGAGGCAGCAAATGAGCTTGGCTACCGATTTCCTCGATGGTTGGGGCGCGGCTGTGATGCGAGCTTGTTGGCAAGGAGGGCTTGCTGTGTTGGTTGTCGGCGCCGTCGGTTGGCTTGCGCCCGCGATCCCGGCTCGATTTCAATGTCTGTTGTGGCGATTGGCCATTCTGAAGTTTGTGATCGCACTCGTATGGACCGTGCCGATCGAGGTGCCGATTCTGTCGGGTATCGAATTGTCTGTCGTGTCCGTGGCGAGTGATGTGCTGCTGGGCGGTGCTGCACTGGCTGCGGAGACGCCAATTTTATCGGAGGTAACTTCCCATCGCTCCCCGCTTCTGTTGCTTCCGCTTGCATTGTGGGGCGTTGGGGTGGCTTGGCAGTTGGCGAGAATCTTGACCGCCCATCGCGCGGCTCGACGGCTGAGAAGCCAGTGTTGTGCGATCGAGGATCGGGCGTTGCTCGACCTCGCGTGGCGGATGAGTCATACGGCCCGACTTGCTCGTGCGCCGCTTGTTCTAGCAACGAATGGTCGTGGAAGTCCCTTGGCGGTAGGTCTCTTCAGTCCAGCGATCGTGTTGCCATCCGGCACGCTCGCGCGACTGGATGATGCGGAGCGTGCGCTTGTGATGGGCCATGAGGTGGCGCATATCGCTCGTCGCGATTTGCTGTGGAATCTCAGCGCCGCGATCGTTCGTAGTTGCTTCTTCTTCCATCCATTGGCGTGGTTCTGTGAACGTCAGCTCCATCTTGCACAAGAGATCGCTGCCGACGAGATGGCGATCAAGCTTCAGCAGCAAGATCCAGTTGATTACGCAGCGCACTTGGTGTCGATCGTTGGCAAGTTCGGTCGCAGTCGGGCTGTGCCCCAATTTTCAGCACGCATTGCGGGATATCATCGTTCCCTTCACAAAAGGTTGTTTGCCATGAAACTTATGAAACATCGTTCGGCTTTGGGCGTGCGAATATTCTCGCGCTTGCTCGCCTGCTGCGCCATGATCGGTATGGTGCCGTGGACACTGGTAACGACAACGGTAACCGCCGCCGAACCCACGGCCGCGGCAACTCAAAAGTCGGAGCCGACCTTGCTCGTCGACGCCTCGGCGCAGCAGGAAATTGGCAAGGGCACGTTTATTTCCTTTGCCAACGGCGTCCTAACGATCGAGGGAATGATTCGGCCATCGGCAACGAACAAGGGAGCCACCGGCGTCGTCGCCTGGAAGAACATCGATGAGTCGACGAAGGTCTACCTGGCCTCGGGCGAAGACAACGGGCCAGATCGCGGTTACAAGCAGGCTCCCACGCTCGCAACGCTCAGCCAGGTCAAGCCAGGCACCCCGGTGTTCGTCGGACCGTGGTTCGGATACAAGGATCGCCCGGGGGTTTTTATCGGCGTCACTAGCGCGCGTACGGTCGGCACGTTTGTCTCGTATACGACCGGCAGCAAGAATAGCGGCCTCACCTTGCTGGGCAAAAACTTATCTCCCAGCAGCTTCACTAAGAAGTACGGCAATAACTTGTTCATTCGCGGGATCGCCGAGAATATCCCGGTCGAGGAGAGCGTCGATGGTGGGCCGTATCGTTCGGTTGGTACCGTGAAGACGGTCTTGCCCGACGTGAAGGAAGGGACGGTCGTGACCCTTCACTTTTTAGGTGAAGGGAACATCACGCTGGTTCAGCTCGGCGAGACGAAAGCGAAGTAAGCGCGCTTTTGTCTTGGAACTGATTTTGTCGACTTCGTCGTTCGCGATCGGAGAACGTCCATGTTGAACTTTGCTTTGGTAGCGCTGTTGACGATCGTCGCTGCAGCGCCTCAATCGGCCGAACCGGTGACCTTTCAGGCTCGTACAGCGCGGAGCGGCGACTGGTCCCATCTCGATACGTGGGAGGCGAGACGCATTCCGCAGGCAGGCGACTTTGTCCAAGTTCGCGCCGGACATACCGTGACCTACGACGTACACTCCTCGATTGCGATACGAATGGTGCATGTGGCGGGCACGTTGCGATTTTCCCGAACCAAGTCGACGTTGATGGACGTTGGTCTACTCAAGATCGAACCGGGCGCGACCACGACGGAAGACGGGTTTGATTGTCACGCGGCTCCAACTTCCGTTGGCTCGCCGAAACATCATCATTCGCACCACGCAGCAGCGGCGCTCGAAATCGGAACTTCTCGCGAACCAATTCCTCCTGGTATCCAGGCGACCATTCGTTTGCGTTATCATGCTGGAACGAATCGTGAGACGTTGCCGGCAATCATCGCCTGCGGTGCCCGTTGGGATGTGCATGGAGCACCACTCTCTCGAACTTGGCTGAAACTGGCTGCCACGGCCCGGCCCAGCGATACACGCATCGTCGTCGAACAGCCGCCAACCGACTGGCGTGTCGGCGATCGGATCATCATCACGACCGGAGTTGCCAACGGTCCTGGTCCGCAGGCGACATTTCGTAAATCGGGCGGGCGACCCAAATCCGTCGGTACCGAGGAACGACTCATCACCGCCGTGGATGGGACCGCGGTGCTGCTCGATCGACCGCTCGAGAAAATTCATCTGGGCGAAGGGGAGACTCGCTGTGAAGTCGCCAATTTGTCGCGCAATGTCGTGATCGAATCGGCGCAGCCAGCGGGAGAACGTGGACATTCGATGTATCACCACGGTTCGTCGGGAAGTATCAGCTATGCGGAGTTTCGTCACCTCGGCAAGGATGGCGTGCTGGGCAAATATCCGATCCACTTCCATCTCGTGCGCGACACGATGCGCGGTAGCGGTGTGTTGGGGGCCAGTGTGTGGGACTCGCACAATCGTTGGATCACGGTACACGGTACAGATCATCTGCTGGTACGCGATTGCGTTGGTTACCAGTCGCTGGGGCATGGCTACTTTTTGGAAGATGCCACCGAGCAATGGAACGTGTTCGACCGTAATCTCGCGGTCCAGGCTTTCAACACGACGCCGCTTCCCAAGCAGGTGCTCCCTTACGATCCGAATGACGGCGCCGGGTTCTGGTGGGCCAACGGACGGAACACCTTCGTTCGCAACGTGGCTTGTGAAAACGATCACTACGGCTATCACTATCAGATCGCCGAGACGCCCGACTTCGACCCTCGGTTGTCATTGCCACAACCGGACGGCACGATGGCGAAGCATGACGTCCGCACCGTGCCGTTTTTGCGATTCGAAGACAACGAGTCTCACGGCGAAGGCTTGTATGATTTCCGCTTCGGCGACGAATCGGACTTGAACGTGCGGGGAGACCGCGAGCATCCGTTTGTTGTCCGGAAATTGCATGCCTGGAACTCGCATTACGTGCTGCGTCCCAACGTCGGATACTTTTTGCTCGATGGTCTTTCGGCGGTGCATGCCGCTTTTGGAATCTATCATCCAAACTACGACGCCCACGTCTATCGCAACGTCATGCTCCGTGATGTATTCGCCGAACCCCTCAATGGCGGTCACGACGAAGCCAGTCTTCCGCGAGGCGATTACTCCTTTGAACGACTTTCTCTGATCGATAGTCGACTCAAGAAAAATCCGCTTGTGCAACTCACCGGTATTGGTACACGACCGGGACTGGTCGGTCATTTTCGCGATGTGACTATACTCAACTGCGAATCGGCGTTGGGTGGTATCGTCGATTTCGGCGGCGGTCCTCGAACGAATCGTATTGAAAACGACGTAGCCTACTTCTTTCATGACCTGCCCAATCGCGGGACAACGCTGCGCGTGGCAAGTATGAAGGTGGCGAAGTTGACGAGGAACGACACCTATCATAGCGTATCGGGATGGACGGGCCCCGAGGCCGTTGCGACTCAAGTCACGGGAGTCCCTTTTCCGGAAATCATCGCACCGCGCGACGATCTCCCGCCGGCAACGCTGATCACCAGCGTCATGCGTCTCTCGGACAAGCGAATCGTTCGCGGCGTCGCGCATGATAACGGAGACATTGACACGGTTACGGTGAACGGCCAGCGAGCGACGATCCACGCCCAACGATCAGGCGTTGCCGACTGGTCGATCACGCTCGATGCATCCCCCCAGGATCAGTACGTTGCCCAGTCGACCGACCGTGCCAACAACCAAGAACTCACGCCCCATACGCTTGGTTTAGGGGTTCATCACGAATGAACCGTTGACTTCTAGCGTCTAAATAGATGGCAACGGCCAGGGGGCTCGTCTCCGTCTTCTCGGCCACACTCGATCCAAGAGTGCCGACTCCTGCCCAAGTTGTGAGCCGGTTGATCGCGATGCTCGCTCGACCAAGCCCGATGGCTCACACCCTGAACGGGGTGAGAGGCTGGTAATCTTGTCGGCCCACGATACGATGCGGGGGTTGTTGCGCTTTGGACGATTGTTGAAGCCGCAATTCGCATGGCGATCATGAAGATCCATCCCACGCTTGATCCGGTTCGCCAGCTCGGCCGTCGCGGCGCGAATGCTGCGGTGGTGCGCCGGTCGACGCGACCACCGGTGCTCCGATCGTCGGTTCTGCCGCGCACTCGGGCCCGACTGTGGTTGGATGGTTTTTTGTTGTTGGTCATGACCGCCTCGGCGGCCCTGATCGCGCGGCCGGTCTTCGACATCGCTCCCGTCACACAAACCTTGCGCGGCGAGGCTTACCATTTGCGAACGCAATGGTATCGACTGCGGCAACAAGCCATGGAGACCGGGTCGATCTGGCAGTTCGATTACCAAGCGGGGACCGGCGAGTATGCCGTCCACTGCGTGCGCCACACAGACCGGGTTACTTTGAGTCAGCGAAACTCGAACGACCTATCAGGCGTGGTTCGCGGGCGCCTTGCCGACAATCTTCGTTTCATCGCGGTCCACACGATGCAACGATCGTCACTCGCAAGAACTTCGCTGCCGACGCTCGACGAGCAGGCTATTCGTTTTTTCCCTGACGGTAGCACGTCGACCGCACGGGTCATGCTGTGCGACGAACGCGAAGAGCTCATCGAGCTGCGGATCATGGGGATCAATGGCTCGGTGACGATCGAAGAACCCCGCACGCACTAGCGCCCCGGGCGGCCTATTTTAGCGTCGACAGATAAGCGAGCAGGTCGGCCACTTGTTGCGCTGTGAAATCGCGCAGCAGCAACTCGGGCATGAACGACTTGCGTTGTGGGTATAGGCCTTCGACCTCGGTGGCTGCAACGCGATGTTCCTTGTTTTGTGCGTCCCGGAGCACAATCGCTTGCTCATCTTTGCTGACGAGCAAGCCACTCAGTACGAGCCCCGACTTGGTCTCGACGAGCCACAGCGCGTACTTGGGTTCAATATTGAGCGAGGGTTGCGTGATGCTTTCGAGCAGCTTGGCGCGGTCGAGTTTTTTGCCGATCTGGGTCAAGTCGGGCCCAAGTTCGACCCCTTGTCCGCGAATGCGATGGCAGTTGCGGCATTGCACGGTGTTCGACTCATGGAACAGCCGCCGGCCACGCTCCGCATCACCGGCGAGCGCGAGCAGTTCGTCGCCACGGATCGACTCGCCGATGCGCTTGGTTCGCTGATCGTCGGGCACAAACGACTCGAACAGATCGCGGATCGCAGCATCGTTGACTTTCATGGCCAACTCGATGGCCTCGCGCTGAATCGATACTGGGAGACGATTTTCTCGCATCGCGGCGGCAAGCATCGCGGCGCGAACCGGTGTCGCTAGAAACTCATGAATGATTTGGGGACGTTCGTCGCGTCGAGATTGAGCCCGTTCGGTCGCTTGTTCGGCGGCCTTCTTCGCGCCGTAAGCCAAGTCGTCGTCGTTGGGTAGCTCGCGCTTCGCTTGCTGAGCTTGTCGTCGCGCGATGAGCCAAGCTGCTCGCGGAGCTTCTTCCGCTTCGCGCTCGAGCGTGCTGGGCTCGTCGATCGCGGCGAGTCGTTCGAGCTTGCTGGCGTCTTCGTACCGCGTGGGTAATTGTTGAATCCAATCATGGACCAGCTTGACGCCGCGTTCGTCGACGATCTTGGCTCCAATGTGGGGCATATGACCGGGCCCGATCTTGGCCAGCCGATAGTACAACACCGAGCGGTAAGGATCACCCGGCGCGAGCAGTTGCGCGTCGTGAATGCCAAACGTCCCTTGCGTAGGTCGTAGCCCGAGCGACTTCGTGTCTTTGAGCGAGAGATCGTGTGACAGGTAGATATGCGACGACCCACCGCCATTGAAGCGATGGCAATGTGCGCAGTTAACGTGCAAATACGACCGCGCCCGGGCATTGATTTCATCGGTCTTGTCGAACGGATCGGCATATCGCGGCAAGAGTTCAGGTGACTTGGCGGGCTCGATCGGCTTGTACGGATCGAGTGGATCGCGCGGCTCGACGGCATGCTCGAACAACCCGACGTGCCGCAGGGTGCGAATCTGATTGTCACGCGCGAGCGGATAGTCATGCTCTCGGTTCAACTGCGGCACGGTGAAGGCGAGCGTGTACTCGGTCCAGGGATTATGGCACCGGATGCACTCCATGCGCGAAGGGAACCACCAACTCTGCACACGTTTGCCGAGCGGCGCGTGAGGGTCGTCGACCGTGACTTGCCGGCTCTTGCCGGTCCGCTCGACGAGCGTGGCATCGGTCTGAGCGTCGTTCCACTCGTAGCTGTAACCTTGCCACTCGCGGCCGTCAAAGTGCAGCACCTGGGTCTCGATGCGCCGCCGACTCGATGGGTCGCCGTGCTTCATTTCTAGCGTGAGTGTTTTGATCAAGAGCGAGTCGAGTGGGAAGTCCATGATTCGGCTGAACATGGTGCCTGGCAATTGACGCGTTTTCCCGTGTAGCTTGATGCTCTCTTTGCCAGGCACGGCTACGAACCGCTCGGCGAGCGCGTGGTCAGCCCACTGCTCGCTTTGGATCGAGAACGGCACAACGCCCGGCGCGACGCGATGCTCGGCGACCGCGCTAAAAATACCGGTCTCGCTCAACTTACGCGGAAAAGGGGTGTCGCTCGGCTTGGCGTCGTTCGGCGCGAGCGTAAAGATCGTGCCGTCATCGTAGTCAAGCAGGTAGAGTTCGCCTGAGTTATCCTCGGCAAAGTCGACAATACGCACGACTGGCTCGACAATCTCCTTGCGTTCGCCGAGTTGCGGCCCATCGACGTTCACGCCCCAAACGCGACGGGTTTCCCAGTCGCCGAACACGTATTGGCCATAGAGCTCGGGAAACTTCTTGCCTCGATAGACGAACCCACCGGTGATCGAGGCCCCTTCGGTGTGTGGAATTTCAATCGTCGGCGGAACAATCGGGGTCGGGCCACGTTGACGCTCGACGTGTACCGGCTGTCGCCCTTCGACCAAGCTCCAGCCGTAATTGTCGCCGGGGCGGACACGGTAGACCAACTCCCACAACTCCCAGCCAACATCACCCACCCAGAGTTCGCCCGACTTGCGATCGAAGCTCATCTTCCACGGGTTGCGTAGGCCATAGGCCCAGGTCTCGCCGCGCACGCCCGGTGAGTTCGCAAAGGGATTGTCACTGGGGATCGTGTAGGGGCGGCCGCTTTGCGAGTTTCGCACGTCGATGCGCAGCACCTTCGAGAGCAGTGACGACATGTTCTGGCCCGAGTTCAAGCCGTCGGGCGGGAACACGGGACTGCCGTCTCCCGATGAGATGTACAGGCAGCCGTCGGGGCCGAACTTGAGGCAGCCGCCGTTGTGGCCCCCTTGCAGCCAAGCGATGATCAACTGCTCGCTGGCTAGGTCGCACACAGGTGGCTCGCTGCGACTGACGGTCAGCCGAGTCACGCGCGTCCCTTCGGCATACGCGCCGTTCCCTTTGTTGTTGCGCACGACATAGCAGACATAGCAAAAACGGTTCTCGATAAAGTTCGGATCGAACGTCAGACCATAAAACGCCTCGGGGCTCAACGACACGCCCTGCGTTGCGTTGATGTGCTTGACCAACTGGTGTGTGTCGAGAAACAAGTCGGGTTCGGTCACGTTCGGGGTGTTGGGAATCGAGAAGACTTTGCCCCCTTGTTCGCCGACGAACAGCCGCTCGGTCCCCGGCGCGTTGGTGATCACGGTCGGGTGATTGAAATTCAATTTGCTGAACGCGCGTTGTACTCGGTACGGCGGTGGTGGCTCAGGCCGACCACGAAACTGCGACGTCGTCCAATAGGTTCGCTCGCTCAAGCCGAATGGGGCTGAGGCGGCTGGCGATTTCTCGACGCGCTTCGTCGACTCCTCGGCCGACAACGGGACGTTCCAGGCCAAGCTCAGGACCACGATCCATGAGCCAACCAAGTTGAGTCGGCGCAGCAATAGTTCCGGCAGTTTCATGGGCGTATGATGGATCGATACAGGACGGGGTGAGGTAAGCGGGCGAGGCAGAGTAGCTATTCTACTTACTCGCCGAGCCCACTGGTAGCGGACACGTTGAGCGATGCAGAATCAGCTGGGCTTTCGTCGGATGCCGCGAGCAGTTCAGCACGAAGCCCGAGCGATGGTGTGTCACCCAATGGAGATAAGCATTGTCTTCGTCGAGCAGCAGGATCATCTTTTTTTCCCGAGACGGGCGGCGATTTTGTTTTTCGCCATCTTTTTTTGCATGTTCGCCGACTTGATCGCCGGTTGTCGCACCATGCCTCGTCCTTTGTTGGCCATATGATTGCTCCATGGATCGTTGGACTCGATGGTCTGATTGTAAGAGCAATGTACGAGGCTGCCAAACGAACGACCGATCGAATAAACTGCGGTGCTCCAATTCAAACATCGTGTAAACAAGTTGTGGGTCGAGCAGCATGAGCGGCATCACGGTCAGTCCGGGCCCTGCGCCCAACACGGTTCGAACGGCGCAGGGGCAAGTCCTCGCCGTTCCTCAAGGCTGGCTGCTATTGTCGAGCGGCGACGCGGCGCTCACCCGCCGAGTCAAAGCGGCTGGCGATCACTGGGTCGTGCAAGAGAAGCGAGGGCGTCGAATGTTCTCCCGAGGTATTTGGGCACCGGCGGCGACCATCGACCGTATTCGTCTGGATCTCGATGCCGAGCGGTCCACGGAGAGCTATGCCAAAAAGAAAGCGGCGGATGCTCGTCGCCGTGACCAATCGCAGCTTGAGTACGTCGAGGATTTTCACGCAGCGGTCGTGGCGTTCCTGGCGTTTCACTCGACCCACGCCGAGCTTGCCAATCGACTCGCTCGTGCCATCACCGATCATGCCACGCCCGTAGGAAGCGGCACCGTCGCGCGTACGAAACGCATTCCGATCGAACAACGGGCCGAAGCTGCCGTCATC
>CAYLYE010000106.1:0-20352 GCA_964387325.1 uncultured Planctomycetaceae bacterium
CGCCGACCGCGAGGTCGACTGTCTCGTGGCGCAGAAATCGAACGGCCGGCGGTGGAGCATGTCGGGCTTCAATATCTATCCCGACGTGCGGAGCCGGTTTTACGATCACATGAGCATCGACCAACCACCGATGCCACCCGACGATCCGCACGCCCACCTGTACATGCACCGCCTGAATGGGATGAACCACTGGCCGTACTGGCACAAGAATGGCGACCGGCACGACCTCGAAAGTCCAAACTGGGTGCAGCTCGTGCCCACCTACGCGCCGATGACCGACGACGGAGCCGTGAAGCTCGATCTCGACACGGCCATGCTACTGGGCCAGATCCATAGCGACGATTTCCGCCAGCAGATCGAGACCGTTTACTTCTCGGCCCTTGACGTGAGCGCTGAGCGGTTCCGCTTTGCGACCCAGTTCTATGCTGGCGAGGGCTTGCTCTACAGCACGCAGGGAAGAAACAAAGCCAGCAGCGGCTTGGCACAGAGCACGCTCAACGCAGGCACCAGCACGCTGACAAGCCTGGGGGGCTCGTCGGCTCAATTCCAGAGAAAGTTGGCCACCGGCGGCGAGGTGATCGTTGGTTTTGCCAATTCGATCGTCTGGCAATTCGCGGGACCCCAGCAGTTCTCGAACGTGTCGTTGCTCAACTTCAATTTGGTGCAACCGCTCTTACGCCAAGGTGGTCGAGCCGTCGCGCTCGAACGACTCACGATCACCGAGCGTAATCTGCTGGCCAACGTGCGGGCCTTCGAACGCTACCGACAAGGCTACTTCACGAATGTCGCGATTGGCGACGCGACGATCTCGGGCCCCCAGCGTCGCGGCGGCTTTTTTGGCGGCACGGGCTTGGATGGCTTCAGCGGTCAAGGCTCCAGTGGCTTTGGCGCCGTCGGCACCGCGACCAATCTGGGGCGATCAGGGTTCGGCGCCGGAGGCGGGGCGGGGGCGGGCTCGGCCGGCTTCGCCGGGGGCGGCGCGGGGACCGTCGGCGGGTATGTCGGTCTGCTGCAAGGCATGCAGCAAATCCGCAATCAACAGAACAGCCTCGATCTGCAAATCCGCACCCTCAAATTGCTCGAAGCGAATCTAGAAGCCGGCCTCATCGACATCGTGCAGGTCGACCAATTCCGACAAAACATCCAGACCGAACGGGCCACGCTCTTGCAGGCCATCATGACCCAAGACAACAACTTCGACACCTTCAAGCGGCAAACCCTCAGCCTGCCACCGGACATGCCGATGGACCTGGAAGACTCGCTCATCAAGCAGTTTCAGTTCATCGATCCCAAAACGACCGTCTTTCAGAGCACGGTCGCCGACTTCATCGAGTCGCTGGGCGACATCGCGGTCGAGGCGCCGCGCGACGACGTGCTCGCGGCAATCGACCACTTCGAGCGGATTCGCAATCGAGCCGAGGAACGCTTCGCCGAAGTGTACCAGGACATCGAAAAGATGCGACTCGTGGGTCCGCAACGCGAAAAGCTAATAAGCGATCCAGACGAGAAAGCCCGCTTCACCAAAGAGATGAGCGAGTTGGAAACAGCACTCGAAACACTCGAAAAACGCTTTTCACTCGGGGCCGACGAACTGCGTACGCTGCGCGATACGCTCAACGAGACCAACGGGCCAAAAATACTGGAGCAACTCGTTGCACGAGCCTCGGGACTCGACGCGCAAGCCACCGAACTGTCGCTGATCCAAGCGCGCGCGCGGCTCGAATCGATCGTGATCGAAAAGCTCGATCTGACGGCCGAGAAGGCACTCATGATCGCCCGGGCCAATCGGCTCGACTGGATGAACAATCGAGCCACGCTGGTCGACACCTGGCGTTTGATCCAATACAACGCCAACGCGCTGCGGTCGAACTTGCAAGTCACTCTCAACGGCAATGTGAGCACCCGCGGCAACAACCCCTTAAACTTCGACGGCACGACCAGCGCCATGCAAGCCGGGCTCCGCATCGACGGACCGTTCACACGTCTGCTCGAACGTAACAACTATCGACAGGCGCTTGTCGACTATCTGCAAGACCGCCGCACGCTCATCCGCTACGAAGACACGCAGAACCAGCTCATGCGACAGGATCTTCGCAACCTGCGGCAACTCGAACAGAACTTGGAAATTCAACGCCGTGCGGTGGTCATCTCGGTCCGCCGGGTCGACAAGACTCGCGAGGACTTGAACGAGCCGCCCGCACCGGTTCTGCCCGGACAAGCCAGTGCGCAGTTGGGTCCGACCGCGGCGCTCAACTTGCTCACGGCCATCTCGGACTTGCGCAACTCGCAGAACAACTTCATGAGCGTCTGGCTCAACTATTATGCCGAGCTCATGCAAATCTATCGCGATCTCGGGATCATGGAACTCGACGACCGCGGCATGTGGGTCCAGGTTCCTTGGGAGCAAGTTTTACAGCGGATCGACGATCCGTTTCCGCTCGCGCCCGACGTGCCTGACCAATGGATGCGCGACATCGGGATCGATCCGCGTCAGGTCCAGGAGGAGCTCGAATCGGTCCCCGCGCCGCGCAAGGAGGAACCGAACGCTCAACCGCGAGCGTTACCAGCTCCCAAGTTGATCCCGGCTCCCGGTGGCGAGACCACGGCCTTAGAACCCGAGCCGCGAACCCTTGCCGAGCGCGGCACGTCCGCGCGGCGAAAAATCCTCCCCGACGACGCCCCCGCCATGCGCTCGAAAGTCTGGCTGCGAAACGCTGACACGGTTGAACCGTCCGGGCCGAACGGGATGCTCAAAGTACTGTTCAACGACGAAACGCTATCGTCGCGGTAGCACAGTGGGCATGAGTGCGGGCATGAAGTTGGGGCGAGGTGGTAGACTCTAAGGGCGTTTTTATCGCTCAGCGCGAAACTCGTCTGGCAATCTAGTCAATCTGCACATGCTTTGCGAGCTACAGCGAGTTAAATCAACAAGCACGACATGCCGCGTCGATCAATTTTTCTAGCTGAAACGATTGTCCTGGCAGAGCAACCTCTGTCAGCGTAGCGCCCAGGAGCATGTCGATGTCACCGTTCTCGCGCAAGACGTTTGTCGCCCCACTCGCCTGCGGACTGTCGCTCGCCCTGTCGAGCGGTTCGCTTTGGGCCGCCCCGATCGGCAAAGAGCCTCCGCTGCTCAAAACGTCGCTCGACGAAGTCAAGTCGACGAAAGCCTCGCCGGCGCTGACCACTTCGAGCGAACGGGAGACGGTTCGCGAACGCTATCCGAATCGTAACGTCAAGATCGAGCGCCAAGTGACGCTCGATCCGGATGGTAATTACGTCAACCACGGCACGTGGACGCAGTGGGACGAAAAAGGCCGGCTGCTCGGCAGTGGCGAATACGTGCAAGGCAAGCGACAAGGCCAGTGGGTTCGCAACTTCGAGGCGGGCGAGGCCGAGGTGCTCGGCGGCCCGTTGAGCAAGCTCTTCAAGGCCCCCTTCGTATCGACCGGCACGTTCGTCGACGATCAACTCAGCGGTGCTTGGTCGGTCGTCGACGCCGAGGGTCGGCAGGTCTTCGAGTGGAACTACAAAGACAATCACCGCGACGGCAAGTGCATGTGGCTCTATCCGAACGGTGAAGCCTGGCGCCAAGTCGAGTATCTCGACGGCGAGCCGCATGGCGAATTCACTGAATGGGCTCCGGATGGCGAGCTGATTGCCAAGGAAAAATTTGATCACGGCCGCCGCGAGGTGGTACAGGTCGAATGGTACGCGCCGGGAGTCAAGAAGACCGAAGCGCTGTATTCGATCGCGCGGGAACGGGTCGAGGTCGAGCTCGACTGGTGGGCTGGCGTCCATCGCATCAAGGTCATAGGCCGCGAGGGCAAGGACCTGCGCAACGGACCGTACGTCACCTGGCATCGCAACGGCCAGATGGCCATGCAAGGCAAATACGTCGACGATCAGCCCGACGGAAAATTCAACTTCTGGCATCCCAACGGCCAGAAAGCCATCGAGGGAGAATATGTCGGCGGCTTGCAAACAGGTCGCTGGACCTGGTGGCACGAGAACGGCGTGCGACAGATCCAAGGCGCCTTCGAACGCGGTGCCCAAGAAGGTCAATGGTCGTGGTGGACTCCGGAAGGGAAGCTCGCCGAATCGGCCATCTACAGCGATACGAACACGCCGTCGCCGACGAATGAGAATCTCCGACCAAAACTGGAGACGGCTCGACGCAGTCCGAAGCCGATTCAAACACCGACGCCCGCCACGGAGATTGATGTGAGTGACGAGCCCGAGGGGGGCTTAAAGCAAGTCGCGCGTCCGTTGCCTCCGGACCGCAAGCTGAAATAGCCTACCGCAGCGGGCCACCGTGTGCAGGCAACTCGATGTCGCGCGAGCGTGAAACCTGGTCGCAAGATTGTGAATCGTGCGTAATCGACGGGTGCGCTGGACTTTACGACCATCGCGGTTCTCTGCTGTCACACTCAAGGTTGTGAATGTGACACGCCGTGCTCGCTCACATCTGTCACGAGCGGAAAGATTTTAAATCTTGCTGCGCCATGTGATTGCGTCTTAAACCGACGGCCTTTGTTCACTCTGGCACGTCTTGTGCTTTATGACTGGGTGTCACCCACAACACACCCTTCTCTGTCATAGGAGCACCATCATGCAAAAGATCGAAGCCATCATTCGTCATTTCAAGCTCGAAGCGGTCAAGAATGCACTCAGCGAGCGGGGCATCAAGGGAATGACCGTCACCGAGGTTCGCGGGTTCGGTCGCCAGAAGGGGCACACCGAGACCTATCGTGGCGCCGAGTACGCTGTCGACTTTGTCCCCAAGGTGAAAATTGAAGTTGTCGTCGCCGCGGCTGACGCCAAGAGCGTCATCGACACGATCGTCACCAATGCCCGAACGGGCCAAGTCGGCGATGGCAAAATTTTCGTGAGCGAGTTGAAGGATGTCGTCCGCATTCGCACCGGCGAGTCGGCCGAGTCGGCGATCTAGTTTCGCACTTGCGGTAACGCAAAGCACGCCGAGCGTGCCCACGACAGGCGGATCGTGGGCACGCTTTTTGTTGCGCGCTCACTTCCAAGCCGTCGGCACTGCCGACGCATCCTCAACCAGGCGACCAGTGCCACTCGGTCGCGAAGCGCATGACGACCCAGATCGCGATGCCGCAGATGATGTCGAGCACCAAGCCGGCGCGGATCATGCGCCGCACACCGATCAAGCCGCTGCCGTAGACAATCGCATTGGGCGGGGTCGACACCGGCAACGCCGAACCAAAGCTGGCCGCGAAGGTCAGCGCCATCGACGGCGACCACGGGTCGATCTCCGCCGCGCGGCACATCTGAAACACGACCGGGAACAAGGCCGCCACGGTGGCTGCGTTGCTCGTGAACTCGCTGAGCACGATGCCGCCGACAATCGCCAGCGCGGTGATCGTGCCGAGATCGCGCGAACCGAGCGCGAGCAGACACCCTTCGCCGAGTGCCTGGGCGAGGCCGGTGCGCGACATGAGCGACCCGAGCGACAAGCCTGCTCCGAAGAGCAAGATCGTGCCCCAGTCGATGCGATTGAAGTCGGCCGCTTCGAGCGTGAAGCGGCGCTCGCGCCAGTTGACCGGCAGCAGATATAAGAGCACCGGCGCGGCGAGCGCCACCATATCCTCGGGAAATCGCTGCCGAAACCAGACTTGCAGCGGCTTGTCGCCGAGCAGCGTCAACACGCCGGGCAACACCCAGAATGTGACGACCGTGAGAAACACGAGCAGTGTGTTGAGTTCGCCGCGTTTCCAAGGGCCGAGTTGGCGTTGTTGCTCGTGCAGGTATTCACGCAGTCGCGGCAAATCGAGTTCGGTCGCCGGCGAGATCCAGCGCAGCCACAAGTACATGCCGGCGAACACGACCAGCATGAGCGGGATGCCGAGCATCATCCAGGGGACGAAATCGACACTGTGGCCAAAGTACTCTTGCCGCTCGAACATGCCGCGGGCCAGTACGTTGGTCCCCGAGCCGATCGGGGTCGCGACGCCACCGACACTCGATGCGTAGGCGGTCATGAGCAGCAGGCCGGTCGCGTACGGTCCGCGGCGAAAATTTTCGGCATGAGCACCACTGCCGGCGGCTAACACCTGAATGATGCCCAGCGTGACGGGATAGATCATCGCGGTGGCGGCGGTGTTGCTGATCCACATCGAGACCAAAGCGACTGCGGCTCCGACAGCCAGCAGCGCGCTGCCAGGCGAACGGCCGGCCCAACGTGTGCAGAGGATGCCGAGCGCGAAGCGACGGTCGAGTCCGTGGCGCGACATGGCTTGGCCGATGAACATGCCACCGAGCAAGAAGAACGCGCTGGGGTCGGCGAATGGCATCAAGGCGAGCTTGGCGGCGGAGTCGTCCCCCTTGGGCATGGCCGCGCCGAGAAACACGCTCAATACGACGGCAAGCAGTGCCGTGGCCGGGATCGGGATCGGCTCGGTGACCCACCAGATGATGACCAGCGCCATGATGCCGGCGAGTCGATGGGCTTCAAGCGACAGGCCCAGCAGATCAGGATCGACGCCGAGGAGCCACCCGAGCAAGACGAGCGGACCGAGCCACAACCCCCAAGCATCGACGCGGATAGGCACAGCGAACCGTCGATGGGGAGAAGAAGGAAGGATGCCGGGGGACCGTGCCCCGGCCGGCTTATTACGGCGTGGAACCAAGTGCGCGAGAGAGGATTTGAACCTCCATGAGATTGCTCTCGCCAGCCCCTCAAGCTGGTGCGTCTGCCAATTTCGCCACTCGCGCGTGGGGGCAACGAGCCGGTCTGCTCGTTGCGGCGACCCTGTCGAGTCTACATGGTTCCGCCCGGGGGTCAAGCGGCCTGGATGCACGATTTGCTGGCCCTGAGCGGCTGGGGCGAGTAATCTGGTAGCCGCAACAGGGCTGATGATCCGCTCCTACCATACGTTCAAGGGTTGCTTCATGCGTCGCCAAGTACTGAGTCTGCTGGTTTTGTTCAGTGGTTCCATGGCCATCGCCGCCGAGGTACCACCCCCGACGGGTGAGACCATCGTCGCGCCGACGGCGAAACTCGAATTGCTTTACACGCGCAGCGCGCCCATCAAGGGGGGCTTGACCGAGGGCCCGGCCGTCGCGCCTGACGGCAGCATTTACTTCACCGACATTCCCTTCGGCACCGACGGTGGCCTGATCGTGCGATTCGACCCGCGGACGAAACAAACCTCGACCTTCACAGCCGATAGCGGCAAGGCCAATGGTTTGGTCTTTGATCGCGAAGGGAACCTGCTGGCCTGCGAAGGGGCCAACTACGGCGGCCGCTGTGTGAGCCGCTGGGACATCAAGACGGGCAAGAAGACGGTTGTCGCCGATCGCTATCAAGGCAAACGGTTCAATGCCCCCAACGATATTTGCCTCGATCGACAGGGACGCATCTATTTCAGCGACCCGAAGTACCTCGGAGACGAACCGCGCGAGCAGCCGTTTCGGAGCGTTTACCGCATCGAGCGCGATGGCACCGTGCATGAGGTGACCCATGATGTGAACAAGCCCAACGGCGTGGCACTGAGTCCGGACGACAAGACGCTCTATGTGGCCGATCACGACAATGGGAGCGAAGACGTCCGTCAGCCGCCGCCGGCCAAGCATGTGAAGATGGCCATTTACGCCTTCCCGCTCAACGAGAAAGGGGAGGTCGTTGGAGAACGCCGCACACTGATCGACTTCGGCGACAAGAAGGGTTGCGACGGCATGACCGTCGACGCGAACGGAAACATCTACCTGACGGTGCGCGAGGCCACTCGGCCGGGCGTGATGGTGATCGATCCTCAGGGTAAAGAGCTGGCGTTCATTGCGACCGGCGCTGCGAATCAAGCGAGCGACAAGGTCGTGGGGCTGCCGAGCAACGTCGAGTTCGGCGTGGGAGACGAGTTGAACATGCTCTACATCACGATCGACTTGAGCTTGTACCGAATTCCGCTCAAGGCACGAGGCTATCACCCACAACTTCGCTGAAGGTGAGCGTTTGTTATCCGCGCTCACACAGCGGAGCGCGCATCGCGAACAAGTCGAGAGAATCGCCTGAAAAATGAACACCCTGGCGCGCCGACCGTTGAATCGGCGGCCAGGGTGTTCGTGCCCGTCGAGGTGCGATTGAATTCACCTCGGCGAGCGGCAAACAACTAGCGCGGCTTTCGCGGCGCCGTTGCGTCACTCGGTCGACTTCTCGATTCGGGGCGAGCTCGCTCGGTCGATGAGGGCGAAATCGTGGGTACGGGCGCTTCGTCCCGTAACCGTTCGGCCAAGACAAGCTGTTCATATTCACGTTGCGCTAATCCCACCAAGGCGCGCAACGCATCCTGATCCACGCGCGTCAGCATGATAGAATTCCTGTTCAAGAATGGGCTCAACGAACGATCCCCCGCACACACCGATTCGAACCCGCTTGGCGCGCACGAGAGTAACGTGACGTCACCTCGGCGAGCCAAGCGGGCCGAAGGCTTGGGGGTGACGATTACGTCTCGCGGTTGTACCAATCGAACAGGCGATCCAGGCCCGAGACGATGCGGCCGAACTGGCGCTGCGTGCGACGCGGATTGAGCGATGTCCAGCCGGTGACCCCTTCGAGCTCGGGCATCACTTCCTTGATCTGTGTGATGAGCGTTTCCGCCAAGCGACGCACGGTCGCATCGCGCGTGTGCTCTTGAATGGCCACGGCTGTTTTCATCATTCGCACCATGCGAGCGCGTTCGAGCACCGGCGGCGAGAGCGGAGCATCGTTGTCGACAAGCAAGTCGGCCAACGGAACTTCGAGCACTTTTTGCCATTCGACCAGCCGGCTCAACGGGAGGTCGGTTTCCTCGTCTTCTTCGCGGCGAGCTTGCGCGATGTCAATTTTCATCAGCTGCGCGACGCGCCGCAGCGAACAACCTTGCTCGTGACGCACTTCGCGAATGCGATGATAGATACGACGTTGCGGAACGCCGCTGACCGAGGGTGTTTGGAAACCTTCAAAGCTGTGGATGCCGATTTCTGCGGTACTCATGGGTAACTTCCTTTTTTCCGTGCCGATTGGCCGATGGAGATGAGATGAGAAGATGTGACAGGAAACCTTCGTGGCGCTGTCTCGAGCATCGAGCGGCAATCGACTCGCGGACATGGCTCGTCGCGACGAAGGGTGCTGCAACATCGGCCAGACGCCACAGCGAGACGGGATAACTTCGTCGGGTATTGGTTGCGAGAGCCGGCCTTGTGCGCACACACGGTTCAAGCGTGGCCGTTCGCCACACTTCTGCGCCGTGTTGTGATCACTCCGCCGTAAACATGCCATCAAAACGATTGCTTGATCTCGACGACGATCGGGTCGCCAATGCACAAACAACGATCGCTCGGTCGTCAGGCTCCGCAGAGCTTGCGCCGCAGTAGAGGTGAGGCGTGATGCCGTAAAATCTAACCCAACGCGTAATGCGCTGAGTTACGATGGTGAGTCAGAACTGACTCGTTGGGACAAGATGAGAAGCGAATTGCGTGCCAACTTCGATTATCGTAGGGCGCGTAGCAAAATGCGGCAAGCTTACCCCACGAAAGATATAGAGCCCGATTGGGCCTATTCGCCCAAGGCAAAGGCTTTGATCTTGGCCAAGTAGTTCGGGCGTTTCGGGTCGACCGCTGCGGCTCGCTGAGGGACATAGCGCTGACCGTTGGGTGATCCGTTCGAGGCCCCCAGCTGTTGTAAAATCTTGTCGGCGAGTTGGCCCGCCTCGCTTGCCATTCGCGGCTGGCGAGTCTCGACCTCGATGATCGGGTAACCTTTGCGGGTCAAATGGGTCAGCAACTCTTCGCCGCCGCCCAGCGTGAGCCACCCGCGGGTCACTCGACGATGCAGCAAATACAGGCTCGCACGTCCAGAGTGCTGCGACGAACCGGGGCCGATCGGCAACTGTGGAATCCAACCCATCGCATGTCGTGGAGCGGTCTTGGCGATGATGATGTCATGGCTCGCCGCATGGCGCCAAAGCTTGGGAATATCGTGCAAATCGACCCGACAATCCTCGTCGCGGATCAGCACCATCTCGCCGCTCGAACGGGCCAGCCCGGTGCGCACATTGGTCGCCGTACCGAGTCGCATGGGATGCGACACCACCATGATTTGCGGGTAAAAAGCGGCCAAATCGCGGGCCGCCTCGGCCGTCGCGTCGGTCGAACCGTCATCGACGATCAGCAACTCGAATCGTGGGGTCAACTCCGGCAGAATGTCGATCAACTGCTCGACGATTTGTCCAATGACACGCTGCTGGTTATAGACCGGAACGATCACGCTTAGCGAGGATTGCAAGAGAACGGTCCTTGCGAATAGGAGGAGGAGAACACGCGCGAGAACTCCGGGCGACACACAGCCGCGGGGTGCCCCTGTGAGTTGCATCGGTTGCTAGCTGCCGGAATCTTCAAGTCGTCCCGGTGACGAAAGGTTGTAGGTGCCGTAACGGACAGCCCCATCCTACGGCCCAAGCCGGCTAGTCGGCTCGAAGCGACTTTACGGACACTACGGGGCCCAGCTCACAGAATCCCCCTTTAGACAGTTGGGAATGTCCCATTTCGAGAGAATCGTCTCAACTTAAGACGACTCCGACGTCGAATGGCGATCTGCTTGGGTTTGGAATAGAATAGCCCCCATGTCGATCCAGCCGCTCCAATTTCCCGACTTCTCCAAAAGCGATGGCCTGCTACCGGCGATCGCTCAGGACGCCGACACCGGCGAGGTGCTCATGCTCGGCTACATGAATGCCGAGAGCTTTGCCCTGACGGTCTCAACCGGCCGCGCCGTCTACTTCAGCCGCAGCCGCGGCAAGCTCTGGCACAAGGGAGAAGAGAGCGGGCACTGGCAAGACGTGCGGAGTATTTACGTCGACTGCGACGGCGACACGATCTTGCTCAAAGTGTTTCAGCACGGCGGCGCCGCGTGTCACACCGGTTTCCGCAGTTGTTTCCATCGCCAGGTGACGTCGCAAGGGGTCACGATCGTCGGCGAACGTGTGTTTGATCCCCAGGCGGTGTATCACAAGCCGTAGGCGGTCCACGCCTCGTGCGTACCATTATGTGGAGCGCAGGACAGAATTTCGACGATGGATACCGTTTATCTCGAAACATCAATCGTCAGTCACGCGACGGCACGGGCGTGTCCTGACCCGACCGTTGCGGTTCTTCAAGATCAAGCGAAACGCTGGATGATTGAACAACGGCCACTTTATGACGTGGTTACTTCGCAACTGGTCATTGATGAAGCCGGCATGGGTGATGCGGACGCAGCCTCTCGACGTATGAAAATGCTTGATGGGATCCCCGTATTGCCTGTGAATCCCGATGCAAACCTGGTTGCGGATCAGATTGTGCGTCGCTCCATGATGCCTGCATCCGCGCGAATCGACGCATTACATGTAGCTCTTGCCGCCTTGGCTGGAGTACAATATCTGTTGACGCAGAATTGCAAGCACATTGCCAACGCTCATGAGCTCCCTCGTTTGTATCGATGGCTCGATGAACTTGGCTTGTCCGGCATGCTGATCTGTACGCCCATCGAATTCCTGGGGGGTAGCGACGATGACCCATAATTCCATACTAGATGAACTTCACGCGATACGTCGGCAATTACTTGCCCAATTCAACGGCAACATGGCTGCGTATCTGCAAGAAGCCCAAGTTCGACTGGAGGCTTCTGATCGACCGATTGCCCACCGTATGCAGCGAACTATTCGAGGCACCGGTGCGATGAAGTTGAGCGAACTGACCATAGAGAGCCCCGTGTTGCCGCCCGGCGATCGGTGATGATCTTACCCCTGCTCTCCATACCGGTCACGGATCTGATCGTCAAACCGTCAACATGGGCATAGACAGAGAGCGGACCCTACCAAGCACTCAATTATCTGAACGCCTACGGTGATCCTCTCCGAGGGCCGACAACAACGGTCCCGAAACCATCAGAAAAAGACCGGGTAGGGTGAGTTTCAATGATAAGACTCGATATGATTCATGAGTCTTTTTATCCAACTCAATATGAGAGAATCGATCGCTTGCCGAAAGGCAAATCAAGGTGGCTCCAGCGACACTAAAAACTAATCCAAGTACATTCCGCAAGGAATGAGGTCGGATGACTTTGCAGACAATGTTGATTACGGGACCTATCAAGACAACGGCAACGCCGCTGACAACTGTCCCAAGCAAGGGCTGAATGATCAGTGAGAGTATGCCGTCGTACAGCTAACAGATAAGCAATGAGCCCCAAGAGCCAAGCGACTGCAATTCGGGTCGACATGGACGATCCGTATCCATGATAGGGTTGGCGATTATAGTACGCACCAACCGTAATTTTTACCAGTCATTTAGCGTCACCTACCGCTGCGTACGGACGTCGGGGTTCGTGTTCACGGTGCCCGAGTTGTTGCGGAAGTAGTTTCGCAACTCCAACCACGCCGGTCCCCAGAGAATGATCATCGCCGAGAGCAACAAGAGCATGACGGGAAACAACATCTTGAAGCTCGCCTTATTGGCGCGCTCGTCGGCTGTTTGCCGCTGATTGAGGCGGATGCCCTCGGTAAAGTCGCGAAACGCGCCGACCATGTTCGAGCCCAATCGCTCGGCTTGCGTAATCATCGCCGCGAGCGACACGACCTCCGGAGCGTCGATGCGCGCCGAGAACTGCCGGAACGACTCGGCGAGCGTCGTCATCTCGGCCTGGCGGCGAACGATCTCCAGTTCGGTCCCCAAGTCGGGATGCGAGGTGAACACCTCGCGGCTCACGTGCCCGAGCGCGTCATGAATGCCCATGCCGCCGGTCAAGCACATCGACATCATGTCGAAAGCGTCGGGCAATGAACGTTGAATACGATTGACGCGCCCGGCAGCCGAGAGCCGCATCCAAATCCAGGGCAACAAGTAGGCCGCCAACATACCACCAATACCGCAGCCGATAATATTCGGCAACAGGTCACCGCGCTCGGAGCCGACCATCACGACAAAAATGGCCGTGACGACCGCGCTGAGCAACATGCCCCCCACGCGCAGCATGCCGAGTTCTTCAGCCGCCTTGGGGCTGTAATAGCCCGCCTGACGCAAATAGCGGGTCAGATCATCCGGCGGCACCACGATCGACGGCATGTTATCGCTAGTCGTGGGGGTCGAGGTCCCCATGAAAATGCCTTTGGAGACATCGGCGGCCAACTCATTGCCGACGCCCGTCTGCCACGAGCGGATCCGATTGATCACGAACGTCGCCAAGCCCAGCAGCGCACAAAAGACGGCAAAGGTAATCAGGTTGATCGTGCTAAACATGGCCGTCCCGATGGTAAATCCGCGCGACTCGATCAGTCTCGTTCAATCGCAGTGCTTAGTAATTGTTTCTCAATACGATGGTGACGCCGGCCAAGCCGACGAGCTGCAGCACGATGGCCGTGGCCAGCCAAGTGATGCCGCTCGGTTGCAGGAAGAACTGTCCCATATAGTCCGGCTGAATCAGGATCATGCTTCCAAACACGATCGGGCCAGCCAAGGCGATGAGGATCGTTCCCAAGCGGGCTCCGCCGGTCGCGGCTTGAAACTGCCGCTGAAAGCTCAAGCGGTCGCGAATCACGTGCGCCAGCCGATCGAGGTTCTCCGCGACATTGCCACCCGTGCGGCGTTGGACGTTGAAGGTCGCCGCGAGGATGCGGACCTCGGTGATCGGCGCGCGATACGAGAGCGCCTTCATCGCAGCCGACATCGACAGACCCATGTGCAATTGCCGAGCACAGCGTTGGAACTCGATCCCCAGCGGCGCTCCGAACGAGCGTCCCACCGCCTCGACCGCCTGATCCACCGATTCGCCAGCGCGAACGGCGCGGGCGATCAGATCGACGACCTCGGGCAGTTGGGCGCGAATCTGCGCCAACCGTCGGTTGCGCAGAAACACGAACACGCCCCAGACGATACCCATTCCCAAGAGCAGTCCGGCGATTCCCACAAAAGGATTATCGAGCCAGACGAACAACGGCCCGCCAATGCACAAGCCGACGATAAACATCAACGCCAGTGCCGTGGCCGACGATAGCCCCATGCCGGTCTGATAGATCAAGCGGTCGAAGCCGTGGTCGATTCGCCCCAAGCCACGTTGCGTGGGGTCGTCTTGAACCGGCGTGGTCAGCAGTTGAACCTTGTCGGTGGTGGCCTCGGTCTGCGCGGCCTCGAAAGCGCTCTGGTCGCGATAGACCAAGTACGCCGTCGCGCCTCCCAGCACGAGCACAATGGCCACATAGATCGCAATCGGCAGGATCATCGGTTGCCTCCCAGCTCAATGCGACGTTTGTGGAACAGGCTGTCAGGAACCGTGATGCCCGCGCTGTGCAGTCGTTCGAGGCACTTAGGTCGATTGCCCGTGGCATAAAACTCGCCCACGGCATTGCCGTTGGAGTCGACGCCGGTCTGCTTGAAGCCAAAAATGTCTTCAACGATGAGCTGACCTTTCTCATCGACACGGACGATCTCGCTCACTTCCATCAGCTTGCGCGAACCTCCCTTGAGTCGACTCACGTGCACCAGCAGGTGAATGCCCGAGGCGACATACTGTCGCACGACGTTGATCGGCAAATCGAAGCCGGTCATGGCGACCATCATTTCCAATCGGGCGAGCGCGTCGCGGACCGTATTGGCGTGGATCGTAGTCAGGGAGCCCTCGTGGCCCGTGTTCATGGCCTGGAGCATGTCCCAGACTTCGGGACCACGAACTTCGCCGACGATAATTCGGTCGGGCCGCATGCGCAGACTGTTGCGTACCAAGTCGCGTTGGGTCACTTCGCCGCGCCCTTCGGTATTCGCCGGGCGAGTTTCCATGCGGATGCGATGCTTGTGCTGCAAGATGAGTTCCGCCGAGTCTTCGATCGTGATGATCCGTTCTTCGGTCGGAATGAAACGGCTCAACACGTTGAGCAGCGTCGTCTTACCGGCACCAGTGCCTCCCGAGATCAGCGTGCTCACGCGGGCCTCGACGGCCGCAGACAAAAACTGCACCACATCCGCGGTCAGCGTGCCGTATTGAATCAGGTTCTCGACCTTCAGCGCCTCGGCGCCAAAGCGGCGAATCGAGAGCGCAGGCCCTTCAAGTGCCAGCGGTGGAATCACGGCGTTGACGCGCGAACCGTCCGGCAGTCGGGCGTCGACCATCGGGTTCGACTCGTCGATGCGCCGCCCCAACCGCGCGACAATCCGCTGAATGATCCGCAGCACGTGATCGTCGTCGGCAAACACGACATCGGTCGGCTCCAAGCGGCCAAATCGCTCGACGAACACCGTCTTCGAGTTGTTCACCAGGATGTCGCTGACCGTCGGATCGGCCATGAGCTTTTCCAATGGTCCGAGGCCGAATATCTCGTCGACCAACTCGTTCATCAGCCGGTCGCGGTCGCCACGATCGCGCAGCGCCTTATTGTTGTTCACGGCCGTCGAGGCCAACGCGCGAATCTCGTTCGACAGCTGTTCGCGGCCGAGCTTGCCGATCCGCGACAGATCGAAGGCCTCGACCAACTGCTCGTGCAGCCGCGCCTTGACACGCTGGAACTCGAGCTCGACCGGATTAACCGTCAGCGTCGGTGTGTTGATCGCCTCGAAGGTGTTGTTCATCGTGCTCATGGCTGACCGTTGCCTATTGCGAAAGAAATAACTTAGCGAGATGCGGATGCGGCGCGACGTCGTTGCGAGTGACGGCCGTGCTGGTGGCCAATACCGCGCATTGTACGCGCATCACCAGCTGAGGCGGCTGCGTCGACTCGTCGACAAATGTGTTCACGATCACTCCCGCGCCGAAACCAGTGATCACGTACTGCTGTGACTCGTTCGAGGTTTTGTAACCCAATGGGAAAATCCGCACCGGGCCACGCGCTCCCCAGCCGCGATTGATCCAATCGCGATCGAACGTGGCGTGGGTGTCACAGACGAGCCCCGCTGGATGATCCACGTCAATGACAAACTCGCCGCCAAAATGGGCCAGATCGTCTCGATCAAGCCCGTACCACATCCGGCGGTCGAGCGTTTGTGCGTCGAGGTCATCGCCACTCAGGCTGAGCAGCTCCATACGGACAGCCTGCGGGTTGTTGCCCACCACCGTACCACTGTCGCCGAGCGGCGCGCGGAGTTCGGCCTCGACCAGCCCGTCGCTGCCATCGCTCACCGTATGTGAACGATGATCGACGACAAAGCGGTCGTTCACGTTAGGGAGCAACCCTTGTTGCAAAGCGCTGGCCCAATCGTCTCGATTGCAGACCAGCGGCACCATCGGCACACAGGTCAGCCCTTTCGGACGAAAGCCACAAATGCGCGAGTCGACGGTTGCGCGGGCCGCGACTTGGATGTCGCTCGTGAGCACGCCGCAACTTTGCCCCAGCCACATCGTGACGGGGTTGCCGCGAACCAAGGTCCGCCCCGTGCTGACGAGCACCGTGTTGGCCGCCTCGCCACGAAACGGTATCAGCAGCGGATCGTAAACCCGTTGCGGCTCGCGAACCAAGCCGCACACCACATCGCCGCTGGCCGCATTAGACAAATTGGCATCGATGACCACCTCTTGGCCTTCGATCGCGTAGCGCGACGCGATCTCTTGCGCCCGCACCCGGGCCGACAACTGACAGCGCAGCGGGTCGCCGAGCCCACGCAGTTCCTGGTAGTCGAGCAACTCAGCCGCGCCGGCCAAAGCCGACGCCTCGCAGACCTGCCGCAGCTGTTGCTGCATGCTCGCGAGCCGGACAATGTTCCAAGCCATCGCCAATACGGACAGGACGACGCACATCCCCACGATCAGCGTGAGCGCGACGAAGCCGCTGCGGCGACGACTCGATGGGCGGCGATGGTTCGTTAGGCGAGACATAACACACACACGCTGCGGACCGTTCAAGACACCACTCTAAATCGCACGCGGTGCGTGCGCACCTGTTAGTAACCGTAGGGGCGCGGAGTCACTACGCCCGGCGGAGCATACGGATACGAATAACTTGAGCTGTAGTAGCCATAGGCGTCGCCGTTGGGGAGCGCCCAGTTTGCTTGAGGATTCGAGGGCAAGTAGCCTTGGGTGCTTTGGCTGGGCATCGGAGCCGGTGCCCCCGCGCCGCCACCCGGTCCGCCCGGAGCACCTTGCGGAACCCCGCGTGGCGAACCCATCCCGCCCGGGATGGGCAACATACTATTGGGGAGATCAGACGTGCGCGTCCCCATACCAGGTCCGCCACCGGCAGCACCACCGGGGCCGAGTCCCGAGGTGCCGAAGCCATTGATGTTGCCGTAATAATGCAAGCCGCCGCCGTTGGCTTGACTGTGGGAGCCACCGCCACTACCGCCGCCACTACCACTACCGCCGAGTGGGTTACCATACTCGTCCCACGTGAGCGTGCCGCGCGAGCCACCTATCCACGTCTCGACGGTCGTCGGCGGCGTGGGCGCCTTGACCCCCAAAATCTTTTCCAGCGTGATCGCGCCGAGCTTATTGGTCCCGTCGTCGACTTCGCGCCGCAGATCAATGCTCATCTCGCCGCGTCCCATGGCCGCCTTGAGCACGTTGGCCTGATCGGGCGTCACGGCCAGCGTGACCGCCTTAAGCGGCCCCAGATCGTTGAGCACCGTCGGGGCAGCCCGATTGCTCTGACGAATGTCGGTGGTCTGATTCTGCGAGCGGGCCGCTTGGACCTGCTGACGATTCACGGCAATAATCTGCACGTTCTCGACGAGCGTCACCGTCGCTTCAGGAATTTCGGCGACTTGCCGGGTCTGATCGCCCGGTCGGGCCGTCGTGCGAAAAAGCACGTCGACAAACGAGCCATTGCGAACCGCGCCGCCGACACCGTTAAAGTCGTCGATCGGAATCGTGAACGCACGCAAGCCCGGAGCCAACTTCTCGGCCAAGTCAGGCAACTCCCCTTCCGGATACAAGTTCGTCGTGAGGAACGCGTCTCCCTGCTTCATTCCGCTCTTGAGCACACGACCAATGATCTGCTCGGTCATGATCATGAGCGTCTGCAACGGGAGTTGCCGTTCTTCAATGTCCTTGGCCGTCATGCTGATGAGAACCATATCGCTCATCAGAATTTTACGACCCGGCGCGAGTTCCATCGCCGCGATGGGCACGGTGATCGAACGCGGTCCGGCTGCCGGCGGCGGTGGGTCTTTCGCCAACGCTGCACGCAGCGCGTACGCGCCGATGAGCGCGAACAAAATCGCAAAAATGCCGACAAGCAAGGTGCCGGTAGTGAGTCGCATGGATCAATTTCCTTGTGTTGCGCCGTTAGGGTCCACGACTATGTAGCTTATTTTTTGGGCTCGACCACGCCGGGCCGAGGATTCTCGAAGTAACGATTATTCTTTCCGCATTAAACATTGCGCCGTGAGCACACGCCCTTGCAGGCTATAGCCCACGAAACGCAGAAGGTCCGGCGCCGCCACGCTCTGCGGCAACTGCACCGTCACGAGCACTTCGTCGCCGACATGCAGGCCACCCTGCACCTGAACAAGACAATTCTGAGCGAGTGCCGGCTTGTGTAACGCTCGCGCGACCGCCCATTCGACGTCCTGCTTCGTCGCTCCTGGATAGGTTGCCGTGCGGCACCCGGCCGCAGCCGCGCCGTGGGCCAACTGCTGCGTGGACCACAACATGCTGAACTGGATCATCGCCATCAACACGGTCAGCACGACCGGCAGCACGAAGACCAATTCAGCGCTCAATATCGCGCCGCGCCGCTCGTGGCGGCGGGTTCGTTGCGTCGTGTGGGGGTGATGATTCGAGTTCATGATGACGATCGTGTAAGGAACGTGTTCGACTAACCCGTAATGTGCGATATCCACCAAGCCAGAACCGACCAAGTGGCAAAGGCTACCGGTACACCGTAGGGCATGAGCCGGCGCTGCACACGACGCTTCATCTCGGCGGCGTGTTTCGCCTCGGCGCTCAAGCCGCGCGTGTCGGCGGTTTGCAGATACTTTTTGCGGGTCCGCTCGATCCCCCGTTGCAGCATGTGATAGGCCAGCACGCTAACACTGCCGACGAGCACAAAGATCGCACTGACCACAAAGACCGCCAGGGTCAACTTGGTTCCCAGCCACATGCCCAGCGCACCCATGAGCTTGACGTCTCCCGCGCCGCCGCTGCCAATGAGCCACAGCACGAGCAGGATGCCAAATCCGGTCGCAAAGCCACCGAAACCGTCGAGCAACTCGGTCATGAGGCCCGAATCGGTCAGCAACCCTTTCGCCAGGCGGAAGACGAGCCCCGCCGCGCAGCCTGGTACCGTCAGCCAGTTGGGGAGCTTCTTGGTGCGGTAATCACAAACCGCCCCAATGAGCACAAACACAGACACCACAATGACAAAGGCAAAATCCAAGGCACTCACGAGTGCTCTCCTCGGCAGTCCAAACCAGGGAATCACGCCACAACGGCTGTTTTACCCTAGGTGCGAAATACGCCTTGGTCAATTTGAGTGATGTGCAAATTATACATGATTTTAGAGCTATAGGACGAATGGGTCGAATGAATCGGATTTACCGAATATTTTCCGGCAAGTCGCATATCCACCACAATGGGTGGAGCGGCATCTGTTCGGTCTCCTCGGCAGAAGAATTTCGCCCGCTTTTGCTCGCTCGGTTGGACAACCCCTCTTTTGCAACCAACATTTCCGCACGGACGTGTATTGTCTTCTCGAACGTGCTGGAAATTCGCCCCATGACCGAGGTAAGCCCCGCAGAAGCGTCGAACGAGCCGGTTCTCACCCCCGTGCTCAGCTCTCGATTTGCGCTCCGCCTGATTCACGCCCCCGTGACGCTATTCTTTGGCGTGCTCCTGATGATCTTCAGTTACCTGCCGCTCCGACACACGGAGCTGTGGGGACACTTGATCTACGGTCGGGCAATTGTTGCCGAGCAGGCGCTGCCCAAGGCCGACCCGACGATGCCGCTGCTCGAGGGGATGCCGGTCATCGACGCGGCGTGGCTCTCACAGGTGGCGCTCCAGCAGGTCGAGCACTACTTTGGCGCCGAGGGGCTCTCGCAATGCTTCGCCCTGGTCGTCTGGATCGCACTGCTGTTTCTCGGCCGAGCCATGTTCCTGCAATCGCGCAGCGTGGGGGCGATGTTGCTCGCCGCGCTTGTGGCGGTCGCCGTGGGTTGGAGCCGTACCGCGATCATTCGACCTGAGATCTTCTCCATACTCTGCTTTTCGATCCTGGCATGGTTGATGTGTCGCAACGTGTCGCACAACGACGATGCAGCGAACGACGATTTCTCGGCTCACGGTCCGCAGCGTTGGTTGTGGTATGGGCTCGTCCCTTTGTTCGCCCTCTGGGCCAACGTCCACATCACGTTTGTGGTCGGTCTAGTGTTGCTGCTCACGACTGCTTTGGG
>CAYLYE010000106.1:20362-20785 GCA_964387325.1 uncultured Planctomycetaceae bacterium
GACGGGGAGTCCGTGGCGCGTCTTGGCCGACCCGGCCTTTCGCTCTTGGGTCATCGCGACCGAACTGGCATTGGCCGCGACGCTCGTTAACCCCTACGGCATCGAGCTGTGGTTTGAAGTCCTGCGGCTAGCCAAGAACCCGATCCTGCGAGATTTGCCCGACTGGGGTTCGCTGGTGCTGCTCAACGTGGGTGGACGAGAGTTTGCGTTGGGCTTTATCACACTGCTATTCGTGTGGCGCTGGAGTCGGCGTGGCATCCGTGCCCGCGAGTTGTTCTGGCTGGGCGTGACCGGTTATCTCGCGCTGGTACACGTACGGCTCATCAGTTGGTTCGCGCCCGCTTTGGCGATGGTGCTCGCGCCTCACCTGGGCGAGTTGTTCGCACGACGTTTTCCGCGCCCCGCGGCTGATCCCAACGCGTC
>CAYLYE010000107.1:0-20744 GCA_964387325.1 uncultured Planctomycetaceae bacterium
TCAGGTTCCGGGCGATCACGGCCAAGCGGCGTCGTTGGTCGTCCGTGAGCCGCAGTCGCTTTTGGCCGTGCAGTTCTTTGAGGACTGGATTCTCCGCCCGGAGGTATTCAATGAGCTGTTGCTGCTCGGCCATCCAACCGGCCAGAATCGTGACGAGCAACTGCCAAGGTTGGAATAGGCGGCTCATGCAGGCACCTCGACACCAGGGTCATGGTCAGACTCCCGTGCCGGGGCGTCCTCCTGAATAGGCCGCAATTAGGTGTAGCGGCCCGTATCTAAGTGCCATTCTAGTTGGTCTTTGCACGTCGGCCGAGTATTTTGACCTTACGCCACCAAAATGAATTCCGTTCGCGATTCACTTCGGCTGAACAGTCGGCAGCAACTGACGCACCTTGCCCATAATCCGATCCTCGACATCGAGCGTGAAATCGTTTGCCGCTTCGTAGCCTCCTTCGACCGCCACGCGTCGGCTGGGCACGTAGCCTGAGTAGTCATTCGAGTACGCCGCGACCCACACCAGCGGCGCGCGAACCTCCTGCTTTATCCTTAGCGAGTAATCGACGGTCGTCTCGCTACCCAAGGCTGCGAGTGTGATTTGATTGCCGAGCTGCACCAACTGCACTGGATACTGATGGCTGGGCTTGTCGGCATTGCGTTTCAATTCGACATCGCCGATCGTCGCTCTAATGGCGGGCTCGACCGGTCGCCCGCCAGCGTTCAGACCCGCGATCACCGACAGGGCCAGCGTGTGGCCGTGATGTTTGGCCAATTCGAGCGGCAAGATGCCCGGCACTTCGCTATGCCGTGGATACGGGTTCTGATCACCGCTGCAACCGTTGACAAACATCGCGGTCGCGCCGGGATACAGCTGCTGCAATCGCTCCTGGGCAAAGCCCGCGTAGTCGCCGTTGAACAGGTACTTAGGCTCGTCCGGCGGCGAAGTCACCGAGGCGAGCGTGGTGTTGTGACACGCGTAGCCAAACACCAGCACCTCCGGCGTCTTCGCTTCGCGATATACGGCCAGCACGGGAACCTCGTGATCGACCGGTCCGTCGAACGTCGGGGCTCGTTTCGCAAGTGGATCCTCGGGACTGAGCGCATAGTTGCGCCGCCGGTTCATCGCAAAGCCACAGCGACCTTTGGCATACGCCAGCCGCGCGGGTTGCCGGTTCTCGAGCGCCTTGCCGACAAGCGAGACCATCGTCTGCTCGATCCGGGCTTGATACGCGATCGCTTCGGCTTCGCGACCCGCGCGCGGGCGATATTCCGGACCGCAGTGTGTGTGCGAGGCGTTCAACAACAACCGCTCAGGCGGCAAGCCGAACTTTTCTTGGCACTCTTTCGCGACCTTGTCGCGCACATCACGACGCACGCCAATCAGGTCCAACGTGACGATGGCAAACTTCGATCCCGCCGCATCTTCGAGCGCGAGCGCCTTGGCAAACAACGGTTGAGCAACGCCCTCGGACGGCTTCTTACGTCCTGCATACCCGGCCATCCACATATGATCAGTGGGTGTGATCTCGGCGCTGGCCACGCCCGCCTTCCAATCCAACGGCGGTGTCTTGGCCGGAACTTGACCCCAAGCGCGACTCGCGGTCCCCAGGCAACTCACGCAGATGAGCATTATCCACAGTTGTCGGCAGATCATCGTCGTTCCTTGGAGAAGTATGTTCGGTGTGATAAAGGCGTTATTGAGCCAGTTGTCGGATCTCGGCGGGAGTCAAAGCACGATCGTACAGCCGCACGTCGGCCATGCGTCCGCAAAAGGTGTCGTTCATTCCACGAGCGATTGACAGCGGCGCGTCCACATCGAGATCGTAATCGGCACTTGCGAATGAGGCCGAGTTCGCGACTTGCTTGCCATTCACAAACAGCTGCAATTGTCCGCCGCGACGCGTGGCCACGACATGCTGCCACCCCGCGGGAAATGTTTGTTCCCAGGCCGCGGTGCGTCCTGCTTCGAAGGCGTGAATCCGGCCCGAGGGGAGCGTGCTACAAAACAACAGCCCGTCGTGCTCAGCCATCGTCCAGGCGCGGCGGTACTTCACGTCGGGCGTCGCGTCCAACTGCGTGAGCAGCCGCCATTTTGCCGCGCCGTCGTAGTCATACACTTGAGCCAAGGGGAGCGTTCCCGCGAGCAACCGGCCGTTGTGCACCAACATCCCCATGACTTCCAACTCATCGCCCAGTCGACCGCAATCGGTCCAACGATCGACATCCTCGAAGCGATACACGCGGCCGCTCGGCCACGTGCCGACATGCAGGCGACCTTGATACACGGCGAACGCGTAGGTTTGGGTGTTGTCGCCGAGCGCACCGCAATCGGTCCAGCGCTCGCCGTCAAAGCGGTAGACCCGACCGCCATCGTAGGACGACGCGTACAAATATCCGTCGAACACGCACAAGGCCTCGACACGTTTCTCGTCCGGCACACCGCAGTCGGTCCAAGTCTGGTCTTGTTCATAGCGAAAGAAACCAGCCGGCTTGTACAGCGACGACGCATACAGTCGCCCGCGATACTCGATCAGCCCACCGACCGCTTCGACGCCGGGCAACTGTCCACAGTCGGCCCAACGTTGCAAGCCCTTATAGTGAAACACTTTGCCACCCAGCGTCAGATTCTCGGACTCCGTCAGGGCCGAGCCTGCGACGCGATACTTGCCGGTGCCGGCGTATAGTCGACCACCATGCACGGCGAGCGCGGTCACGGCGTTGGCCCCGTCGGGAGCACCGCAGTCGAGCCAACGCTTGCCCCCAGCATAGCGATACACTCGGCCACGCTGCTCGCGGCCCGGCTCGCAGGTCCCCGCGTACAACGCACCTTCATGGACAGCCAAGCCAAACGCCAACAGCGCCTCGCTCGGCCGACCGCAGTCGATCCAGGGTTGCGAGCGGTTCTGATCGATGCCGAACTGCAAGTGTCGCTGGTTCGCTTGATTGAAGGTCACGCCGGCATTCGTTTTCAGCGAAAGCTGCCAACCACGCCGGGACCGCAGATCGTACTGGCTCAGCAAATCGCCCGGCAGATCATCGAGCCCCTCGGGCACGTTGATCCACAGTGCCACGCTGAAGTCGCGCTGACCCAAAAGCGGCGCAAGCTTGGCGGGGACTTCGAGATACGCGTTTCGTCCGGTGAATTGAGCCACGCGGCGCTCGCCACGCGGCAGCAAGTCGGTGACAAACGTCGCTTGCTGAACCGTGGCATGACGCGCGTGCGGCGAGCTGTCTTGCCCATCGTCGTTGAGTTGCCAATGAGCGAGCAAACCACGATCGAGTTCGACGGGCTCGTTACTCTGCCCGGCCAAATGCTCGTCGAGAAACGCGAGCATCGCTTGTCGCTGAGCCACGGGAAACGTGTGACCGGCGTCGGGATACTCGACGTGTAGCTTGTGTTCGGCGCCGAAAATGTCCCGGTAGATCGGCAAGGCCGCGTCGATGCAGTCGCGCACGCCGGAGACTTCGAAGTCGGGCTCGTCGTGCAGCGGAGCATTGACGAATACGGGCCGAGGCGCGAGTGCGGCGAGCAACTCGGTGAAATCGAACGGGATCTGCCGCGGGTCGTCGCCATAGACCGTCTTGATCCGCGGCATGTAGTAACGCGAACTCCAGGCGGCGACGTTGCCGTGATTGTGTTTCCCAAACACGCCAAAGCCGCAACTCGACACGACAGCCCGCACACGCTCGTCGCACGCCGCTAGAAACAAGGCATTGTGCCCGCCGAGTGAGTGACCAACGACGCCGATCCGCTCGGGATCGACCTCGGGCCGAGCAGCGAGCAGGTCGACTCCGCGACGATGATTGACCACGCCTTTCAGCGTGGCACTGACATACCCGAGCGAGTACGGATCGGTCTGATACTCACGCGTGTGGAGCAGCGGATAATCGAGCACGAGGCACATATAGCCGCGGACTGCTAGCTCGTGTGCGTAGGCCATATCAGCGTTGGGACCCAAGCCGGCCGGAGCATCTTTTCCCAGCGCGGAACTGCCAGGCAAGCAGATCATCGCGGGCCGTTTGCTCGTCGAGCCCGATGCGGTGTGCGGCACGAGCAGATAACCCACGGCCCGATCGCCGGGCTCGGCCAGATACGTGAGCTGCTGCCGCGTGTAATGCCGCAACGACTCGCTGTGCACGACTTGCACATCGAGCGGCTCATCGCACTTGGCCGGCAGCGTTCCCATGACTCGTTGCAAGTTGCCGATCGTGTGCCGAGCGCGGACTTGCCAATCCTCGACCGACTTCACCGGCTGCAGTTGGCCGTTGGCATCGTAGAACTGCCGCAGATTCGTTTTGTCGGCATAGATCGGTGTCTCGGCGGCAATGCGGTCGTCGGCCAAGAATCGTGCGACGAACTGCTCCGTCGAGCTGTGGTCGATATCCATCCGGTCGAGCAGATGCAGATGCTGCGCTCGTACGAGCTGCCGTACTAGTTCATCGCGCGGATGGGTCGTGCCCGGCTCACTCACCGTGGGGTGCATCACCAAACAGTCCCAATCTTGCAGACCAAAACTGAGCGACCAGTTCATGATCCACGAGTAGGACCGCACGAACGATTCATCCGTCTGAACGTCGGCTGTGCGGGGAACAGCGAGCAACACCAAGTCGGGCTTCTGCGCACGAACGAGCGCCTTGGCCGACTGCTCGAGTTGTGCCAACGACTGTGCCGCCGTGGGCCAAGTAGTCACGTCCAGCTTTGCGTCGGGAAAGTGTGTTTGCAGAGCCGCGACGATCGTCGAATCGAGCGGCGGCATCGCGAGCACTTTGATCGGTTTGCCTGCCCGAAGCAGCGACCAAGTCTTGCTCAACACCGGCGTCGGGGGCGCCACGTTGCTCAACGAAACTCGCTGTCCGGTGATCGTGTGACACAGCTCCTCGGCCATCCGCTGATGACCCGCAGCGTTCGGATGAATCTCGTCGCTCATCGTCAACCGCCACGTCCACGGATCGCGTTTTGCGAATGTCTCGCCGATCGTGAACTGATCGCACACGGCCGAGCCGGTTTCGCGACCGACGGAGCGGATCGTGTCGCAGTACTCGCGGATTTTTGCGATCGGTCGACTACCCGTGTCGACGACCATGTTGGGAGTACAGAGCACGACGGTCGCTTTTGCGGCTCGACAACGCTCAATGAGCAGGCGCAAGTTCTGCTCGAAGGAGGCGAGCTGATGACGCACGATGTCGTTGAGTCCGAAGCTGATCGTCACCAGATCAGGTTGCTGCGACAGCACATCGCGGTCGAGTCGGTCGAGCCCGTTCTGGGTACTATTTCCGCTGATGCCGGCATTGACCACGGTCGTCGCACGGCCGGGATACAAACGCTCGAGTGCGATGCCGAGAAACTCGGGATACGCGCGTCGCCCGCCGGTGTGGTAGTAGACGCCGGTTACGCTGTCGCCGAGGCACACGATCTTGACCGGCTGTTGCCCCAAGGCCGGCAACAGCCGCCCGGGATCGTCGGCTGTGACGAGAACACTCGCCGCAAGCCACACGATCATCGCAAGCATCAAACCACGGTTTGAGATGGGCATCGGCGGGGTCTCACAGTTGCGGGCGGTTCGGGTTACTGAGCCGACTTCAATTCTTTGAGCAACGCGAGCAGGGCGTCGGTGATGATCACGGACGTGTCTTCCTGCACGTTGTTCGTCCCCAGCCACGTCTCGTAACCACCGAGGCGATGCTGAGCCGGCGTGGGTAAGTATCCATAGCGACCATTGGCCAGCCCGATGACCATCGTTTGCGGGAAAGGGCTACGATCCTTGAGTTCCAAGCCGATCTCGGCAAACGTCTCAAACGGAATGCCGCACACCGCCAGATCACCGATCCGGGCAGCCTGCACTTTGACGACAACGGTCTTCTCCTCACGCTCGGCGGCCCGAACGACACTGCCGGCGTAGTTCTGAGCGAGCCGAGGCAATTGTGCGATCGCCGCGGGATCCTTGATCGCCAGTACGCGCTTCGCCTCGATCAGTTGTTCATCCGTCGGACGACGATAGCGGAGATCAATCTCGCGCTCGATCATCCCTAGGGGGACATCGCCCCGGTGCTGCTCGATCTTGCGCTGGGCAAACCACGCGGTGTCGGCCGCTTTCTGAGCCACGATGCGGATCTGTTCGAAGGGCTCACGCGGCGGACGAGTGACGGTGAAGGGAATGTTGTTAATATCGCCCGAGGTGCCGTTCGACATCATGGCGACGAATCCGGTTTGAGCGCGGAGCCGCGACGGCATGACTCGTGCGAACTCGCCGAAGTAATCGGCCGACATTTCCCCGGCCGGTGAGCCACCTACATAATGCAACGAGTAGTTGGCAAACAACGCGAGCGGCCGACGACGTGTGTCCTGGACTGAGATCACGGTGATGTCGGGATCGACGGGACCGGCCGGTCGGTCGAGCACCTCGGGATCGGTGCCCGGGTTCATCTTCACAATGTCAAGCTGACCAAACGGGTTGAGGGGCATCTTGCCGGGCTTCAAATACCAGCGGCGATTGAAGACTTCGTCGGGCAACGGGTGTGCCGCCGCGCCGACCAACGCGGGCTGCAACGCCGCATGGGCTTTCACGATCGACTCGGCGATCCCCGCCACGAGCAGCTTGCGATAGGCGACGGCCGGGGCGGGCCCATCTTTCGCGTTCGAGGTCGGACCCGAATGCGTGTGCGTCGAGCAGATGAGCATCCGATTCGCGGCGAGGCCAGTCTTCTCGGCCGCAATCGCCTTGGCCTCCTCATGCACCTCGGGCGCGACGCCAAGATTGTCGACCACGACGAGCGCGAACGATGCTTGTTCATTGGCAAAGACCACCGCTCGGGCAAAGAACGGATCGTGCGCCTTCTCGGCCATGTTTGCACTAAAACCGCCCGGCATGTTCAACGGAAATTTTTGAGGCGTGATGTCGACGGCCGCAGCGCCTGCGCGCAAGGTGAGTGCCGCGGCAGCGGCGGACCAAGGGAGCAAAGCGAGGGCCACGAGAGCGGGCAGCAACGAGCGAAACATGGCAGGTTCCTGAGGCATGTGCGGCGGCGAGCCGCGAGTGGTTGGCAGGCCACTATCATGCGTCACCGCAGAGAGCGACGCAACTCAGGATTTTGAGTAGGTTGGGACGAGACCCACGCGGATTGGATAACGTTATCAGACGGGCTAATGGAAGCGGATTCTGCGGGAGAATTGCACATGCTGAAACTCGATTTTTATTTGTAGATTCGGTTCGCGCGGTTGAGAAGCTCGTGACCATCTATGTCCAAGAGCACAACGCCCGACTGCCGCATGCGGCGACCCGTGGGCAGACGCCAGATTTGATGTACTTCGGCACGGGAGGCTGACCATGACACTGGGGTCGAGGTGCCTGCATTAGCCCGTTTGGTCTAAATACTCGGCCGAGGTGGAACGACCGAGTAGAACGGCACCTATTTGATGACCGCTGCACGTCATTGCGGCCCGCCGAGGAGAATGTTCCGGCACGGGAGGCTTGCCCTGCTGTAGGTCATGACATTCTGTATGGCTCTCAAGTAAATCAACTGCGAATACATTCGCAGTAGGTTCTCCTGCAATCAACCGAGTACGGTTAGAGCGGAAATCTCGTATCCGAGTCGGTTGCCGTGACATGGGCATCGAGTTGGAATACGATATGGTGCAGTTTTCCGAGTGCGCCCCGACGAAGATGCGTAGTTTTCACGGACGCCAGATACTTAGGAAATCACAATGCATCATGCCTATGCGTGCGGATCCGAACGGCACGGAATCACGCGTCGAGAGATATTGCATTCCGCACTAGGCGCGGCCGGCCTATCGCTTGCGACGATCGAAAACGGGCTTGAGGATTTCTTGCTCGCCGGAGAGATTCGCAAGCGTAAGAAGCAGGTGCTGTTCGTTTGGCTCGATGGTGCGATGAGTCAATTTGAAAGCTGGGATCCGAAGCCGGGCACCCAATACGGCGGACCTTTCCGGTCGATCGCCTCCTCATTGCCGGGCGTACATCTCAGCGAACTGATGCCGCAAATGACGCAGCGGATGCACCGCTTCTCAGTCGTTCGTAGCATGCACACTCGATTCGAGGACCACTCACGCGCGGTGGTGCCGATTCAACAGGGAGACCCGACGAACCGTGGAGTAAAGTATCCTTTCTTGGGATCAGCGGTGGTCAAGCTTCTAGGCGAAAACGACAGCGGTCTGCCACCTTACGTTCATATCAAGCCGGGCTCCGGTGGCTTCATGTTTCAAGACGCCGGGTTTCTCGGCCCGAAGTACGGTGCACTCGCGCTGGGAGACGGGAAGCCACCAAGCAACCTCATCGCTCCCGATCCGACTCAGGCGTCGCGAGATCAATCGCGGCGGGCGCTGCGTGAGAGAGTCAACAGCCGCTTTGCCGAGGGGCGCATCACCGAGGATGCCGAGGCCTATAACTACACCTATCACATGGCGGAGCAGATGGCCCGTCATGCGCAGCTGTTCGATCCGACGCGGTTAAAGCCCCAAGAAGTCTCGCGTTACGGAGGGGGGGAATTTGCACGCCACATGGTGCAAGCCCGACAGTTGTTGGAGGCCGGGGTGACGTTCGTCAAAGTCACCATGTTTCATTGGGATACACACGGCGATAACTTCAATTGCCACCTCGATGGCGTACCACAGGTGGATTGTGCGCTGGCTGCGGTGATCGACGACCTTATAGCGCGTGGAATGTACGACGACACTCTGGTCATGGTGTTGTCGGAGTTCGGGCGGACGCCGAAAATCAATGCGCGCGTCGGGCGGGATCATTGGCCAGAGTGTTGGTCGCTCGGTCTCGGCGGCGGCGGCATTAAGCCCGGCGTCGTCGTCGGCAAGACAAACGATCTGGGTACATTCAACGCCGGCGACGAATACGACATCGGCCATATCTTCCACACGGTTTTTGAAGCCCTCGGAGTTGATTCGACGCGGGCCCAATACGACAACGACGGCCAACCGCTGCCGATCGCCCACGACGACTATCTGCCCATTAAGGAATTGTTGTCGTAAACGGAAACGACGATGAATATTGAGAGCGAGACCGAGGCGAATTCAACTCGCCGGGTCGGAAGTTCAATTCTAAGGCGAAAATAATGGCTGAATTGGATCCGAAAATACTTCGAGCAGTCGAGACGTTGCCGAACGAACTGCAACTCAACGTCTGCCGCTTTAGCCCGGATGGCAACTTTCTATTCGCGGCGGGGTACGACGGCCGATTGTATCGCTGGCATCTCGAAAGCCGGAAGAAAGAGAGTTTCGACGCTCATCGCGGGTGGGTTGAGGCGATGGTGCTGCATCCCGACAAGCAGCGGCTGTTCACGGCCGATTCATGGGGGCAAGTGCATTGCTGGGAGATTTCGGCAGGCCGGATGAAACCCGTCTGGAGCATCGAGAGTGCCTGCGGATCGTGGTTGCGTTCGCTTGCGGTCAGTACCGATGGTCGTTGGCTGGCGACGTGCGGCAACGAACCGGTCGTTCGCCTCTTCTCCGCCGATGGTGGAAAGCTCGTACATGAATTGCGAGGACACGAACAACCCGTGTTCAGCGTTGCCTTCACTCCGGATGGGACGGCCCTTGCGAGCGGAGATCGATTCGGCAACGTCCGTCACTGGGACCTGTCGAAGGGAATGTCGATTCGCGAGTTGGATGCTCGCAAGTTGTACAAGCCGTTTCATCATTATCAGCAAGGAGGCGTTCGAGCAATGACCTTCGATCCGTCGGGCAACACTCTGTACTGCGGCGGCTTCGAGGGAACGAACGCGAATCAGGCCCAAGGTAACCCGATGGTTATTCCCTTCGATTGGAAGTCCGGAGTCGCTCAGGCCATGATGACACCGACCGAGCCGTTTATTGGGCCGATTATGGACATCGCCTTTCATCCTCGAGGATACCTGATGGCGACCGGTAGCAGTGAAGGAGGAGGGGCGATTTGGTTTTGGAAGCCGGGTGAATCGAAGAGCGTTCACCGAGTGACATTTCAGAATTCGTTTCGCCGAATGGATCTATCTCCTGACGCTCAGAGATTGGCGATCGCAGCGTTCGGCGACCTGGGTGGTCAACGGGGCGGCAACGGTCGCAGGCTGAATAAAGGAGGAGAATACATTGATTTCGGGGGAAGCGTGGCTTTGTATGCGTGGGCTTGATGACTTCCGTTGACTGAAGGAGACTGCGATTTCGGTATGACCGAGATCGCGCTGCGTTCGTATCCGTTCCCACAATGTCTTCGAGATCGTTCCATGTTCGTTCGTCACAATTGGTCGTTGATCACCGCGTTGCTCGGGATGTGCCTACCGGCGTTTGCTTCTGCCGCTTCGCTGCATGAAGAAATCGATCGTCTCGTCGCTGCCTCGGCGGGCGGTCTGCTCGCCGCTCGCTCTTCCGACGCCGAGTTTTGCCGCCGCGTGTCGTTGGATCTCTCAGGTTCCATTCCCACGTCCACTGCCCTCCGCGCATTTCTCGAAGATGCGGATCCGCAGAAACGAACGAAGTTCATCGATCGCCTGCTGCAATCGCCGGATTATGCGCGGCGCATGCAGGAAGTCGTGAGCGTGATGCTGCTGGACCGACGCGAGGGGAAAGCGATCGACGATGACGCTTGGAATGAATGGCTAAGGGGCGCATTCGTCGCCGACAAGCCGTGGAATCAACTGGTGCGCGATCTCATCGCGGCCGACGGAACCGACGAACGGACCCGTCCGGCGATTCGCTTCTTCGTCGATGGCGGCCGTTCGGATGCGCACCTTTTGACTCAAGACGTCGCACGCATCTTTTTGGGAGTCAGTTGGCAATGCGCCCAGTGCCACGACCACCCTGCCTTCACGGACTATAAGCAATCACACTATTTCGGTTTGTATGCATTTCTCAATCCCAGCAAAGTCTACACCGATAAACAGAGTCGGTCCTTCCTGGTAGAAGGTGTGACCAAGACCAAAATTGAATTCGTCTCAGTATTCATGCCCGAAAACAAACGGTCAACGGGACCGAGTCTCCTCGGGTTGAACGAGGTCGATATTCCGATGTTACCGGCAGGGCAGGAGTTTGAAACGAACCCTAAGGACGGTCATCCCGGCACTCCTCGATTTCGTCCCCGAATGCTTTTGGCGGAGCGATTAACGCATCCTTCTAATCGGATGTTCGCTCGTAATGCAGTTAATAGATTTTGGTTTCTCATGATCGGCCGCGGGTTGGTGCATCCGCTCGATCTGCATCATTCCGCCAATCCCCCGTCGCATCCGGATTTGCTCGAGAAACTTACCGACGCATTCATTGAACGATCGTTCGATGTCCGCTGGCTGCTAAGAGAAATCGCCCTCTCGGAATCTTATCAGCGCAGCGGTGTGTTGCCTTCGGAAGTCACAACTTCGATTCGTCCGGAGCGATTGCGAGTCGCGATTCCCAAGCCCCTTTCCGCCGAACAGATGGCGCGCAGCTTGGCAGAGGCGACCGGACATCGCGCGACGCTCGATGCCATGCAAGGTCCGAATAAGACGCAATTCACGTACAAGGACTATGTTAACGGCCGGTTACCGCCGCCAGACAATTGGAAGGATCTGCAGATCCTTTTCGGCGCGGTCTTCGGACATCCGGCCGGCCAACCTGAGATCGATTTTCGTCCCTCGGTCGAGCAGTCTCTTTTTCTCTCGAACGATCGACTGATGAGCCGTTGGCTTGAGGATAGCACCGACCAATTGGTGGAACGCCTCTGCAATAGCCAAGACTCCGATCAAATCGCTGACGAACTCTACCTAGCCATTCTCTCTCGACAGCCGACCCTCGATGAACGAGCCGAAGTGAATGAGTATCTTGGGTCGGCGAGCGTTCACCGCAGCGCCGTCGTCGATCTTTGTCGGGCCTTGGTCACATCGGCCGAGTTTCGGCTGAACCATTAAAAACGATCGCTGATGCGTGTCACGACATTCTTGAGTTTTGTGCGCGAGTTCTCGCCACCCTAACCGGGAGAAGTGGTCTAATGACTGGATCATGCTTGCCCTGCTGACAGATAGGCCAGTGCTGATCGTTCCTTTTTTCGGTGAGGCCTTCGGGGCACCCCAACGCTAACGCCCTGGAATCGTGGTCGAAGCAACTGTCGTGGGCGGAATGATCAGTCGTCTTCCTGCAGACTGCTCCTGACGATGTCGCGGAAGGCTTGTTGGTAATCGGGTTCCCGCCGGTGGCGGCGGCGGAGAATCACGATGTGTTCGTGGCCGAATGTGGATGACATGTCGCGGAAGCGCAAATTGTGAACGTCTCCATAGGGAGCGTCCGAGTCGGCACGGTAACGCGGACTGATTGGTACCACTGCAATGCCGAAGTTCAACCGCACGTATTGCAATAAGAGTTCCTTCGTGCTGGTCTCGAAGACGATCCGTAAACCGTCCTGTACTCCCGCGGCACTAAACACTTCGTCCACTCGCCGACGCGTATTCGTCCCGATACTCGACATCACTAACGGAAATCGCGCCAAGCTTTTGGGTCCGATACGCTGCAGCGACAGTACCGGATGATCGGGCGGACAGACGAGCATGAACGGAAACGAAGTGATCTCATCCGCCGCCAGCGTGGAAGGGAATGATGTCTCCAGTTGTCCTACGACGGCCAGATCTACTTCCCCTTCCTCCAGCATCCGTCGCGCTGGATTGGAAGGTGTGTCGATTAGGCTCAGTTCGACGTCCGGATGTTCGTCGCGATATCGGCGCAGCGGAGCCGGAAGTTCATTGACCAGCACATTGCCCGGGCCGGCAATGGTCAACCGTCGAGGGATAGCGGCGGCTTGTTGAGTAAACTGTTCGCGAATGGCGTCGAAGCCCTGCACGACCGGCTCCGACAGTTCAGCGAGCAATCTACCTTGTTCGGTGAGCGTAACGTGTTGGCCATGCACTTCGACCAGCGGCACTCCGAAGTCGTCTTCCAAACCGCGAACCTGTTGCCAGACCGACGGCGTCGCGAGCCTCAGAACGGCAGCTACTGCGGTGAAACTCTGCTGTCGGTACAGTTCGGCAATGGCCCGAAGTTGGCTTAGTCGCAGTTCTTTGTAGTAACGGCGTTTTGCGGTCATTCGATGCTCGAAGTGGGAGTTCGCTGCTCTGAGAGTTAAATCCCCCGTGACGGAACGACTCCGACACGCAAATCCGATTGTATTAGGCATTGCCTAATATACGTTAGGAAATTTATACGCTTGATCGCTGTCTCGGCATACCAGCGTTGAGTAAAATAATCGGGATATATCTTAACTGTGCCGTGATCGTGGCGATTGGATTCTCGGGCGATTGGGAAGTCTCCCGTCGTCCGCCATCGCTTGCGATTCCGTCGCAACGTGATCGTCCGCTGGTGATAAGGGCGTTGTTGAAATGACTCATTTCGGTCTGCGTAGTGACCTGCTCTTCTTCCTGTTCGTGGTGTCAGCCTTTGTCGGTTCTTCGATGGCAAGGGCGGATGAGATTACGGGGTTCTTGAAGGCTCACTGTTTCGATTGCCATAACGCGACGACACAAGAAGCTGGGTTACGGCTCGAAGGCGTGTCACTCGATCCGGCGACGATCGCAGAGTCGGCCGATGCGCTGCGGGCGATGATTCGTGTGCATGATCGAGTTCGTGACGGGGAGATGCCGCCGAAGTCCGTGGAGTCCCCTTCGATGGCGGCGCGGCAGACGTTTTTGAAAGAGGTGGCGCAGCGGATCGTGGCGGCGGAAGCGAAGGTGGCTGACGGCAAAGGGCGCTCGACCATTCGGCGAATGAATCGCGTTGAGTACGAACAGACGCTGCGAGATCTGCTCGGGCTGCCGTTGTTGCGCGTGAAAGAATTGTTGCCCGAGGACGGTCAGCAGTTTGGCTTTGATAAAGTTTCAGGTGCGCTCGATATCTCACACATCCAGATGACGAAGTATTTGCAGACGGCGGAGTCGGCTCTGCGACAAGCGATCGTCAGCGAGTCAAAAGCTCCAGAAGCAATGACGTGGCGTGAACCGGCGGCACAGCAAGACACGGCTCGCGGAGCGATCGCCGTGCATTGTGCCGTGCCGCTCAAGGGACGCGAATTGGCTCCGGGATTGGCGACACACATCGTGGGCAATCCAGACAAAGACTACGGCAACACGTACCGCGCGGCAACGTTCAAAGGTGACGCGGATTCAGTCGCGGTGCTCACTGGCGTGATTGGGGCCCATCAGCCGGAGGGTTTACAGATTGATCGCTTCCGGCCGCAGGTGCCCGGCTGGTATCGCGTGAAGTTTTCAACCTGGAGCTTGCGTTGGATGCGCACGAAAGCTGAACCCGCCGTGCGCGGACTGGTTCGCAACTACGCGATCTTTGGTCCGCCCTATTTCAAGAACAACGCCGGACGTTGGGAATTCACGCGACTGCCCGAAGAGAAGCCAGACGCGGGGCGAATGGAGAACGTCGAGTTCTACGGCGAGACCGAAGCGACGCAGATCGTTCGCGCATCACTGAAGGGGGAGCCGATCGGCTACTTCGACGCTCCGTCGCTGAAGCCCAAGGAGCATGAGTTCAAAATCTGGCTGAATCCCGGCGAGCGGATTTCGTTTCACGCCATGACGTTGCCGGCGGTCGGTGCGCGCAACAGTGGTGCGAACGAGGGCGTGCGCAGCTACGAAGGGCCAGGCGTCGCATTTGATTGGTTCGAAGTCGAAGGACCGCTCGTCGATCAATGGCCTCCGGCGAGTCAGCAGCGGTTATTTGGCAACATCCCAGTGAATTCGTATCCCCGACCGCTGTTGGCCGATGTGCCGACAGTCGCGCCGGGGCAGTCAGAAAAAATACAGCTTGCGTCATTCAAAGGTGTGGGACAGATGCTCGGCGGCGAGCGACTGCTGAATCTCGCAGGTACAACGACGACGGTCTTCAACGTCGCGGCTCCCGGTGAGTACGACGTCGTGATCGCCGCCTCCGAAACGCCTGCCGGTGACGAAGCCGCGAAGATGCGATTGCTCATCAACGGCACCGAAGCGCCGCATGCTCGCTTCACGGTGAACTCGCCGCACCCCGAGCCGAAGCAATTTCGCGCTAAGTTCCGCGTGCAAAGTGCAGGACCGATCGAATTGGGCATCGAATACATGAACGACTACTTCGACGAAACCAATTCCGACCCGAAGCGGCGAGATCGCAACCTCTTCATCGCGAGTGTGGAGATTGTCGCGCCGAAGTCGGTCGATGCGACCGCTGCCGCGCCACCGATCGACGCCTATCACGCACTATTGCAGAAATTTGCATTGAGCGCCTTTCGTCGGCCCGTGAGCGGCGAAGAACTAGAGCCGTATCGCGCGATCGTCGAAGCCGAACTGAATCGCGGAGCGAAGTTCGATGACGCATTGATCGCGGGATACAAGGCGCTCTTGTGCTCGCCCGATTTCCTGATGATCGGTCTCGAATCGGGTGTGAAGCAGACAGCGAGACTCGGCGATTACGCACTCGCGTCGCGGCTGTCATTCTTCCTGTGGAACTCGCTGCCTGATGCGACACTGCTCGATCTCGCGGCGAAAGGTGAGTTGTCGAAACCTGCAACGCTCGCCGCACAAGTTACGCGACTGCTAGCCGATCCTCGCTCGGATCGATTCGTCGAACATTTCTTGGACGAGTGGCTCGAGTTGAAGAAGATTGACTTCACCACTCCCGACCCGAACCTATATCCCGAGTACGACCCGTGGCTGCAGGATTCGATGCTGGCCGAGACGCGGGCGAGCTTCCGGCACTTGCTCACTGAGAATCGCAGCGTGCGCGAGGTGATTGCATCGGACTCGGTGATCATCAATCAAAGGCTTGCTGAGCTCTATGGCATTCGCGAAGTGACCGGTGCTGACCTGCGCGAAGTCAAGCTCCCCACAGGTTCGCCGCGAGGCGGATTTCTCACCCAGGCGGCGGTGCTCAAAGTCACCGCCAACGGCACAGCGACATCTCCCGTGCTGCGCGGCGTGTGGGTGCTGGAACGAATCCTGGGCACGCCGCGGCAGCTTCCGCCGCCAAACGTTCCGGCGATCGAACCCGACGCGACAGGTGCTGTCACCATTCGCCAAATGATCGAGACACACCGCGCCGATCCCACTTGTGCTTCATGCCATGCGAAGATGGACCCGCCCGGACTTGCGCTCGAAAACTTCGACGCGATTGGTGGCTGGCGCGATAACTATCGACTCGCGGGGCAGCCGAAGAAGGTGCGGGTGGGCACCGGTAAAGAGGCGAAGATGGTTGACGAACCGTCAATTGAAGTCGTGGCGGATGCAGCTCGCCGGAACCGTGTGAAGATTCGGCTCGGCTCCAAGGTCGACGCCACCGGAACGCTCGCCGACGGCCGCCGCTTCGACGACATCAACGGCCTACGTGCATTGCTGCTGCAAGACGAAGACGCACTCGCCCGAAACGTCGCGCGGCAGTTGATGATCTACGCGACCGGCGCGGGAATCCGCTTCTCCGACCGCGCCGCGATCGACCACATCGTGAATAAGACGAAGCCCACGCAGTACGGCCTGCGCTCAATTGTGCAAGAAGTCGTCGCCAGTGATTTGTTTCAAATGAAATAGGGACAAGATGGCTTAGCTTCCTTGCCAAACGCAGCCTGAAGTCGATTTGCCCAACAACAACAGGTTTTCTTATGCCCTACCTCGCACTTCCCGCCCTCAACCGTCGCACCTTCCTCCGAGCCTCCGGAGCCGCACTCGCGCTGCCGCTGCTCGACGCCATGCGACCCGCATTCGGTCAGATGGTTGAACCGCCGCGACGCATGCTCGCCGTCTGCACGAACCTCGGCATTTTGGAACGGCACTTCTTTCCCGCCGAGACCGGACGCGACTACGCGCTCACGCCGTATCTTGATGCGATGAAAGAACATCGTGATCAATTCACGATCGTGTCGGGGAGTTCGCACGGAGATGTCACCGGCGGACATTCGGCCGAGGTGACGTTTCTCACCGCCGCGCCGCATCCAGGGACGCCGTCGTTTCGTAACACCATCTCACTGGACCAATTTGCCGCCGAACGGATCGGGCATCTGACGCGAGTCGCTGCACTGCCGCTCGTCGTTTCGAAGTCGGGTAATCAGTCGTTGTCGTTCACATCGAGCGGCGTGATGTTGCCCGCCGAACGCAGCCCGGCGCAAGTCTTCAAGGCGATGTTCGTCGCCGGTGACGCCGCCGCCGTACAGAAGCAGGTCGAACAACTTCGCACCGGCCGCAGTATTCTGGACACGGTTGCCGATCGCGCCGCCGCGTTGCAGAAACAAGTGGGCAGTGCAGATCGTGAGCGGCTCGAACAGTACTTTACATCGGTTCGCGAAGTCGAACGCCGCCTACTGATCGCCGAGGAATGGGAACGCAAACCGAAGCCGAAAGTCGATGCTCCGGCACCGAAGGACGGCGAGTACCTCTTGGAAAAACTCGGCGCGATGTACGACCTCGCCCATCTCGCGTACGCCACCGACAGTACGCGGCTCATCACACTGTTCATCAAGCTCGACGGTTTCAGCGAACACATCCCCGGCGTTAGCAGCGAGAGTCACAACTTGTCTCATCACGTCGGGCGCGAGGACAAGCTACGCGAACTCAAGAACCTAGAACTGGCCGAGTTCCAACAACTCAACACACTGCTTGGCAAACTGCGTTCGAACCGCGAAGCAGGCTCCACGCTGCTCGAACGCACACAAGTCCTTTACGGCAGCAACCTCGGCAACGGCAACAATCACGACACGAAGAACCTGCCGATCCTGCTCGCCGGCGGCGGCTTCAAACACGGCCAGCATCTTGCGTTTGACAAGACTAACAACGAACCATTGCCGAACCTCTTCGTCACCATGCTGCAACGTCTCGGCATCGAAACCGACAAATTCGCCTCATCCAAAGGTCCGCTAAAGGGACTGGAGCTGGCGTAAAATGAGTTTCGGAAATCTGTCTCAGTTCAGTTCCAGTCGATTCAAATCATGAAACAGATCACGATTCTCATTACGGTGTTGTCGCTCGCGTTGTTGGTAGCGCCACAGCCTTCCAAGGCTCAGCAGGCGAATTCGGGGTTGCAGAAGGCACATTTTATCGTCGAGCCGGAGATCTTCATTCGCCACACAGTCGAGCGGAGTTTCATCGGACCGGGGATGTTCCTATTGGATAACGGCGACATCCTCATGGCGGCTCCATGGGGGCGACCACCGACGAACTTTGAACAACTCGCGGCGAAATATCCGGTGCCGATGCTCTATCGCAGTTCGGATGGCGGGCGGACCTGGAATGAGCAGGGCCGAATGAAAATGGAATGGAAGCTGACGGGCATGGTGAGCGACGGTGGCGTGAGCTTCCTGCGATTGAAAGATGGACGCCTCGCGGCGCTGCTGCATCGGCATGTGAAAGCTCTGCATGGCGGCGGGTTACCCGCGATTTCGTTTTCCAAAGACGACGGGTCGACATGGACTTCGGCGCGGTTGGTCGGCGGGCCCGAAGGGGTTTGGTATGTGATGAACGAACGGCTGATTCAACTACGCAGCGGGCGGTTGCTGGTGCCGGTCGCGCACATGCCGAAAGGCTCGGGCTTGTACGAAGGGGACAAGAACGTTGGCCTCTGCTTTTTCAGCGACGACGACGGCGAAACGTGGCAGCGGTCGCGCACTCCCGCGAAGCTTGATGACGCACGTGGCATGGCTGAGCCGAGTGTGGCGGAGGTCGGCGAACGAGTTCTGATGCTGGCCCGCACCGGCAGCGGATTTCTCTTTTCATCGTGGTCGGATGACGGCGGCGACACATGGTCGCAGCCCGCAGCGACAACGCTCGAATCGGCTTGCTCGTCGTTGACGTTGAAGATGCTGCCCGATGGTCGACTGATCGTCTTCTACAACCATGCAAAACCGATCAAGTCCGGAGCGTTCTTCCCGCGCACGCCGCTCTGTTACGCCGTGTCGGAAGATGGCGGAAAGACCTGGAGCCCGCCGGTCGTTGTCGATGACGAAGGCGTAACGAACAAAGATCGGCAGAACATCTACCCGGCCGCGTGCTTCACGAAGGAAGGCATGCTCGTAATGTGGTCCACCCACGGGGCCGATCCCAATGGCAGTTTCGCCGGGCAATACGACCCAAACATCGGCGGCGGCAAGAGAGCGATCCTCTCGATGCCGACGAAAGTTGCGCCGAAAGCAGCTGCGAAGCCTCATGTCGGACACAAACCGCTGCGCATCCTGCCACTCGGCGACAGCATCACGCGTGGCTCTTACCTCGCGCTGCTAGACGGCAAAGCTACCGGGCTTCCGCATCCGCTGAGCGGCGGTTGGCGCAAGCCTCTTCAGGACAAACTCCGCGCCGTCGACATCGCCTTCGATTTTGTCGGCGATTTAAACTACGCGGCCTTCGGTCGTGATGGCGTGATTGATCCGCAGTTTGATCCCGACCACCACGGGCTTGCGGGCTTTAGCAACGCCGGCATCATCAAAGGCGGCACCGTGCCGACTCCCACCGATGTGCTCGCGTCGCTGGGAGTGAAGGAAGTCAAAGTGCCCAGCATCGTCGACGTGCTGAAGAAGCATCAGCCCGACGTCATCCTGCTCATGTCTGGTGCGAACGGATTCGATGCGCCTATGCGAGACCAACTCATCCGCACCATCGGCGAAATGAGCACCGCGCATCTCTTCGTCGCCACAATCCTCCCGCAGAAATCGCCGCGAGCCGGCTCGGAGAACGTCGACGCCTACAACGCTTCGCTGTCGGCAACGGTTGCCGTGCAACAGGCCGCCGGCAAACGCATCACGCTCGTCGACATGCATGCCGCCATCACAAGCGACGACCTACTACCCGACGGCGTCCATCCCAATCAAGCCGGCATGGATAAGATGGCCGCAGCTTGGTTCGCCGCAGTGAAAGCCGCTGCGAATTCACCGCCGAAAGGCATCGGTCACGTCATCGTGCCGCACTCGCCCGAGGCGGCGCGGAACGGCGAAGCGTCGATGATCGAACTGCGCGATGATTCGCTGCTGTTGATGTACGGGGCTCATCAGAAGACGGGCGATTGGGATCGAGGCGAGATTCGTCAGACGCGTTCGCGCGACGGCGGCAAGACGTGGTCCGAGCCACGGAAGATCAGTGATGATTCGCACGACTACACCACTGGCCCGTGGGACAGACTCTACGTGTTGTCGAATGGGCGAGTCATCGCGCTGCTGCACTGCAACATGAAGCCCGATGCGAAGAAGCAAGGCGGGCCGCTCGGCAGTTACGCGGTGTACTCGGACGATCAAGGAGCGACGTGGAAGCGTTCGCCACAGAACGAAGTGCTGCACGTAGCCGTCAACCCAACACAGAAACACGAGTCGGGTTTCTGGGAACCGTCGCTCGTCGAGCACGCCCCCGGCAAACTGTTGATGATGGCTCGCACCGCCACGGGTTGGTTGTCGGAAAGCCGGTCGGATGACAACGGCACCACATGGAACACGCCAAGCAAAACCAACATCCCGTAAGGTCAAAATACTCGGCCGACGTGCAAAGACCAAGTAGAATGGCACTTAGGTTCGGGCCTCTACACGTAATCGCGGCCTATTCAGGAGGACGTTTCGGCACGGGAGGCTGACCATGACCCTGGTGTCGAGGTGCCTGCATGAGCCGCCTGCTCCAACCTTGGCATTTGCTCGTCACGTTTCTGGCCGGTTGGATGACCGAGCAGCAGCAACAACTCATCGAATACCTCCGGACGGAGAATCGAGTCCTCAAAGAACTGCACGGCAAGAAACGGCTGCGGCTCACGGACGACCAACGACGCCGCTTGGCCGTGATCGCCCGGAACCTGA
>CAYLYE010000108.1:0-20716 GCA_964387325.1 uncultured Planctomycetaceae bacterium
GGTAGCGGGTGCGAGAGCAGCCCAGGGCCAAGAGCATGCTCAGCAAGATCCCCAGCCGGACAAGCAGCCGGTGGTAATCGATTCGTGCTGGCGTAGCAGTGCTAGGCATGGTGGCGCAGGGCGTTCGGGAAGGACAGCAGTGAGTCGCCATCAAAATCGGGTGTTAAACTGCATGAAGTTTAACGATTGTGCCGATTATGACGGTAAAGAGTCGTTCGTCATGCCCCGGAACATCTCGTCCCTATGACAACAGCCACACTGGCGATGCTTCTGTGTCTGGCGACACCGGCGGCCGTTGATACGGTCGTCGTTTGCCCTCAGCCGCTGCGCGCGGCGTTACAGCCCTGGATCGACTATCGCAGTGCGCAAGGGCACGAGCTGGTTCTGGTCAGCGCCGCGGGCTCGGCCGCTGAGGTCCGCGAGCGCATTGTGCAGGCCGCGCCCGCCGAGTCGTTGCGAGCCGTCGTTCTGGTTGGAGACGCCGACCCCGCGGCGACGGTCGAGCCCGCCATTCGCGCTTGCTCGCTGGCCACGTATCGCCTCAGTGCCAAAGTCAATGTCGCCTACGGTTCGCCGCCGCACATTGGCAGCGATCATCCCTACGGCGACCTGGATGGCGACGGTCGCCCCGACGTGGCGGTGGGTCGGCTCACAGCTGACAGCAGCGCTGAGTTGTCGGCGATGATTCGCAAGATCGTCGCATACGAGCAAAACGCACCGACCGACGCGCGTCAGCGCAACATCCATCTCGTCGCCGGCCATAGTGGGTTTGGCACGCTGATCGACTCGGCCATTGAGAGTGCCGCTCGCTCGATTCTCCGCGATCGCATCCCGGCCACGCATGGCACAACGCTCACGCAGGCCAATTGGCGCAGCCCATACTGTCCGCCGCCGAACGAGTTTCGCTCCACGACCATTCGTCGACTCAACGAAGGGTGTCTGTTTTGGGTCTACATGGGCCATTCGCACGTGCAGTATCTCGAACACTTCGAACTGCCTGGCGACAAGCAACCGATTTTCGACATTCACGCCGTGCCCCGACTGCAAGCTGGCTCGGGTCATCCGATCGCCGTGTTCTTGGCCTGTTTTGCAGGCGCGTTCGATGCCCGAGTCGACTGCCTGGCCGAGGAGTTGTTGCGCAGCGAGTCGGGTCCCGTGGCTGTGGTGGCTGGCACGCGCGTGACGATGCCTTATGCGATGAGCGTGCTGGGGGTCGAGATGCTCGATGATTACTTCGGCGCGCAACATGAGACGCTCGGCGAATTGCTGCTCGTGGCCAAGCAACGCAGCCTCGACGATCGAGCCGACGACACGTGCCGCGCGGCGCTCAACACCGTGGCCCGGGTGCTTAATCCGTTCGGCGGTGACTTGCGCGACGAGCGACAAGAGCACGTGCAGATGTTTCATCTGCTGGGAGATCCTTGGTTGCGGCTGCATCGTCCGCCGCGGGTCACACTCGATGCGGCGAGCCAAGTCGTTGCCGGTGCGCAATTCGTCGTGACCGGTCAGTGCCCCATCGACGGCTTGGCCGAGGTCGAGTTGGTTGTCTCGCGCGATCGTCTAACGTTCGTGTCTCCTGAGCGTGCGCGGTACGACCGTGAGCCTGCGGGCCAAGAGCAGTTTCGCGACACCTACGAACGGGCCAACGATACGCGGCTCCTCAGCGAGCGCGTCATCGTCGAGCAAGGGGTGTTTCGCGTGGTCCTCACCGTTCCCGAGCACGCCCAGGGCGATTGTCACGTGCGCGTCACGGTTCACGGCACTGAGCGTTACGCGCTCGGCTCACGCGATGTGACGATCACTCGTCGAACGATCGATACGCCTCCAGCAACCGCCCGCTTACCGCACGGGGATGGGCGTAAAGCAGAGCAAGGGAATCGCGAGCGACAGGAGACCGATGATCCGCCGCGCTAAGCCCATCGGAGCAGCGTCGTTGGCCGTGGGTGGATGATCCGTGCCCATGATGAACACGAGCATAATCATGACAATCCACGTCACTTGTCCGAGAACCGCATAGCTATAAAGCATCCAGAGAGCGGCGACGATCATTACGCCCCGTGCCAACAGATGGGCTTTGCGGCCAAACAGTGCATAGGCCACGTGACCGCCGTCAAGTTGGCTCACAGGCATCATATTAAGCCCGGTCACGAGCATGCCGACCCAGGCGGCACGCAACAGGGGATCAAAACCGAACATCGCGTGGTTCGGCACGTCGGGATGGAGCCAGTCGAACATCCATTGCATGACGAGCGGGTAATTAAAGACCAAGTCGTCAGGCAGGACTTCTCCGGCGCCAACAGGCACGGCGCGACTGACTCCTAGCCAGGCGACTGGTAGCGCGACGAGCAGTCCGGCCCAGGGGCCCGTGAGACCGATGTCGAACAACTGTCGTCGATCCGCATTGCTACCACGTAGGGCAATGACGGCCCCCATCGTCCCGAGCGGCGTGAGAGGCATGGGGATGAACAGCGGAAAGCTGGCCGGAACATGGTAGCGCACTGCCTGCAAAAAGTGCCCTAGCTCATGGGCCATCAGGATGGCCATGACCGCCCCCATGTATTGCAGGCCGTCGCGCCATCCCTCGCCGACGATTTCCGCGATCCCCTCGGGCCCGGCCAGAAAAGCGAACACCGTAAACGCACTGCCGCGACAGGCGCCGGCCCAAAACGTCGACAAACACGTGAGCACAAACAGCAGCAGAGGCATCACCAGCCGCCGCCGCGAGACCGTCACCGGACCCGTGTCGATCTGCACCTCGTCGCTGACGATCCACTCGACTTGCGGTGGCTCGTGCTCGATCGACTTGGGTTCGCTGGAACTCATGCGTTCCAAGATACCATAGCCCGTGCCGCTTCGATACGTCGGCCAAGGTGGAGGGGAGGGCTCACGTTACGAGCCGTCGAGGCTCAGTAAATCTCGATTGACTTGACAATCGCGCCGCCCACGATTTCGGACGCATGTCGGCACCGCTCGGCGGCGTCGAAGAGCCGCTCGACCTCGAAATTCTTCGAAGGTATGGCGACGCTGGCAATCCCGATGCTCACCACGGGGCGTTCGTCGCTATTGAGACGATCGATACCCAGCTCGCGGATCAGATCTTGTCCCAGCCCGGCGGCGGTTCGTTGATCGCAGCGGGGCAGGATGACCCCCCAGCGATGGTCTCCCAGGGAGAGCGCCAACTTGCCTGTGTGATCCACTTGCTGGCAGGCGTGGGTGATCTCCTCGTCGTAGAGCGGCATACCGGCTGCCGACTCGCGCCGTTCGATGAGTATCAGGCTGAAACCGAATCGCGATTGGCGACAAATGTTCACGGTCATGCGCAGCGCCGAGAGCAACTTGGACGCGACCGCTTCGGTCGCCGTGCTCGCCGCGGCCGAGTGATTCGCACTTTTGCGAACGTTCGCAGGGGGCTCGGTCGTCGTGTGTGCCTGGCGTACCGAGTCGGTGAGCGAATCCAGATCGTCGGCCAGTTGTTGTTCCCCTTCGCAGTCACTTCCGGCGAGCAGGTGTAAATTGCGCGTGCGCGAGGCAAGTTCAGCCGCCGCGCTGACCGAGGCCAGCACGAGTCGGCGATGGGCTTCTTCCAGCGCATCGCGATGGCTGCGCGCCGCGCTGGGCGAAACCGAGAAAACCTCGGTCAGTTGTGCGACCTGCTGCTTCACTGAGTCCCACAGTTCATTAAACTCTTTCGACAACGGAGGCGCGCTAGGACGCTGATCGTTGAGCGCGTCGAGAAACTGTTGCGCTCGTATGAGCACGCTGGTTAATGGTCCTGAGGCGGGGATGCATTCCGGCAGTGCGGCGTCGGTTGGGATCGTCGAGGCGACGAGATCACATATCACGTCGGGCAATTTCCACTGCTTCAACAGCCGAACGCTGAATTGCACGTGATCGAAGCCGAGCGCGCGGCGCTCGAGCGTGACCATATCGCCGCCGGTCGACCAGACGCGATACACGAACTGACGATAACTGTCGTCGAGTCCCTGGATCATGGCCAGCATGCCGATATCGCCGAGCAAGCCGACGAGAAACGCCTCGTCGCCGTTCAGACCCGCTCGCTGCGCCAACTCGCGTGCCGCGGCGGCTTTGGTGAACGTGCGGTCCCAATAGCGGGCCAACACGTCGGCCGACACTCCCGACTGCAACTGCTCGGGCAACGTGAACCCCAGCACCAATAGTTCGAGCGGTTTGTTGCCCAACAGAGCGACGGCTTGAGCCAAATCGGACACCGGACTGGCCAGGCCAAACAGCGAGCTGTTCACAACCCGCAGCACCTTGGCCGACAGTGCCGGATCCTGTTCGATGCATTGCTTGAGCAGGACCGCGTCGGTCCGAGGCTGAGCGGTGACTTCGAGCAGTTTCACGGCCACGGCAGGAATGCTGAACAGCTCGCGCGAGGCGGCAACGAGCTGATCCAGGAGCAAGTCACGGGACATGCAGCGATCCTTCTCTAAGTGTGCGCGGTAATCGACGGCACATGGTAAGAACACGACCCCGTAGGGAAACTTACTTCATGTCCGGAACGATTGTCGTGATAAACCGTTGCGAGTCGCGAACTTCGCAGGTCCGGTCGTAACGACTATGTCGAGAGCACACGTTGCTCAGCGAGGAATTTCCAGCCGGCAACAGCCCAAGTCGATCAAATCGCGCGAGGCTCGAGTGTTCTTCACCAACTCGGGATGCAGTTGGTAGAAAATGAATCGTCCGTCTCGTTCGCTTAGCACGATGTTGGCGTGACGTAGCACGCTCAGGTGGTGCGAGACTTTGACGATGTCGTCTCCCAACTCGGCCGAGAGATCGCTGACATTTTTACGTCCGGACATCAGTGCGGTGACAATTCGCAAGCGTTCCGGGTCGGCCAAGGCTTTGAGCCGCCGCGCGCAACCCTCGAATTCCGCGATATCATCCATAGCCGTGCTCATCTCGATGGGTGAGCGAATCGATGTGGGTCGGGAGCGACGCGTGAGTAGACGAACGTAGGACGAAGTGATTATAACCACGGCGCGCGATTTACGACAGGACTCGCCTCGTTGGCCGCCGTGACTTTTGCTCGCGCTGAGAAGGTGCCCATGCTTCGACCGATTCGTGCCGTTGTCTTCGATATGGACGGCCTGATGTTCAACACCGAAGAACTTTACCCCCTCGTGGGCAATGAGTTGCTGCGCCGTCGGGGTTGCGAGTTGAAACGCGAGTTGCTCAATCGCATGATGGGGCGCCCGGCGCCCGTTGCGCTGCAAATGATGATCGACGAACACGGCCTTGATACGACGGTCGAGCAATTGATCTTCGAGACGGCCGAGATTTTTCCCAGCATTCTCAACGAGCGGTTGCGGTTGATGAGCGGCCTGGCCGACTTGCTCACGGCGCTCGAAATGCATGAGGTTCCTAAGGGAATCGCCACGAGCAGCAACCGCTGGTTCACGCTCGATGTGCTCGGTCGCTTCGAGTTGGTCGAGCGATTCAAGTTCATTCTAACGGCTGAAGACGTCACGCACGGCAAGCCGCACCCGGAAGTGTACCTCACCGCGGCCCAACGGCACGGGGTCGAGCCCGGCGAGATATTGGTTCTCGAAGATAGTCAAAATGGTTGTCGCGCGGCGGTTGCCGCCGGGGCTGTCACCGTCGCCGTGCCCGGCGATCATAGCCGGCATCACGACTTCAGCGGCACGCATTTTATCGCCGACTCATTGGCCGACGTCCGACTCTACGAGCTGCTCGGAATCGCTCGCGATTAGGCGGCACGCTGATGAACTTCAGCGCCCTGCACGAGGGCTTCGAGCCGAGCGGACCAATCGAGCTGCGCCTGCTCGGCAAATCGCTGCAAGCCTTCACGCAACATCGGCAAGGGCTGACAGAGCGAGCGTCGCAGCAACTGGGTATTGAGCGATGTCTCGTCGACCAAGCGGCGACCGACGCCTAGTACCGGAGCGACCAGCGGCACCTGTCGGCCCGTCAGTTCAAAGACCACGGCCAACTCGGCCGCGAACCGACGTTGATGGGTTCGCTCTGCGCCGGTGACGTGCCAGACCCCGGTGCAGCCCCGTTGCCAGAGAATCTCGAGTGTGTCGGCCAGATCGCTGACCAAGATGGGTGTGGCATAGCGATCACCATCGACCGGGCAATCGCGTCCTTCACTCAACGCGCGCCACACCCGTTGGGCGAAGCTCGATTCGTCGCCGCGCGGACTCCAGCCGTAGGCATGCGTACGCACAATGAGCGCGTCGCTGTCGACGAGCGCTTGCTCGATCGCTCGCGCACACTCGGCCAGCGGACCCGTGCCCCGACGTTCGGCATCCTCGGCATGAAACAATCGCGGGCCGGCAAATTGCGCGTCGCTGGTGATGACGCAGAGTCGACTGTTGACGGCCTGGGCGGCTCGGGCGAGGTGCGTGACCTGCCGCACTTCAAGGGCGATATCGATCTCGTTCGGGGGCACATCCCAGGCCGCGCTCGACCAGGGGCCGCAGTGAACGACCCAGCCGGGGGACTCTTCCGCCAGCCGCTCGTGAACCTCGACCGTGTTGAGTAAATCGCATGGCGCGCTCCGGCACAGCTCGGTGCTCGCTCCCAGAACGCTTGTGTCGCAGCGATCGTGGAGGGTCAGCAACAAATTGGCGCCGACAAGATGGTCGATGCCCGAGAGGACGATTCTATCCACATTGGCCTCCATGCCAGTCATGGGTTCGCGGTGGGTCACAGCATACGCTTTGCCAGCCATGAGGCGGGGAGATGCTCGCAGAAGCGGGCCGGGATTGTATCGCCAGGCTTCGATCGCTCCAAGGCGGATTCAACGCACGCCGAGTCGTTCGGTCGCTAGCAGTGCTTCATCTTGGCCCGTTGGCCCCCTCGCGATACACTGTGGGCCGTTTCGAGAACCCTTTGAAACGGGCGTCGAGCAGTCAGGAAGATTGTCTTTCGACGTTGCGACTCTGGCAAGCGGTGATACCTTCTCTCTGGCATGTGACGTGACTGGAATGGATTCCGTCGCGAATCAGAACTTGACGACGACCGAACGAGCGGCGCTTCGCAGCGTGCGGGGTGTCGTGTTCGATTTTACCGGCGTGCTGGTCGACGAGAGTTCCTGGCGACGATGGGTCTGGCAGTATCTCTGCCGGGCCGGGCTCGTCGAGTTGTACGATTGCTTCTCGCAGCGGCTCACCCGCGAGTGTCTGCACAGCGTATGGATCGGTCGCCGGGCCTTCGACGAGGCGTTCTCGTCGTTCTTGCGAGAGCATGGTTTGCGTTGGGGACAGATCGACGAAATCCTCGCCAGCTCGCCTGTCCGTCGGCGGCATTTAGACTCGGCGGCGCGTGCGTTGCCGGGAGTGATCGTGACGCTCGCGCGATTGCAACGTGCCCAGTATCACTTGGCGTTGCTGTGCGACTCGGAGACACCCGCCGATCAGCTGCGCGATCACTTGCGGCGTTTGCGTTTGAACGATTCGCTGTCACACGTGCTCACGAGCATCGAGCTGGAGCAGGTCAAGCCGTCGTCGGCCTGTTTTGCCGCCGCGCTCGATGCCTTGCGGTTGCCTGCCGAACAGGTGGCGTTTATCGGCGCGCAGGAAGCGGACTTGGCGTCGGCCGCTCAGGCCGGGTTGGTCAGCCTCGCCGCGCCAGGGACCAACGCCAGCGGGAGCTTGCTACGCCTGCAAGCGATCGACGAACTGCTCACTCTGTTCAATGTCTCCCCCGGCGGAGACCATTCGTATCGGAAAGCTGCGTGACTCGATGAATATCGTTGCTCGCCGCGCGTTGCTCGGATGTTCGTCATTAACGACCGATCGAAGCTTATTGCTCGAAGGGAGTTGGTCGCCGCGCGAGCACGATGAACGGCATTGGTCGCTTGACGATGCGCTCGATGCGCGTTGGTCGTGGATCGACGCCGAGGCCGAGCAAATGGCCCAGGCGTGGGGTGCGCAACCGTGGCTGGGTGATTCAGGCCGACAGCTCAACGCCGCTTGGCTCAACGCGCCGCGGTTTCGGTACTGGTTAGTGAAAATGCTGCGCGTGCTCGCCGGACTCGAAGTGTTTGTCGGAGAGCGTCGTGAACCCTTGCAGGCGACGTTGCAGAGCGGCCGCGACATGGACTATGCGACGATCCTCGAGGCCTGGGCGCGACATACACGCACTCCGCTGCAATTCACCTGGCACGACGAGCCGAGCGGCGACAGGGGCGACTTGCTCGATACTCCCCCGGTGGCACGCTGGCGGCGGGGGCTGTCATGGTTGAACCGTCAGACCGACGTGCGCACGGTCGACACACTGCGAAACGAACAACGCGTCGTGCTCTGCGGCAATCCCCGGATACTCGATCCCGTCTGTGGTGAGTTGCTTCGTCGTCGCGCGCGGCCTTGGTGGCTCTATGAGCGTTTCGCGTTTCATGCCTGGCGTCGGTGGCGCTGGCGCGGCGTGGGGCAATGGGTTTGCGACCGCGTGTTGCCTCGCGACAGCGGTTGTCGCGCTGTGGTCCCCGCGCGCGAGAGTTGCGCCTGGCATGGCATCGAGCTGCGCGCGGCTATCGAGCACTGGCTGAGCGCGCAGGCGCTGAGCGTTGGCCCACGGCAGGAACAGCTCTGGCAACAAGTGCGTCACGCGCTCTCGGTCATTCGTCCGGCGGTCGTGGTGGTCGATCAAGATGCGACGCCACTCAACCGTCTGCTCGTGGCCGCGGCCCGCGAGCGACGTATCAAGTCTTTCGTCGTCCAACACGGTGTGCCTTATGTCCGTTTTGGGTATGCGCCGCTCGAAGCCGATTATTTCTGCGCCTGGGGTATGAGCACGCGGACCACGCTGCTCCCATGGGGCGTGAATGACGAACGGATTCTCATCACCGGTTCGCCGCAGCACGATGCGCTCCCTCGATCCCGTCGTCAGGCGGTCTCGGCGGTCGATCCGCGAGCCGCCGATCCACGTCGCTTCGTGCTGCTCCCCACGGTCGCGCCACGCGACGACCGACCGGATGCCCAAGCGTATCATTGTACCCGCGCGTCGTATGAACAGTTGCTACGCACGGTGTTCGAGACCCTCGCTCAGATCGAGGGATGTGAGTTGCTCGTGCGACCTCATCCGCGCGATGTGCCGCCCCGATTGCTGCAACAACTACGCCGGGAATTTCCACGATTGAACATGCGCTTCGTGCGCGGCGGTTCATTGGCGGCGCTTATCAAGCGGGCCGATTGCGTCATCAGCTGCGCCTCGACCAGTGGCGTCGAAGCAGCCGCGCTCGGAGCACAGGTCATTCAGATGATGCCCGTGGGGAGCGCCGATCTGATCGACGCGCCGGCCTGGGGAATGATCGGCACGGCGCGAACCTCGGACGAACTCCGTCGCCTGATCGAGCTCCGGGGCTCGATACCTACGGCTCACGAAACAGCCTGGCGATCGATTGTTGGCGAAATCGACCGCGCCGCGGCGCCGCAGATCGTCGACGCGCTGTTGGATCCTTCACTGCCGTGGCCTCACACGTTGGAGACGCACGTAAAACGTCCCGAACGGTCGCCCAGTGCAGCGACGGTCGTCGCGTCGAGGAGCAAGGCATGAGTGTGGTTGCGACCTCACCGCGATCGAGCGTTTCGCTGTCGAGCGCGAAGACCGACGCGCCGTCGAGCTTGGGTAGCGATCTGGCCTGGGTCGGTGGCTCGACCGCGATCACGCATCTGCTTGGCGTCGTGACGAGCCTGCTGCTCCGAGCCGCGCTCGAACCTGCCTTGATGGGCATCTGGCAAACCCTACGACTGTTCTTGAGCTACGGCAACTACCTGAACCTCGGCGCGAGCAAAGCGGCAGCGCGAGCGTTGAGCGTGGCGCGAGGCCGGGGTGAAACGGCAACCGTCACAACCGAACTCAATGTCGCCCACACGCTCAACGGACTGACGTCGCTGTTTTACGCGGTGGTATTGTTGGCCGTCGCTGGTGCCGAGTGGCTCTGGGGTACCGGGCCCTGGCGCACCACTTGGGCCTTGCTCTGGTGTGTACTCGCCCTCTGGAGTCTGTTGCACCGCGCGCTGACCTTTCGGATCAGTCTGTTGCGGGCCGAGCGCCGTTTCAACCTGGTGAGTCAGCAGGCGGTCGTCGAGAGTGTACTGACTTTAGCGCTCTGCGGGGCCGCGGCGTGGTACGGAGGCTTGTTCGGGCTGGCCTGCGCGACCCTCGTGGTCGTGGCGATCTCGCTCGTCTGGCTGCGCGGTCAATCGCGACCATTGTGCTTAAGCTGGGACCGCTCGACTGCCCGTTCGCTCATGGCGAGCGGAGCGCCGATCTTAGCCTGCGGCTTGGTCACCACGCTGTTTCGCTCGGTCGATCGGTTGATGCTGCTGGCCTGGTGTGACGATCGCGAGTTCCTTAGTGGTTGCTATTCGATTTCGCTTTTAGTGACCGGGCAACTCTATGGATTGGGTAGCATGACCGCCACGGTGCTTGCGCCTCGAATGGCAGAAACGTTCGGTCGCACGAATCAAACCCAGGCGGTCTTGCGTTGGGCGTTGGCACATAGCCAGAAACCATCACTCGGCTTGGTCATCATCGCGTCGATGTCGCTGGTCGCTGCGCCGGCCGTGCTCGGCACGCTGCTGCCAGCGTATGCGCCGGGGCTCGTGGCGTTGCGCTGGGGCATCGGCGGAGCCGTGGCAGCCGCCTTGGCGCTGATCCCTTTTCAGGCTTTGATCGTCGTCGGTCGCGAACGTGCTGCTCTCGTGGCTCTCATACTCGGTACGATCGCGGCGACGCTGCTCGGTGGGGCGGCGCTGCTGTCGGACACCGGCCTCGCAGGACTCGCGGCGACGCTGTCGTTCGTGCAGTTCGGATACTGGGCCGGTAGTTGGTGGCAGCTCCTGAAAGAGTCCGGCAGCTCGGCGTCACGAGTGATTCTGTCACAGCTCGCGCACTTCGCTCCGCCGTTGCTCGTGGCCTTGGTGGCTGAAGTGGTTCTGCCGACGTCATCGCTCCTCGACCTGCATGACGTGCAACGGTTGCTCGCTAAACTGGCCGTGGTCGGTTGCGTCGGCTGGCTCGCATGGCGCGCGGCGCGACACGCGTCCCGGGAGGTTATATGACACCGACGGATTGGCAAGCCTTGGCGCTGCGTTGTCAAAAGCCCGACTATCGAACGGTCGGCAATTGGTACGCGCGTCGGATCATGCGTCCGCTGGCCTTGCGAGTCACGCGCGTCATGATCCCCACGGGGTTGTCGGCTCATGCGATGACGCTGCTGGCCTGGGGGACGGGGCTCGCCGCGACCGGGGCACTGGCCTGGGGCACAACTGGTGGTTGGCTCATGGCGGCCGGGCTCTTGCAGTTGTCGTATCTGCTCGACCACGTCGATGGACAGTTGGCCCGCTATTATCGCACCACGTCGCTCGACGGCGTGCAACTCGATTATCAGATGCACCACACGCTCAATTTACTGATCCCGCTCGCGGCCGGATACGGTCGCTTCGCGATCCATGAGCAGCGCTGGTATTTGGCGGCCGGGCTCGCTTGGGGGCTCGGAGCTTGGTTGCTCGGCAGCGAACATGACGTCCGCTGCAAAGCGCTCGTCTCGCGGCTCAAGCGACTCGAAGGAGAACTGCGCGTGATCGGCGGCGGCGGCGGACGACCGACTCCTGCGGCCGCTTGGCCACGCACGCCTTGGCGGATGGGTGCGAGACTCGTGCGCATGCTGCCGCAGTGGCACGCGGTAGTCAACACGCTGGGAGCGTGCGCCATCGGCGCGTGGTTGCTCGATCCCGCAGATTATCTGCTCGATGGCTACATCGTGTTGCTGGCGCTGGCCGCCTTGCCACTAGGCATCTGGCAACTGGTGCGCAGTACGCTCACGGGCGCGGCTGAACAGGAGTTCAGCGCGTGGTTCCGCGTGCATGAGCACGAGCTGCTATGCGAGGAGCAGGGGTGTTGGAGCGTCGTCCCGTTCGACGCTCAGGCCACAACTGCAACTGCGCCAGGCGTTACGCGCCCTTTGCCAGCGAACTCGGTTCCGGACGCAACGCTTCGGCCAGCTTCATCAAGCCGGTGCGGAGTGCGTTGAGCTCATCGTCGCTCATCGAGCGTTGCAGATGGTCGGCAACACGCTCGACCAGCTCGGTACATTTCGGCTCAAGCGCACGTCCGAGATCACTGAGCCGTACGCGTTGCGCGCGGCCGTCGTGTTCGTCGCGTCGGCGCTCGATGAGCCCGGTCCGCTCCATTTTCGATAGAATACCGGTGAGCGTGGATTGTGAGAGGCAAACGCGATCGGCAATATCTTTGATGATGCGATCATCCTGCTCGAATAGCGCGAGCAAGATTTGACTCATGCCGGGAGCCAAATACTGATCGAGCTGCAATTCCTGCAGCAGTCGTTCGAGTAAACCGAGGTAGCTGAAATAAGACCGCCCCAAATACGAAACAGCGTCATCGAGCGCACTAGTCCGACGACGCGAGCCCTGCTTGCGTCCGCGAGGTAATGTCATCTTGATTAGGAATCGTCTGAAAAGAAGTTGAAACGAAACAGAAACTCACACCCATAATCACTAACCGTTTCAGGTGTCGTCGAAGGGGGAAGAACGACACACGAAAAACTATGGGCGGAGACAAAACACGTTGGAGGTACCACGAACGTGGCGGGCAAAAAGTGTTGCGAATGCGTTTCAGAAAATCCGTGAACCAACCAAGTTGGGTGAGCCCGCTCCTCAACAGACTGCCTTGGTTGTCCGGTTCAGCGATAATTTCCTTCGCTGCATTAGCAAACCAGGGGTGATTATGCGCGTGATTGATCGCATTGCCTAGCCTTTGGGCGAAGGGAGTTGCAGTGAATATTCACCAGAGCGGACGCGGGGCTCTCCGTCTCGGTCCCTTAGCGGCAACCATTGACAAAACTTTTGACCTGCTCATCGTCACGTAATGTGGCGATGAGCTCATCGAGGTGCGCGGCATAGTTTCGCCAGCGACCAACCGATCGGGTGTGGACCGGTTGTCGAACCTGCCAACTACTGGCAGTCTGCACCGCTCGTGGGGTCTCGAAGTACCGCAGGCAGCGGTCGTCCCAAGGGAGTTCGCAAAAGTCGAGCAGTTGGCGAGTTGTGGCGTTGGGCTCAGCCACAAATTGCTCGTAGTCGACGGTCATCATTTGGAGCGGCAGCACATTGTGCCAGTGGCGCATGAGTCGTTCGTGCTCGCTGTAGAACGTGCCAATGTCGGCGAGCGCGTAAGCATATGCCGGTGGACGACCGAAGCGCTGCATATAAATCGACAACCCGATGTCGAGCGGGTGGCGGCGGCAATGGATGACGCGTGCATGCGGAAAAAGCTGGGCGATCAGTCCCAGAAACATGCCGTTGGCGGGCATTTTGTCGGTGATCCGCAGCGCGCTTGGGGCGCGGTCGCGTCGCCGCTGCAGGTACCACTGCGCCCAGCGCTCGAGTTGTCGCGGATCGTGCGATTGCCACAACTGGGGGTCGATCCCGGTCAAATCGGCGGGGGCGAGGTGCCCCGACATGATCGAGATGAGATCGGGGACCTCGCCACTAGGATAGACACCATGGTGCGCGGCGAGCACTTGTTCGATCAGCGTGGTGCCGCTGCGAGGCATGCCGACGATGAACACCAGCGCCTCGCTCCCCGGCACGGCCTCGACCGGGTCTTGTAATCGCCGGCGATCAAAAGCGGCGATCCAGCCATCGACGCGCGAACGCAACAGTTCGCCGTCAAACACCGGATGGGGCACTTGCTTGGCGAGCGTGAAGTGCTGAAATGCTTCATCATAGCGCTCGAGGTCATCGAGCGATTTACCCAACGCCATATGTAAGTTGCTACGTACAAATGGCTCGTCCGGAGCTTGCTTGAGCGCGGTCGACAGGCGCTCGAGCATGGCCGCTCCGTTGGCTGTGATACGCTCGGTGCTGACACGGCCGTACCACGACTCGCCATCGCAGGGGTGGACGCTCAAGCACCATTCGTAATCGTTGCGCGCAGCGTCGAATTGGCCCAACTCGAGTCGCGTATGGGCTAGGTTCCGGCGGGCGTCGAAATGATCGGGGGCGATCTGCAAGGTCCGCTCGAATGCCGCGAGCGCCTCCTGAGCGCGCGACTGAAACGACAGCGCTACGCCCAACGTGAGCCAGGCGTCGGCGTAGTTTTCATCTCGTTCGATGGCCGAGTGGGCCATCGCTTCGGCGGCGGCGAATTCTTCCAGTAAGTTCAAAACATTGGCCAGATTCACTCGATGCACGGCAAGTTGCCCACGCAGTTCGATCGCTCGGGTCAGGTAGCGTTTGGCTTCGTGGTAGAGTCCCACGGCTTGCAGCGCCAGGCCCAGGTTATTGGCGTAGTCGGGCTCTTGGGGGTTGCACTCGATAGCCCGGCCGAAGTGCTCGATCGCCTCGGTCATTTGTCGCCGCTCGAAGGCGACAATTCCGCGAAAATGCCAAGCCTCGACGTCGTCGCCAGCCAACTGCACGCGTTGCTGGCAGAGCTGATCGAGTTCGTCGAGTCGTCCTTGTTGCACCAACTGCCAAGGAGAGACCGGCCAGGGAAGAGGCATGTACAGACCGTTCCTCGCGACAGATCGCTGCAATTGCTCGCGACAGCTTAAAAATCAGAGCAAAATCACCACCGCACCCCTGGGAGTTCATTGTCTCCTAAAAACGACAATTTTTCCAGCGGCCTTGCTTCAAGTACCCTGTTTGCCCTAGAGTTTGGTATTCGGTTTGCGATCGCCGACATGACCTACGGCTGGTTTCTGAATTGGGTCGACGACGCCTGCAAAGGATTGCTTCAATGAGCCTCACGATCCAATCACTGGCAACGGCCAACCCCACCGAGATACTACCTCTAGCCGAGGCGGTTGAAACGGCGCAGCACATTTGCTGTCAGACCCCCGAGCAGGCGGCGATTTTGAAGGTGCTCTATCGCCGCGCCGGGGTCAAGACACGCTACGCCAAGCTCAACAGCGCGCGACTGATGGCCTGGTATCAGGCCGCGCAGGAGCAGGCCGGCGGTCAAGCGGTTGCCACCAAGGTGACGACCCTCGGTGGCACGACTGCCGAGCGGATGAAAATTTACCGTGAGGAAGCGGGGCCACTCGCCCTGCAGGCTGCCGGAGATGCTATGGTCGCCGCCGGTGTCACACCGCCTGAAATAACCCATCTGGTGACGATCTCGTGTACCGGTTTCGCCGCCCCGGGGATCGATATTGAACTGATCAACGGTCTCGAACTGCGTCGCACGGTCGAACGGACTCACGTCGGCTTTATGAGCTGTCACGGCTCGCTCAACGGATTGCGCGTGGCACGCATGATCGCGACGGCCGACCCCAGTGCCTGTGTGTTGCTCTGCGCCGTCGAGTTGTGCAGCCTGCATTACCGCACGCAGTGGGACCCGATCAAGTTCATTGGCAATGCGATCTTTGCCGACGGCGCCGCGGCGATGATCGCACGTCCTTCGCGCGAAGGCGAAGCTTGGCGCTGTGTGGCGAGTGGCTCGTGCTTGCTCAACGACTCGCTTGACGGCATCCGCTGGAACGTCGGCGATCATGGTTTTGAAATCGACCTGTCGCCGCGGGTGCCCGACTTGATCAAGTCGCAACTCGGCCCTTGGATGCAAACATGGCTCTCGACGCAAGGGCTCACGATCGATCAAGTCGCTTCTTGGGCGATTCACCCCGGTGGGCCGCGCATCTTAGGTGCGGTCGAAGAGGCGCTCGGCATCACCAGCGACGCCACGACCGTCTCGCGCGAGATCCTCAGCGAGTTCGGTAACATGTCGAGTCCGACGGTCTTGTTTATCGTCGACCGTTTGCGTCGCCGGTCCGCTCCGCTGCCGTGCGTTGCTCTGGCTTTTGGTCCTGGCTTGACCGCCGAAGCCGCGTTGTTTCGGTAGACGTAGTCCGGCCTGAATCACATAAACTCGTCGGCGCTGGTCGAACCCCGACACGCGTTCAACCAAAAACGCTCTCCTTGATCGACACGCGCATCGTGGTCGATCACCATCGGTCGCACGGTTGCAACTCCGTATTGACTCATAAGGCTACGTAGCATGCTGCGAATTCTTCAACGCTTGTCGCTGTTTGTCGGTCTGCTGTTGATCCTGAACTCGATCGCCACTGCGGCCGCGCGACCGAATATCGTGGTGCTGCTGGCTGACGATCAGCGGCCCGATACGATCCACGCGCTCGGCAACTTGCACTTCGCACCCCCAATCTCGATCGACTCACGCGCGGCGTAACACATGTCGGGCGTTTTCGATCGCCTCGGCCAGCATGTCGACTTCGGCCAGGGTGTTGTACAGGTAGAAACTGGCGCGCGAGGTGGCAACAATTCCGAGCCGCTTGTGGAGCGGCATCGCACAGTGATGTCCGGCGCGCACGGCGACCCCCTGACGGTCGAGCAGATGGGCCACGTCGTGCGGATGCACGCCTTCAACGGTGAAGCTGACGATGCCCCCTTTGAGTTCTGGAGTAGGGCCGAGAATTCGCACCCCCTTCATGGCGCCGAGCAACGTATGTGCGTGGCGCGTCAAACGCTGTTCGTGCTCGTGAATCCGATCGAGGCCAACGTTATTGAGGTAGTCGATCGCCGTGCCGAGCCCAATGGCTGGGACGATCGGAGGGGTGCCGGCCTCGAATTTGTCGGGCAACTCGGCGGGGTCGAAGCTGTCGAGCCGCACGCGGCGGATCATGCCGCCGCCACCCAAGAACGGTGGCATGGCCTCGAGCAGCTCGCGGCGTCCGTACAGCACACCGACGCCGGTGGGGCCGAGCATCTTGTGGCCGCTGAAGGCGACGAAGTCGGCGCCCCAGGCTTGCACGTCGGTCGTCATGTGCGGCGCGCTCTGCGCCGAGTCGACAAGCACCCGCGCACCGGCGGCATGCGCTGCATCGACGAGTTGTCGAATCGGGTTGATCGTACCCAGCACGTTCGACACGGCCGCGACACTCAACAGCCGCGTACGCGGCGTGAGCAATGCGTCGAGCTTCGTCAGGTCGAGTTGCCCATCGTCGGTGATGGGGATGTGTCGCAAGATGCAGCCGGTGCGCTGTGCCAACTGCTGCCAAGGGACCAGATTGGCGTGATGCTCAAGTTCGGTGAGCAGGATCTCGTCGCCCGTCTTGACGAACGCGTCGCCCCAACTGCGGGCCACGAGGTTGATGGCCTCGGTGGTCCCTTGGGTAAAGATCACCTCATCGGCGCTCGGGGCATTGATGAACGCGCGAACCTTGTCACGCGCTTCGGTGTACAGGTCGGTGCTCTGCTCGCTCAGGAAGTGGATGCCACGATGGACGTTGGCGTAATGCCGCTCGTATACATCGACCAGCGATTGGATGACCTGCCGCGGTCGTTGGGTCGTCGCGCCATTGTCGAGGTACACCAGCGGCACGCCCGATTCGACATCGGTATGCACACGCTGGGCTAGAATCGGAAAATCGTCGCGCAACAAATCAGGGTCAAGTGGCGGACGATCGCTCGGGGCGTTCATGACGCGGTATCGGTCGTCGACGGGACCGGCGAAAACACGGCCGCCTGTAATACTCGCCACGGCAACAAGCAGCACTTTTGTCGATTGGGGGTCAGCCGCACGCCGAACAGATCGAGCATGTCGGCCGCCGTGAACTTGCGGACCGCGTCGATCGACTGGCCCTCGACCCGCTCGGTGAGCATCGACGCCGCAGCTTGGCTGATGCAGCAGCCGTCGCCGTCGAACCAAGCCTCGCAGATCGTCCCATCGGGCGAGATGCGAAGCTGCATGCTCACGACGTCGCCGCAGAGTGGGTTGTCGTCCTCGTGACCATGCGTACAGAAAGCACAGCGACCCCGATGGTAGGGGGCTTCGTAATGATCCAGGATGTGTTCCTGGTACAGAGCGTCTTCGCTGAGATGGTTCTGAACGGTCATACGTGGTCGTCCTCGGGTATCCATTCAGTTTAGGACGCGAGGCCAGCCGCCGCTAGTGGGCTGCCCTGTGGCCGTATGCTCTCGTAGCAGCTTCCGAGCCGGGAGTTCACGCCCCCCCGGCTCGGAGCATGTTAACAAAGAGCACGTCTCAGAACGGGTCTGGCGCCGCTTCGCCGGGCGTTAAAGTCAATTGCTTCAAGTGCTCCAGGCAGTTCAGCACATCGGCGGCGCTCACCTCGACCCAGCCCGTCACCTTGTGCCGTAGCACAACGAGCTTGAATGCCTCGAAGGCCTGTTGCAGGTCGTCGGGCAGCTCCCCCACGCTCGTCAGCGGTTGAGTTGCGTACTCGGCAGCGTCACGGGAGTCGACCGCGAACGGGACCCCTTCACCTGTCGAGTGGCCGTCGGCTTGTGCGTCGTCACCACTTGAGTTGGTCTCGCTAAAGGTGTCGGCCACAAAGTCACGCGGCACGCTGGGGTCATGGGTCGCGTCAGCCGAGTGGTCGCGACCAGGGTCGGCGTAGTCCTCGTCGACCTCGGCGGCGACAACCTCTTCGTCGCGGGGTTGCAGCGTGGCATCGCCACCCAAGGCCAGCCAGCGTTCGTGGCGCATGTCGGCCACGCTCCACACGCTCTGCACGGCCCCTTCGAGCCACATCTCGGCATCGTTCCAATCCAAGGCCGAGCAGAAATGGCTCCAGGACAGCTTCGGATAAGACTCACGAGCCGTGGCGAACCGCTCGAACACACGACGCAGCCGGCCGACATGTTGGCCGCTGACGCTGCCGACCCGACGGCTCCAAGCCTCGTCGCTGAATTGAGCGACGGTTGCTCCGTTCGCCTGCAGATCGTTTCGCCATTCGCTGATGATCCGCCCTTTCTCCCAATTGGTCGTGCTGACAAGCACATGCCACTTGTGGAGATATTGTTGCGATGCCTCGTCGAGCGACGTCGATTCCAAGCCCAACACGTCTTCCATAGTGCTTCCTAGCCACGCAGATTCCTGAAAATGGATTCCAACCCGAGGGGACCGATTCTAGGTCTGCTCGGCGGCGCAGCTCAAGCATCACTGACGAAACACGCCGCGCGGCGAACACCAGAGTGAACGAAAATCCCCTATGGCACGAGACTTGGCGCGGCCGGTCGAACGGATCCGCCGCGACCGACACCTGGGGAAAAGTTGTCGATCAACTGCTCGGCGAGCGTGCTCTACGACGGTACCGGCGCGGTCTCGAGGGCCTGAAACCCGCAGCGATTGTGCGTGCCGTCGCAAAACGGCCGCTTGCTCGATTGGCCGCAGCGGCACAACGCCACCGCCGGCTTGTCGGCCGCGATCGGAAATTTATTCCCCAGATGATCGATCACCGTGACCGGACCCTCGATTACAAACGGGCCATTTTGACGGCAACGAACGATTATTTCCGACATGACAGTAGGCTCCGCTGGTAAACATTGAGGATCATTCTGACTTTACGTACGCCCTCATTGTGCGCCGACTACCGCTCACCCGCCAGAGACAATGTCTATATCCTGGCATCCTCGGAGCGGCAGGGTGGCTGGCGTTATGCGCGGCATAACCCGGCAATATGAGGCGGTGACAAACGTGACTCGCCGGGCTTTGCTGACGCAAAACGCCAGCCACCCACAATCGTGACGCTCACGCTATGTCCGCGTCTCTCGCAGGCGGTATATTAGGCAACATCATTCACGGTTGATCGTCCGATTCACCTCTCCGATGGGCATACTCATGTTGGCTCGGCTTGCAATTCTCGTCTGGATGCTGTGGCTCGGAGTGTCGCTGTCGTCGGCTGCCGAACCTACCCCGGGCGAGTGGCCGCAGTTTCTCGGACCCCAACGAAACGGCGTCTCGGCCGAGCGCGGGTTGATCGACGAGTGGCCGCGCAAAGGGTTGAGCGTTGTGTGGCGCGCTACGGCCGGGGTCGGCACCTCGGGCATCGCCGTGTCGCGCGGCCGAGCCGTCACCCTCTGGCAAGATGAAGACGAGCAGTTCGTTGTCGCTCTCGATGCGCTGAGCGGCCGAGTCATTTGGAAGACTTCGATTGCCTCGGCCTTTCGCAACTCGACCGGCAACGGACCCCGTTCGACCCCGACCATTGACGGCGATCACGTCTACGCCTTCACAGGAGATGGTGTGTTGGCCGCACTCAGTTTCACCGACGGCCGCATCCTCTGGCATCATGATGTGCTCGATGAACTTCACGGCACGCGAGCTGAGTATGGCATGGCCGGCTGTCCGCTTGTGGCCGGTTCGCTCGTGGTCATCATCGCCGGCGCGCCCGGTGGGACCGTCGTGGCCTATGAGCGCGAGGGGGGCAAGCTCGCCTGGAAATACGGCCGCGACTCGGCTGGCTACTCGTCGCCTGTGTTGCTCAATCTGGCTGGCGCCGAGCAGGTGGTCTGCTTCACCGGCGATTCATTGCTCGGCTTGACTCCCCAGTCGGGCGCGCTCTTGTGGCGCTATCCGTTCCCGACCGAGTACGACTGCAATATCGCCACGCCCATACCGGTCCAGGGTGGCGTGTTGATCTCGGCCGGTGAAAGTCACGGCAGCGCGCTGCTCAAGGTCGAGTCTGCTCCCACCGGTATGCAAGTCCGCGAGGTCTGGACCTCGCTGGGTTCAAAGAGCGTGCTCCGCAACGAGTACCAAACGACGGTGCTGGTCGGCGATTATCTATATGGTTTCGACAATGTCGGGAGTGCCGGGCCTGTGACGGACCTCGTATGTGTTGAAGCTGCGACCGGAAAGCGAGTTTGGTCCGAGCCCCGCTTTGGCAAAGGGAACCTGATCGCCGTTGACGGCAAGTTGATTATCGTCACCATGATTGGCG
>CAYLYE010000109.1:0-20631 GCA_964387325.1 uncultured Planctomycetaceae bacterium
GGGTTCAGCCTCAAGTGGAACATGGGCTGGATGAACGATACGCTCCGCTATTTCCATCACGAGCCGATCCATCGACGCTTCCATCACGACGAACTCACCTTCAGCCTGATCTACGCCTTCAACGAAAATTTTTGCCTGCCGTTGTCTCACGACGAAGTGGTGCATGGCAAGAAGTCGCTGCTCGACCAGATGACGGGCGACATGTGGCAACGGTTCGCGAACCTGCGTTTGCTCTATGCCTATATGTGGTCGCACCCGGGCAAGAAATTGCTATTCATGGGAGGCGAGTTTGGCCAGTGGCGCGAATGGAATCACGACCAGAGTCTCGACTGGCATCTGTTGCAATGGGAGTCGCACCAGGGTTTGCAGCGCATGGTCGCTGATCTGAACCATCTCGTGGTTCGCGAGCCCGCCTTGCACGAAATCGATTTCGATCATACCGGATTCGAATGGATCGACTGCAACAACTACGACGAGAGCGTGCTGGTCTATCTGCGGCGGGCCAAAGATCCACATGACTTTGTGGTCGTGGTGTGTAACTTCACGCCGGTGCCCCGTACGAACCACCGCATTGGCTTGCCTGAAGGGGGCTACTATCAGGAAGTTTTTAATTCGGACTCGGCCTATTATGGCGGCTCGAATTTAGGCAACGGAGCAGGTCTCCAGGCCGATCAGATCACCTGGCACGGTCGACCGTTCTCAGCCCAGCTCACCTTGCCCCCGCTCTCCGTGACTGTTTTGAAACGTGAGCGGTCGCTCAACCAACTCGGCTAGGCTGAAGGCAACTGGGCTAGACTCAAGGTTCCTGATCGTTCTGCACAGTTCGAGGTCATTGCAGATCAGAGGATCGCAAATGCCGCGGCGCAAAAAAAAACGGCCCGGCATAGCGGGGCAGATACTATGCCGGACCTAACTGCCATGGTGGGGCAGGAACCATGACAGCTAAGTACATCTTATGCCAGTTCTACACCGTGTCAAAACCTGTGCGGAAAACCACACAGGTTTTGTAGAGAAACGGACCTTATGGGGGGTTGTCCTGGCCCGCCAGAAGCTCCCGGAGCACGCAGCGGTCCACCCGATCAAGCCCTGTTAAGGCAGATCGAGGGGACCCAACTGCGTTAATCTCGCATTCCGGTTAAGTAGACTGCGAACCCGCATTAAAACTTAGGCGGCTTGGGGGCCGTCACACCGGGCGGCGGAATATACGGGGGAGCTTGGTAAGACTCGTTCAAGGCCAAGCCAAATTTACGTGCCAACTCCCATTTGGCTCGCGACTCGAACGGTGTGCCGGCGTGTTCGACAATAATTTGCCGGAATGTCGCTTCGGCCGTGTCACGTCGGTCGCTGTTAATCGCTTCGGTCAACATCTCGTTACGACTGGCAAAGTCCCAGCGGTTCGTGGGACGCGACGGCCCGAGGATATTCTTGATCGGCTTCGGCTGCTGCATAAAAGCTTCGAGGTAAGCGCCGTATTCATACATCCGCACCTCGTAGGACAGCACCTGGGCGTAGATCATATCGAAGTTGGCACGCCAACGCGGGCTAGCCTCCTTGGCCCGTAAGGGCTTGACCTTCTCTAAGGCTTTCTCGGCCTCTTGCAGATAGATAATGATCCGCTTGGCTTGATCCATGCTCTCGCGCGCCTGATTGGCGAACTCGGCTCGATCAATGCTGAACGTCATGCGTGGTTCCAGCTGACGAGCGACCGCTTTGTTCCAGGGATTCAGGTCGGCAATGATTTTCCAAATCACGGCCCGCATTTCCGACTTGTCGCGCTCGACGGCATAGTCCGCGCGAGAACTCAAGTCGGGCAGATAGGGTCGCATCGCTTCGAGAGCGTATTTGCGATTGTCGCGATTGAGCAGTTGCACCTCGGGGCTCGGAAGCATGAAGAACACGCCCCCCGTTTGCCTCGCCATGCGTGCCTGTTCATAGGGACCAAATCCGCTGGCCTGCGCATCGTTGCGTCGGCGAAAGCCCTCCCATTGCAATTGTTCGGGGAACGGGGTCTCGGGGCCACGATCGATCTGCAAGTAGTAGTTGCCGAATTGCGGCTTTTCCGGATCGCGCCAGACCATGTACGCATACGGGTATCCGAACACGCTTTCACGTCCGAGAATATAAATCGGGCAACGGGCCGCCTTCGCTTCCGCGATGGTCGACTCCAGGTACTGCACGTTCGTGGCCGGGTCGCCACTCTCGTCCGTGACCATGATGATGAGCATCTGCCGGCCACCTTGGGTCGCGTAGCCACGGAAGCGATTCAAAGCCTGGCTCACGGCCTGGCACTGCATCTCATCTCCCGACGGGTCATTTTGAATCCCATCGATCGCGGCCATAATCTTGTCATTTTCCGACGTCGGCTGTTGCAAATGGACGGTAAAACCCTTGCCATAGCTGCACACCGCCGTCTGTAACGCGTCGCCACGAGCCGATGCCGACAAACCCAATTCCTGATACACGCGATCGATACGGGTGCCGATTTCGACCCGATCGTCTTCCATGCTTTGCGATTCGTCCATCAACCACACGACCAGCACCTTCCCCTTGGCCAGTCGGTTGAGAATTTCTTGCGTCATACGATCCATCGCTTCCGCATACGAGTCGGCAATCGCCGCCGCCTCGCCGAGCGTTCCTTCGGGTAGTTCTTGCGAGAGGTGCTTGCCGTTGGAAGCGAAGACGTTCACCTCGCCCACTTCAACTTTCACATCGGTGGTGACGGTGCTCACCGCAGCGGTTTGGGTCATTTGTTGCGGTTCGGCCAAGGCCGAGGCCGTGCCCATCGCACCCATCGTGGCCGAGACGGCGGTCGAAACGAGCGCCAACTCTTTGCTCGGCTTAATCTCGTCTTCCAAGACCTGCTGGACAACCTCGTCCGGTCGCTCTTCGACGCTCGAAACGATTTCTTGTTTGACGCTCTTGTCGATCACCGGCAGCAGCCACAAGCCCATCAGCAGAAGCACAGCCATATGGACGAACATCGACGAGGCGCACGCCGTCGCGAGGTAGATCGTCGAACGACGCAGCAACGAGCCACCCTCGTCGTCTTCGTCCTCAGCTTCTTCGTCCCCTTCTTCATCGGTCTCATCGACGGGGGCCGCTTCCTTCTTCGCCTCTGGCTTCTTCGCCGGCGGAGCAGGGCTTTGCTTAGCAGCCGCCTCGGCGGGTTGCTTGACGTCGTCGGGATTGAGCTCGGTGCTCACAGTGCAAGCCTCCTAGAAAGTCGACAACGGGCGCATTGCCAAACATTGTCCGACTGAGTGCAGTCCGATGTGGGGTTTCTATTCTCTGTTCGGTTCGTCAACAGCCGCCTGAGAACTCGCTAGCAGAACGTCAGTGAGTTCCCCAACGGATTGTGTAGATCGAAGTTAGCTTACCAATAAAAGTCGTTTCAGGTCAAGTTTTTATGACCACAAAGCACTATTCGGTTCCGGGGCGTACCAAGTGCCCCCGCGGTATCGTCCTGGTACACTCTCGCGCCCTTCAATGAACCAATCGGTCCCCCAAGGACTTTTATTCCAGCCGATGTTCGAGTTTGCCCCGCGGGCCTGATCTCAGTGGCAGACTTTTCCGGTCAGGGTGTGCTTATGGCCGCTGAAATGACCTCTGCGAGCAGGTTGATGGCTGGCTCGTCCGAGCCCTGGCCCTTGGCAGCCTCGGTCAACCACCCTAGTTTGGAGCATATGGAACGAGCATTCATCGAATCGCTACGAGGTCGAGTCCCGCGTCATCGCCTGCTCCCTTTGGGGATCGGCGACGACGCGGCGCTGCTCAACTTGTCCGCCCATCAGGCGGTCGTGACCACGGACATCATCACCGATCAGGTCGACTTTCGTCTCGGCGAATGCGATCCCCGGCAGATTGGTCGCAAGGCGCTGGCCGTCAATCTGAGCGACCTCGCAGCGATGGCCGCAGTGCCGCGCGGCGCGGTCGTGGGGCTCGTGCTTCCACGAAACGACGGGCTCAAGCTGGCCAAGGAATTGTATGAAGGGCTACTCCCGCTGGCGGAGCAATTTGACTTGGCTCTGGCCGGTGGCGATACGAACAGTTGGGATGGCCCCTTGGTTGTCTCGGTCACGGCGATTGGCGCTCCGACCTCGCGTGGCGTGTTGCGCCGCGACGGTGCCCGCAGCGGCGATCGCATCGTGGTCACCGGCTCGTTCGGCGGCAGTATTCTGGGGCACCACTTCGACTTCACGCCTCGAGTTAAAGAGGCCTTATTGTTGAACGAGCAGTATGAGTTGCGAGCGGGTCTGGATTGCAGCGACGGACTTTCGCTCGACGTGTCACGGTTAGCCGCTGCGAGCGGTTGCGGAGCGTGTCTCGATCTGAACGCGATCCCGATCGCGCCCGCGGCTCATAAGCTCGCGGCACAGCAGCCCGGCTCGTCCAGCGCTCTCGACCATGCCTTGGCCGACGGCGAAGATTTTGAGTTGATCCTGGCCTTGTCTCCATCAGAATGCGAACGCTTGATTGCGGATCAACCGCTGGAAGTGCCCGTGACGCGGATTGGTGAGTTCATCGATACGCCTGGCCTGTGGCAACGCGACGCCGCAGGTAAGATCACCCCGCTCACTCCCCGAGGATTCGAGCACAAATGAGCGCAACGACCTGGACGGCGGACGTGACCGACGAGGCAGCTACTGAACGCCTCGCGGCGGAGATCGGCGCGACGCTCGGGGCGCGCGCTTTGATCACGCTCGATGGCCCGCTCGGGGCCGGCAAGACCCGGTTTGTGCGCGGGCTGGCCGTCGCCCTGGGGATCGATCCGCGAAATGTGTCGAGCCCGACCTTCACGCTGGTTCACGAATATCCCGGGCGACTGCCGCTGATTCACCTCGACGCCTATCGGATGCGTTCGCCCGAAGAGTTCTTCGACCTGGGCATCGACGACTATCTGGCGGTCGACGGCTGGATCGTGATCGAGTGGGGCGAGCGTGTCGAGCGTGTATTGCCACAACAGCGGCTGGCCGTGCGCATCGACGTGACCGGCGAGACCGCGCGGCACATCGAGTTCAATCGGTTTGATTAGGTACGGCTATTTCTTGGGCAACTCGATCCCATCGAGCAGTCGGCCGGGCGAGCCCATGATGTTGTAGCCACCATCGACGTGCAGCAATTCACCCGTGATGCCATCCGACATGTCGGAGAGCAAGAAGGCGGCCGAACGAGCAACCTCGTCGTGGGTGATGTTTCGCCCCAGGGGGGCCATTCGTTCGTAGAGTCGCAGCATGTCGTCGACCCCGGCAGCACTGCCAGCCAACGTTCGCACCGGACCTGCACTGACGGCGTTCACGCGAATGCCGCGCGGGCCGAGATCGAAGGCCAGATACTTGACGATGCAGTCGAGCGCGGCCTTGCATATGCCCATCACGTTGTAACCGGGCACAGCCTTCTCGCCGCCAAAGTAGGTGAGCGTGACGATGCTGCCGCGATCGTTCATCACCTCGCGGGCCGCATTGGCCACGGCGATCAAACTGTAGGCGCTAATCTCCATCGCCATCTTGAACCCCTCGCGGCTCGTCTGAATCGTGTCGAGTTTCAAATCGTCGAGCGAGGCGAAGGCGATCGAGTGGATCACGAAGTCGAGCTTACCGAACTCCGTGGCCGCACGCTGCATGACCGCGCGGATGTCATCATCCTTCTGGGCGTCCATCGGCACAAGAAATTTAGCCGACTGCGGTACCGTGTCGGTCAGCTGCGAGACCCGGCGGCGATTGCGTTGACGCTCGTCGTCCGGTCGATCGGGCAGATGGGTGAACCCGCATTGGGCTCCTTGTTCCATGACATATTTGGCGATCGCCCAAGCCAGCGAACGATCGTTAGCCACACCGAGCACCAGACCCTTTTTGCCGTCGAACAAACCCATGACATCCGATCTCCGCTGGGGGTAGGAAAGACGCCAAGATACCAATGCGCCGCCGCTTTGCGAAGTGGTGGGAGTTTCAGAGCCCCCGCCCTTTGACGTTCTCGACCCCCGCAAACACTTCGCTTGTCGCACGTCTCGGCACCACCTATACTTTAACGAGCGTAAGTGAGGAGTTCAGGGTTATTTGCGCGGCGTGCTCGATAGCGCCGAAGCATACCGAGGAGACGGCGGTTATGAATCGTGCGTGGCGGGCTCTCTGGGCGTCGATGTTTGTTTTCGCGGTCTCGTTCTCGTGCGCTTACGCCGACGAGCCCAAGGCCAAGTCACCGGTCGTCGATGAGGCTCGCAAGAAAGCCGACGCCGAATACTACGAGCTTTACAAGGTCTTTGCCGACACGCTCTATCAGGTCGAGCAAAACTACGTCACCGATGTGAATCGTCGCGAACTCATGGAAGCGGCGATCCGCGGGTTGCTTGACAAACTCGACCCCTACTCGAATTACATCAACCCCGACGAAATGAGTCGGTTCAAAACCAATGTCGAAAGCCAGTTTGGCGGCATTGGCATTCAAATCACGATGGATGGCAACCAACTCAAGGTGCTCAGCCCGCTGGTCGGATCACCCGCCTATCGCGCGGGTATGCAAGCCGGCGACGCGATTGTCGAAATCGAAGGCAAGACCACCCAGGGAATTACCATCGACGAAGCCGTTCGACGTCTCAAGGGAGAGGCCGGAACGAAAGTCGCCCTCACCGTGACCCGCGATCGTGGCCGCGTCCGCCAGGCGCTGTCCCTCGAACGCGAGATCATCCATCTCGAAACGGTCATGGGAGACCGTCGCAAGAACGACGACAGTTGGGACTTCATGCTCGATGCCGAAAAAAAGATCGGCCTGATTCGTATCACCGCCTTCAGCCGCGACACGGCCGAGGAAGTCGAACGGGCTCTCAAAGACCTCAAGTCGCAACAGATGCGCGGTCTTGTGATCGACCTGCGTTTTAACCCCGGCGGGTTGCTTAAGTCGGCCACGGATATCTCCGACCTGTTCATTTCCGAAGGCTTGATCGTCTCGACCAAGGGACGCAATTCGACGCCCCGCGAGGTGGTCGCCCGAAAGGCCGGTACCTTCGAAGGCTTTCCCGTCGCCGTGCTCGTCAATCGCTTCAGCGCCAGCGCCAGCGAGATTGTCTCCGCCTGTTTGCAAGACCACAAACGGGCGATCGTCGTGGGCGAGCGGACCTTCGGCAAGGGAAGTGTGCAAAACGTGATCGATCTCGAAAATGGTAAGAGCGCGCTCAAGTTGACTACTGCCAGCTATTGGCGTCCCAGCGGCAAGAACATCCACAAGTTTCCTGACGCCAAAGAGACGGATGAGTGGGGCGTCATGCCTGACAAAGGTTATGAACTCAAGCTCCCCGACGCCGAGTTGTCGGAGCTCATCCGGGTGCGCCGCGAACGGGATCTGTTACTCGTCAGCCACGCTCCGGCCGCGGTGAGCAAAACACCTGCCAAGGATGACAAGGCCGACGACTCGAAAAAGCCCGACGACAAGCCGAAGGTCGATGAGAAGAAGCCCGAGACCAAGCCCAAGGCCGAAGAAAAGAAGTCTGACGCCAAGCCAACGGACGATAGCAAGTCGCCGTTCGTCGACCGACAACTACAGAAAGCGCTCGACTATCTGACCACCGAGATGGCCAAGGCCCAGTAGTTCTGTTGGCTCGCTTCCTTTCTTCGTCTCGACAGGTTCTTTCGTGCTGTTTCTGACCATCGAGACGACCTGCGACGAGACCGCCGCCGCGGTGATCGACGATCAACTGCGGGTCTTGGGATCGGTCGTTGCTTCGCAAGACGCGCTCCACGAGCAATTTCAGGGCGTGGTCCCGGAGGTCGCCTCGCGCGCGCATGTCGAACGCATCATTCCGATCATCGATCAAGCGCTAAGCCGCGCCGGCGTGCAGTCCCACGAACTGGGCTGCATCGCGGTCGCTAATCGACCCGGCCTGGCGGGCTCGTTGCTCGTCGGCGTCGCTTGTGCCAAAAGCTTGTCGGTCGCGCTGGGGGTGCCGCTCGTGGCCATCAACCATGTCCACGCGCACCTGTATGCCTGCCGCATGGAGTTTGGCCCCGAGGTCTTCCCAAGCGTCGGCTTGGTCGCCAGCGGTGGTCACACCAGCTTGTTCCACTGTCGCGACGCGGTCGACATGGAGTTCCTCGGTGGGACGATCGACGATGCGGCCGGCGAGGCGTTCGACAAGATCGCCAGTCTCTTGGGACTGCCCTACCCCGGTGGCCCCGCCATCCAACGTGCCGCCGCGAAAGGTAACGCCCGGGCCTATAAATTCCCCCGCTCTTTTTTTCACGAGAGCGATCGACTTGAGTTCAGCTTTAGCGGCCTGAAGACCGCGGTCCGCTACGCGATCGCGGCTCCCGGCACGGTCATTGATCCGCGCTCGATCGCCCCGCAGCAGCTCAACGATTTGGCCGCCAGTTTTCAGACGGCCGTGGTCGAGGTGCTCGTGGCCAAGTGTCGCCACGCGCTCATAATGACGGGCGAGAAGGCGTTATGTGTCGGTGGTGGCGTGGCTGCGAACGCTTTGTTGCGCGAGCAACTCGAGCAGGCCGCGCGGCGAGACGGCACTCGGTTGTTCATTGCCCCGCTGGGACTCTGTACCGACAACGCCATCATGGGTGCGCTCGCCATCGAGCGTTATCAGCGAGGCCTGTTCGAGACGCTTGATCTCGACGTCGTTCCCGGCCTGATGCGCAAACGCAGATCGTAAACGCTCGCTCTCTTCGCATCCCCTCGCCTCTTGCCTGAGAGGGAGCATGCGGAAGAGCCCATGTCAGTGGCCGACATACCGGGCGTAAACGCTCCGCGCCTCGGCGATGTCATCCGTTCCCCCGACGATCGTGCGACCGTCGGCGAATACCGTCAACACGTACTTGTCGACCGCGAGTCGTAATAAAAACGCATTGCGTGTCACTCGGCCGAGCGGCGACCATTTCGCGGCCAACTCATCGAGCGAAACCGGAGACGCCGCGGCGTGGGTAAGTTGCACCGCGTTGCGACCGCAGAGCACGGCGCTCTGACTGCCGCGACGACCGTCGAGCCAGGCATAATCATGCTGCACGCAGCACGCACAGTTGCTCTCGGCGCGGAGGGTGTCGAGCTTCATGGACCGCAGACGATTGTCCCATACATCGATTACGGTGAGGGTGCGCGAAATCGCTTCGCGCCGCTGGGCCAATATCTTGATCGCCTCCATCGCCTGAATCGAGGCGATCACCTGAATGATCGGCGCGACGATGCCGGCCGTGTCACATGTCGGGGTCGATCCCGCCCCGGGCGGTTCGGGAATTAGGCAACGCAAGCAGGCGGTGTCACCGGGCAGGATCGTCATCGACTGCCCCTCGGCTCCCAAGCAGCCGCCATACACCCAGGGAATGCTAAGCTTCACGGCCGCGTCGTTCACGAGAAACCGGGTCTCAAAGTTGTCAGTCCCATCGACGATACAATCGACACCCGAGCAAAGGTTGATCATGTTGCGGCTGTCGACATCAGCGACGATCGGCTCGATCTCAACTTGGGAGTTGATCCGGCGCAGCTTTTGAGCCGCGGCGATGGCCTTGGGCAGTTCGGCTCGCAGGTCATCCTCGTCGAATAGCACTTGGCGTTGCAAGTTGTTCAACTCTAAAAAGTCGCGGTCGACGATGCGCACCCGCCCGACACCGGCGCGCACCAGTGTGTTGGCTAAATTCGAGCCGAGTGCGCCGCAGCCGACAATCAGCACGCGCGACGCAAGCAGTTGCCGCTGCCCTTCTTCACCGAGGGGCGCAAATCGCGACTGACGTATGTAACGATCGAGCGTCATGGGAGGGAGTTGGGGAGCGTTTTCGGTTTTCAGTTGGCGAATAGCGCTGGGAGCAGGAATGTTGAGTTGCGGTCAGTTCGGGAGAGTGATTATACCCAATAGCCGGCGAACTCGCCCTGGCCGGCCAACTCGGCCTGCAGGCGATCGCAACCGCGGCGGGCCTCGACGAACGGTTGAGTGGTTTGATATGGACGACCCGCGATCACCGGCAATTGGATATTCATGGCACATGCGATGATCTCGGCCGGGGTGTCTCGTTCGAGCAGCACAACATCGGCCCAAGGTTGCGGAACCGCGACAGGCTCAGCGAGCCGTTCGACGAACAGTAGATTGCGTGCCGATCGCTTCACGGTCGCTTCGAGTCGAGCAGAACGATCGAGCACGACGAAACCCACGGCCGGGTGACGAGCAAGGTTCCTGATCTGCTCTGCAATCTTAGACGGCTCAGTCAATCGCACGGCCAAGAGGTAACCCTGCTCGTCAGCACGACACAGTTCGATTTCCATCGGCGACGAGCAAATGACGACAGCTTCGTGTTCGCGCCAGGCTGTCAACTCGCTTTGCACGACATGATCGCGCTCGACGCCGCGCGCGACCCAAGAGCGACTATCGAAGCTGAATCGCTTACCGCGCCGCCCTAAGGGACGAATCCCCAGCACACGCTCCGCGCGTTCGACTGTATCGCCGGCCACGACCAACTCGACTTCAACTCGATATAGGTACGGCAGTTCGGGAGCCCAGAAACAAGGGTCGCTCACGATCGCCTCGGCCAGCAGCGTGTCGCCTGGCCCGCGATCGACGAGCAGCGATACGGCCGTGAGCGACCGGGCATAGACGCACGTGGGGCCCACGATACGCCCGCGCAACTTGGCATCGGCCGGCAGGTCGTCTATCGACAACTGGGCATAGACGCGCGCTTCGGCTGCGTGTGCGTCTCCCCAAAATAGTTGCAGCGATTCAAGTGTCATTGCGGTTGTGTTGTCTCACGGGGTCTGGCTGGGGAGTGCTGCCTTGAGGCTCTCGGCAAGGTAACGCCCCGTCACCGACCCGCTCTGTCGGGCGACATATTCCGGGGTCCCTTTGGCGATCAGTCGGCCACCCTGGTCGGCTGCGCCAGGGCCCAGGTCGATCACGTAGTCGGCCGCGCGAATCAGGTGCAAGTTATGCTCGATGACAATGAGCGAGTGCCCCGCCGCGAGTAGCGCCTCGAAACAGTCGAGCAACTGCACGATGTCGGCAAAGTGCAGGCCGGTCGTCGGCTCGTCGAGGATAAACAAGCAGCGCGATCGTTTGCTGGCCGACAGATGGGCGGCCAGTTTCAATCGTTGGGCCTCGCCGCCACTGAGTGTGTTGGCCCCTTGTCCTAGCCGCAGGTAGTCCAGTCCCACGTCGAGCAGTCGCTTGAGCTTGGCTTGCACCTTGGCTTGTCCTCGAAAGAACATAAAGGCCTCGCGGGCCGTCATGTCGAGCACGTCAGCAATGTTGCGGCCGCGATAGGTGACATCGAGAATTTCGCGCCGGTAGCGACGTCCTTGGCACTGGCCGCAACGCATGAACACGTCGGCCAGGAACTGCATATCGACCGCGATGTAGCCATCTCCCTCGCAAGCCGTACAGCGTCCGCCGTCGACATTGAAGCTGAAATGGCTCGCCAAGTAGTTGCGCGTTCGCGCGTCGGCCGTGTCGGCAAACACTTGTCGGATTTCATCAAACGCCTTGACATAGGTGACCGGGTTCGAGCGTGGCGAGCGGCCGATCGCGTTCTGATCGACGAGGATCACTTCCTCGATCTGCCCGTTGCCGAAAATGTCGTCATACAACGCACCTGGCTCGGCCTCTTTATGCATCCGCTTGCACAAGGCTGGGTACAGCGTGTCGGTCACGAGCGTACTTTTACCCGAGCCGCTCACGCCCGTCACGACACATAACACGCCCAGTGGGAACTCGACAGTCAGATTCTGCAAGTTGTTCCCCCGCGCGCCGGTGAGCCGCAACCAGCCATGTTCGAGCGCTCGTCGTCGCTCGGGAGTGGCGATCAAGCGGCGACCGCTAAGGTAGTCGCCGGTCAAACTCTCGGCCGAGTCGAGCATGTCCTGAACGCTTCCTTGAAACACGACACGACCGCCGCGCTCTCCTGCGCCGGGGCCGATCTCGACGAGTTGATTGGCCGCGCGGATCATAGCCTCCTCGTGTTCGACGACGACGACCGTGTTGCCGCGGTCACGCAACGATTGAACGGCGCTCACCAGACGATCGGTGTCGTGCGGGTGCAAGCCCACGCTCGGTTCGTCCAGCACGTACAGCATGTTGACCAGGCTGGACCCGAGCGCCGTCGTCAGGGCGACCCGTTGCACCTCGCCACCGCTGAGCGTCCTGAGACAGCGGTCGAGCGTGAGGTAGCCGAGGCCCACGAGTTGCAGATAATGCAGTCGGTTGTGGACTTGCTCGAACATCATTTGCCCAACGTGTCGCTGATGCTCGCTGAGCGGCAGTTGTGAGAAGAACTGGAGCGCGTCGTCAATCTTCATCTCACAAAGATCGGCGATCGATTTGCCGCCGATCTGAGTGGCGAGCGCCTCGGCCTTGAGTCGCCGTCCGTGGCACAATGAGCAGACGCGGTAACTGCGCCAGCGGCTCAAAAAGACCCGAATGTGCATCTTGTACTTGCGACGCTCGAGCCAGGCAAAAAAGCCGCGCAAGCCACCGAACTCGCGTTCGCTCACGCCATCGTAGATTAACTGTCGCTGCTGTTCGGTGAGCTGCGCATAGGGGACATCGAGGGGCAGTTTATAGTCGGGCGCCAACTCGATAAGTTCTTCGAGTTCATGGGCGTAGGCCGGAGAGTTCCACGGCGCGATGGCTCCCTCGCGCAGCGTTTTACTCGCGTCGGGGACGACCCGATCCATGTCAATGTCGACGACATTACCAAAGCCCTCGCACTGCGGACAGGCCCCCCAGGGATTGTTGAAACTGAATAACCGAGGCTCGGGGATCGAGTAGCTCAGCTCACAGTCGTCGCAGCGCAGGGCATCGCTCCGTGCGAAGCGTCGCCACTCGCGGCCGTCGATCGTCAGCAGCGAGCCACCAAGACGTTCGTCAAGTATCGGCACATCGAAGAGCAGCACGCAGCGGTCTTGGCCACGATGAAACGCCGTTTCCAGCGAGTCGAGCACGCGCTGATCGCTGGATGTCCCCACGCTTAGGCGATCGATCACGACGAGCCAATCCTGATCGGTTGTCGGGTCTGGGGGAAGTTGCTCCAGTTCGATGATGCGGCCGTCGATCACCGCGCGGACGAGGCCATCTTCGCGCAATGTCGCAGCGGTCTCGGCGAATGATTGGGCCTCGACATGCAGCGGATACGTAACCAGATAGCGTGTGCCCTGCGGTTGCTGGTGGACCAGTCGGAGGACATCCTGCGGGGTGTCGCGTCGCACCTCGCGTCCGCAAGACAGGCAGTAGACGACCCCGATCTTGGCAAAGAGCAGCCGCAGGTAATCGTTCGTTTCGGTGGCGGTGCCGACGGTTGAGCGATTCGAGCGGGTCGGGTTTTTCGCCGCGACGGCCATAGCGGCCGGCAGACCATCGATCCGTTCGGCGGCTGGTTTCTCGAGCCGCTCCAAGAACTGCCGCGTGTAGGCCGAGAACGTCTCGATGTACCGCCTCTGCCCTTCGGCGTACAGAGTATCGAAGGCCAGGCTGCTCTTGCCACTGCCACTCACGCCACAGAACACGATTAACTGTCGGTGCGGCAAGTCGAGGTCGACACGGCGCAGGTTATGCACCTCGACCCCGCGCAGTTCGATCTGACGCCTCGCCACGAGCTTCGCGCTCCCTAGGGACCCGATTGGACGCTTGAGCAACCCATGATTGTAATCTCAAGGAGACTCGACGACCAGCAAGCGTCAAACGCTGCGACGAACGCTGCGAATCGTGGCGCGCTCGTCGATCGGCCAGAGTAGACCCACGACGAGCGACCGCATCAGCCAGCCGACGACGAACAACAGGGCATACACGCCGCGCAGCGAAAACTCGGCCGAGTCAGACGCGGTCCAGGCGCGGAGTTGATCGAGCAACCAACCACCGGCCAGGGCGCTGAGCGCGAAACCGACGGCTGACAGCGCCTGCTGAGCAGCGATAGGGAAGGTGTTGCGGTGCGCGGGCACAAGTTTGAGCAGCAAATTGTTCTGGCACAGATTGTGGCCTGCAAAAGCGATCCAAACGAGCCATGCTCCCCATAACCAATGCGGGGCAGAGGGGCCGGCCAATGCATAGAACAACAGGCCGCTGGCGACCACGAGCTGGCACACGATCAGGATCGGGCGATTGCCGCGGTGATCGCTGAGCGGCCCGAGCCACGCGGTCAGCAGCGTCTGACCGATCCGCATTACGGTGACCATCAGCGTCAGTTCGAAGAGTCCCATATGCAAAATTTCACGAGGGTACCGATTTTGCGCCGCCTGGGTGAATCCGTTGGCTACGGAGAACCCCACGGTAAACGCGAGTAACCAAAAGTACGGTCGCGCTCGCCAGGCCGGTTGGGAAAGCTCGCTGGGCTGCGGCGCGATGAGACGGCGACGAGACGCGACTTCGGGCGCGAGCGCAAGCGGGACCAACGACAATAGCAACAGCAAGGCACTACAGCCGATCACGGCAGCGTAGCCCACGAGCTGCGCTGCGGTCTCTGGATGGCTGGCCTTCCAGTGGTCAATGAACCAGCCGCTCAAGGGGACCGCCACGGTGATGCAGACGAGCTGGAAAATTTGCCGGCGGGCAAAATATCGGCCGCGAATCGGTCGTGGTACGAGGTCTCCCAGCCACGACCACAATGCTACGGCGGCTAGGCTCTCAAAGGTCTGATGGATTGCGAGGATGATGATGAGCAGCGTGACCGGATCAACGTTTCCGATTCGATTCGGCAGGGTGATGGTCAATGGCAACAGCGCCAGCAGTCCGTAACTCACGATCGAGGCGGCCAGCCAGACGATCTTTTTTGAGCCGAGCCGATCGACCCACCACGGGGTTGTGAGCCGCAGCAGGCTGACGAGCGATTGGATGGCAAGGATCGCAGCAATGGCGAAACCTTGGGCCTTCAGTTCCATGGCCAGAAAGGTGATTAAAAATCCAGTCGAGAGGGCGTTGCCGGCAGCCCAGAGCGCGCCGCTCAGGTGCCCAGCAAACAAGGCGCGGCGACGAGGAGTCCAACGCTTAGGCAACACGTTCACTCAATCGCGGAAGAGACCCGTCGGACAGGTGCTGGGCATCAATTGGCACGTAAGTCTTTGGGGATATGTTTGATGCGTAACGACTTGAGCATGACGCTCCCCATGACTTGACGCATCGATTCTACCCAGATCCGATCGTCGGGAAGCATGAGGGTTTCGGCGTCGGCCGGGGTGACAACCCAGGATTTTTCGTTGAGTTCGCCTTCGAGTTGGCCACCTCCCCAACCCGCGTAGCCGGCGAAGATTTTCAAGTGTGCCGGAGGTTGCTTGACGAGTTTGTTGATCTCGTCGCGGGCCGTGCTGTAGTAGAGGCCTGGCAGGACCTCGTTCTCAGCCAATTGCGGGTCGCTGTGCAGCGCCATCAACGGTCCCTCGCAGGGGCCACCTCGGTACAGCGGTCCCTGTGCGCGACATTTGCCGCTGCCAATTTTTTTCCAGATCGCACTGAGCAAAGCCGGGGTGGGGCGATTAAGCACCAAGCCGATCGCTCCGTCCTCGTTATGCTGGACAAGTAAAATAACCGCCTGCAGGAAGTTGGGATCCAGCAGTTCTCGAGTGGCGATCAGCAGTTGGCCTTGGTACGACTTCATAGCCCTCGATTGTAACCCTACTTGGAGCTGATGAAAACCGATCGCCACGACATCGTTCGACACGAGAGAGAAAAAGTCGGAGAGCGATCACACTGGTTCCGTAGGCTATTTTGACGAAGCCGACGCACCGGTCTTGGACGCCTCGGGAGACTTGGGAACCGCCGGTGCTGCTTTAGCCGGTGCGGGGAGCGGGACCTCGATCGCCTCGGTCGAGATGGTGCTTTTCACGTCCCGCAAGTACATATCCCAGAACTGCTGTACTCGCTGGCTGATCTCAGGTCCAAACGGAATGCCGTGACCGGCGTTGACCATCGGAATCAGCAGCGTGGTGATCCCCGCCTTTTTGAGTGCCGCGTCAAGCTTCTCAGCATTGTTGAAATTGACACGGGCATCCTTCGTGCCGTGGATGGTCATGATCGGCACCGCATGCGATGTAACGTACGTGAGCGGTGACGTCGCCTTGGCGAGCGCAATATTTTCAGATACACGACCTCCGATCAGACCTGATACGGCGGGGTCGTCCCCTTTGGCGGCCTCGCCTTGCATCAACGGAGCGACCATGTCGGTCGGGCCACAGACATTCACAACACAAGTCACCCGGCTGCTCTGGCTGGTATGCTCGCCAATATCCCCTTCCAGTTCATTGACCCCCGCCGTGAGTCCCAGCAGCGTGACGAGGTGACCGCCTGCTGAGCTACCGGTACAGCCGATCCGCTCGGGATCGAGATTCAGTTCTTTGGCATGAGCCCGAATCCAACGGATAGCCGCCTTGCAGTCATGAATTTGGGCGGGCCACTTCACCTCGCCCGAGAGACGATAGCCGACCGAGATGGCTGCATAATTGCCGCCACTGGCGAGCCCCGCGGCTTGAGCTGCGTAGCCTTTGCGATCGCCTCCCGACCAACCACCACCGTGAATGTACACGACCACCGGCAGCGGTTGGTCAGCGGCACGCTGTTTGGGCAAATACAGGTCGAGCATCTGCTTGGGGTTTGTATTGCCCGCGTACGGTTGATTCAAGCGAATGTCGACCTTGTCGCCGTAGCGTTTCGCGAGTTCCTCGTTGATCGCAGGTGCCTTGGCTTTCTCTTGAGCCCAACTCGGGCTGACGGCCGTGCATGCGGCGAGCAATATCAGTAGCGATGCGACGCCAAGCGACTTGAGTTTCATGAGCGGCAGGCTCCTGCGAGGAAGGGCTGAGGTCAGGGAGAGGCTATCACTCTCGTCGATGACTCACCCGAGAGCAAATATTTTGTCGCGATTTATAGCCAATGCCGCCGCATCAGCCAGGTTTTGACCCCTTGAGTGACCAGCACATAACCCAAGATCGTCAGGCCAAGCAACGGCCAGTAGCGTGGCGGCAACGGGGTAAAGCCCAACGCCGAGGCGAGTGGCGAAAACGGCAACCAGACCCCCAAAAGCATCACCAGGATCGTCGTCATGATGAGCGGCCAACTCGCACGGCTCTGGATGAACGGGATCCGGTTCGTGCGAATGATGTGGATGATCAGCGTTTGGGTCAGCAGTGACTCGACGAACCACCCGCTCTGAAACAAACTGGCCTGTGAAGGATCCCAGCAGTTGAAGACATAGAGCATGATGCAGAACGTCGTATAGTCGAATATTGAACTACACGGGCCGATGAGCAAAATAAACTTGGTGATCTGATCGATCGACCAAGGGCGTGGCGCGGCGACCAGCTCGGGGTCAACCTCGTCGGTCGGGATCGGCACCTGCGAAATGTCGTAGAGCAAATTGTTGGTAAGAATTTGGATCGGCGCCATCGGCACATACGGCAAGAAGATGCTCGCGCCGAGAACGCTGAACATGTTGCCAAAATTCGAGCTCGCGCCCATGCGAACATATTTGAGAATATTGACAAATACCTTGCGCCCTTCGACGACTCCCGTATCGAGCACCAGTAGACTCTTTTCCAAAAGAATGGCGTCGGCTGACTCTTTGGCCACGTCGACCGCCGTGTCGACCGAGATGCCCACGTCGGCGGCACGAAGTGCTGAGGCGTCGTTGATGCCATCTCCTAGAAAGCCCACGACGTGCCCCTGGCGCTGGAGCGACTGAATGATGCGTCGTTTGTGCGTGGGGGCGAGCCGGGCAAAGAGGACCGTCGCGTCAACGACATGATCCAACTCGGCGTCGCTGAGCGTTTCAATGTTGCTTCCGAGCAGCATTTGAGTGGTGTCGATACCAACTTGCTGGCAGATTTTTCGACTCACCAGTTCGTTGTCGCCGGTCAGCACTTTGAGCCCCACGCCATGTTGACGCAAGGCTTCAATGGCCGGCCGGGCCGAGTCCTTGGGCGGATCCAGAAAAGCGACGTAGCCCATCAGCGTCAGCTCACGTTCGTCGGCCTTCGTGTAGATCTACTTAGAATACATATCATTAAAAAAAAAAGCCAAGACACGAAAGCCGTCGGAGCTTAGATCATTGAACTCCTCGTGCAAATCGTCGAGCACGACCTGTTCCAGTGGTAGGTGTTCACCATCGAGCTCAAAATCGTGACACAGTTTGAACACCGCCTCGGGAGCCCCTTTACAGATCAAGCGGCACGTGCCGTTGGGGAGGCGGACCACGACACTCATGACTTTGCGGACAAAATCGAAAGGTATCTCGTCGATCTTCTCGCACTGCGGTACTTGCAACTGCTCGTGAAGATGCTGGTAGTCGAGGATCGCGCGATCCATGACGTTTTTCAGGCCCGTCTGAAAATGGCTGTTCAGATAAGCCAGTGCCAGCACCTCGTCACTCTCGCGAAGCACGACATCGCAGTGTCTTTCGAGCACGATCTGATCCATCGTCAGTGTGCCGGTTTTATCGGTGCAGAGGATGTCCATTGCACCGAGGTTTTGCAGCGAGTTGAGCCGTTTAACGATGACCCGCTGACGCGACATCGTGAGCGCTCCGCGCGATAAACAGACCGTCACGATCATCGGCAGCATTTCGGGCGTGAGCCCCACGGCCACTGCGAGCGCGAAGAAGAACGCTTCCTTCCAGTCTCCTTTGGTGAGTCCGTTGATGACAAACACGAGCGGCACCATCACCGCAATCAGGCGAATCATCAGCCAAGTGAAGCGATTGATGCCACGATCGAAACTCGTGGGCGCAGCCGGTTCAAGCAGCGTGCTTGCGACACCCCCGAGATAGGTTTGTGAACCGGTGCAAATGACCACGGCGCGCGCCGTGCCGCTCTCGACACTCGTGCCCAAAAAGCAAATCGACTTGAGTTCGAGCGGCGAGTGGTTCGGGGCAGCCTCGGGCACATGTTGTTTCTCGACCGGAAACGATTCGCCGGTCAGACTCGCTTGGATGACGTAGAGATCTTTGCTAGCCACGAGCCGCACGTCGGCGGGGATCATGTCTCCGGCCGCGAGTAGCACGACATCGCCAGGAACCAAGTCAGCGAGCGGGACTTCAACACGCTGGCCGTCACGCACCACCGTGGCCGTGACCCGAATCATCGTTTTGAGCTGGGCGGCCGCGATTGCTGCTCGCGATTCTTGCACAAACCGCAACACAACGCCGAGCAACACCATGCCAAACATGACACTGCCCGCTCGGGAGTCGCCCGTCACGAACGACAGCACACCGAGCAGTACGAGCAAAATCACGAGCGGGTTGAATACTGCACGCGCAAGCAGCTTCAGCCGTCGGTAACGAGCCTCGGGAAGCAGATTGTTCGGGCCATATTGTTGCAGACGACGTTGTGCCTCGGCGTTCGAGAGACCCGCGGCAGAAGTTTCGCAGCGTCGAAAGACATCATCCACATCGAGTTCGGCCGCATCGAGTAGCTGTGGAGCAATGTGTCGCCGTGCCGTGGCGGGTGTATGCACGTCGTGTGTCAGCAGCGGGTCGAGCGATTTGAGCATGGCTCATCGGATCGGCGAGTGGGTGTGGAGCAACTCGCTCGATGATACAGCAGAACACGGTCGTTTAGCGCACCAACATCCAATCGATCGACGCATCGGCCGGGGCCGGTTTTTCAAATGTGACCGTAAAGCCGTCGGGGCCTTTCTGCGAGATCGCCCGGTTACTGAGCCAATTTTGCTCGATAAAGACCGCATAGTTGCCGTCGATCTCAGGCGTCGCCAACGTGATCCTCACACTGGTCGCGGTCGCGGCGACGGTCACGTTCTTGCCGCGCAAATTGCGTGCTGGCTGTTGTTCGCCCGACAATCCCTGCACACTCGATACCGTCCCGCCTGCTTGGAGGCCACCGCCACGGAACTGAAATTCGCCTGTCTTGCGGTTCACAGTCATCGAGGCAATTTGCTTTTCAGTGGCCTGCGCAGTCGCGGCACGGGTGATACCGGACTTGGTATTGTCCTCAACGACGTCCTCGTGACCGTAGTGCCACTGGATGGCTTGTTCGCGGTGCGGTTGTTGAAAAAGAATCGCGGCCTTCGCGAAGTCGGCTTTGAAGTTCAACCCAATGGTCGCGGCCGTATTGACGGCGAGCACGTTGTCCCAGGCCGGCTTCTGATCGTGTCGCTTCTCGACATCGTCGAGCGAGACCGGACCACCGGCCACCGAAATGACTGAGTATCGAGACACGGCTCCGTTGTTGGCGGCATCGAGGACCGCGGACGGGAACTGCCCCGGTACGTCTTCCCACATCCAGGCACGAAACACCTGGGGCTTGAACGGGTCGGGCCCGATCGCTTGCTCGATCGCGTCCCCTTTCTCGAAATCGAACGAGCTGTTCATGGCCGAGTGCGCCGCGAGTCCCAACGTCCGCTGTCCACCTCGGTCACCACCACTCAGGGCGCGGCTGACATCGTTCACGTACGCGCCCGGCGCGATGATGTAACTCAGCGGTCGAACGTGATTATCCCAGGTGTAGTTCTCGGTTCGATAGAGGGTCGGCGCGCCGGCGCTTTTGGCTCCCCACCAGAAACGCTCGATTTCGATCTCTTTCGTGCCGTCGTCGTTCGCTTTGAAGCGGGTGATCAGGTACCAACGGAAGCTCTCCTTGGGGGTCTTCTCGCTGGCCTCGTTCACGGCAAAGAATCGGCCCACCACGTCGCTCGTCCAAGGGCAATCGCGGTCGCCGCGAATG
>CAYLYE010000110.1:0-20608 GCA_964387325.1 uncultured Planctomycetaceae bacterium
TTCCGCAAGCGCCTCGACCACGCTTCGGCCCGCCTCGTCATCGCCGAGCGTGTACACTTCGAGCCACACGCGCTGCTGGGCCTGACGAATGTCGGCGAGTATCGCGCGCACTAGGGGCGAGAGCTCGACGAATACGACAAAGTCGTGTCCGGCGGCGGTGATAGCCTCGCTCTGAGGTGTCAATTCAGTCGGTTTCATGGGCGCGCCTTGCCGAGCGACGTTCGGCCACGTATCCTCGGCGACGGTGGCTTGCACAACGCGCTCGCAAAGGATCACTGCTCATGAAGCCTAGGTCATGCCCTATGTGGTTGGCAATCGCGATCTGCTCATCGGGGCTGATTTCGCGCGTCGCGGCCGACGAGGCTCCCTCGACCGTGTTTCGCCGCGTGCTCGCCGCCGCCTGGGAAAACGAGCTCCGTGCCGCTCCGTTGTTTGCCACCTCGACGGGCGATCATCGTTTCAACGACCAACTTGGCGACGTGTCTCCCGCGGCGCTCGATCGGCATGCCCTTGCCGAGCAGCAGTATCTCGGTCAGTTGCTGGCCATCGATCGGCGGCAGCTCAATGCCTCAGAACAGATCGACCACGCGCTGTTCGTGCGCTACCTGCGCGAACAAATCGCCGAACATGAGTTTGGCTTCGATCGGGTCCCCATCACCAACCGCGACGGGTTTCATATCGAGTTTGCCGAGTTGGCGCGGAATATGCCCCTGCGAACGGAAAAAGACTTCGAGAACTATATTGCCCGATTGCGGGACTTTCCGCGCTTCGTCGACGATCATATCGCTCTCATGCGCGAGGGGATCCGCACGTCGCGCGTACTGCCGTCGATTGCGTTGAACGACTACCGGTCGATCATCGAGCCGCAATTGGTTGATGATCCGACGCAGAGCCGGTTGTACGCGCCACTGCGCGAGTTGTCGCAGTTCAGTCCCGAGATACAACAGCGTTTGCAACAAGCGGCTCAGGGGGCGATTCGCGAGGCGGTTGTGCCCGGCTATCGCACGTTTCTGCAATTCTTGCAGGCCGAGTATGTCCCGGCGTGCCGCGACTCGATTGGCGTTTCGGCATTGCCGCAGGGGCGCGAGTATTATCGTCATCGTGTGCGCAAGTTCACCACACTCGACGTGCTACCGGAGCAGATTCACGAAACGGGGCTCGCCGAAGTTCAACGCATTCGCCAGGAAATGCAGCAGGTGATCGACGGCTTGAAATTCGCAGGCAACTTTGCCGCGTTCATCGATCACCTACGGACCGACGCCCGGTTTTATCCGGAAACTCCGGAACAACTCATGAAGGAAGTCGGCTACACACTCAAGCGGATGGATGGTGAGTTGCCGCGGTTGTTCAAGACGCTGCCGCGCATGCCGTATGGCATCTTGCCCGTGCCGAGCTATATCGCGCCGCAGACGACGACAGCGTATTATTCGCCTCCGGCGGGAGACGGCAGCCGGGCCGGTTTTTATTTCGTGAACACCTACAATCTCAAGAGCCGGCCGTTGTACGAGGTCGAGGCGCTGAGCTTGCACGAGGCCGTGCCCGGGCATCACTTGCAACTCGCGCTGCAACAAGAGTTGACCGACCTGGCTCCCTTTCGCCGCTTCGTCCATTGGACCGCGTTTGTCGAGGGGTGGGGGCTGTATGCCGAGCGGCTCGGACTCGAAACCGGCTTTTACACCGATCCGTATAGCAACTTCGGCCGGCTCAGCTACGAAATGTGGCGCGCCTGCCGACTGGTCGTCGACACGGGCATTCATTACTTCGGCTGGTCACGCCAGCAGGCGATCGACTACATGGCCGAGAACACGGCCCTGTCGCTGCACAACATCACGGCCGAGGTCGACCGCTATATTTCGTGGCCCGGTCAGGCGGTGGCTTACAAGATGGGGGAGCTCGACATCCGTCGGTTGCGTAAGTTGGCCGAGGATCAGTTGGGGAAGCGTTTTGAGATCCGTGAGTTTCACGACGTCGTGCTCGGCGCCGGCTCCGTGCCGCTCGACGTGTTGGGCGAGCGCGTCGCGGCGTACATCGAGCGGTCGAAGTGAGTTTTCTTCGCAATGGTAGGCTGACCGGTCCGAGATGGACCGTCTACGGCATGGGCATCGGCTTGGGGATGAGCTGATCGGTCGCCAAGAGTTGTTCCCATTTGACGACCAGCGGGCGACGCTTGGCTTGCGTGTACTCGGGGCGATACGTGAGGGTCTTGCCCGACACGCGACGCAAGTTCCAGAAGGCGAGCACGCGCATGTCGAGGTCCTCGTGATCGAGCGCTTTGACTAGCTTGGTCGCATCGCCATCGCGGAGTTGCTGGGTCGAATACGCAGCCAACATGCGGAAGAGGTCGCTCCCTTTGGTAGGCCCGCGATGGGCCTCGAGCACCTGCTTGACCCGGGCGGCGACGGTGGGATCCATCCAAATGGCTTCGCGCAGGGCGTCGATCTGGGCGTCCCAGTTTTTCACCTGTGACTCGTCACGCAACGAAGCGACCAGCGCTTCGAACTCGCCGATGCGCATCAGACATTGTACGGCCAGCAGACGGACCTCGACGCGGCGATCGTCGGCCAACTCCTTGAGCACCACGGTCAGAGGACGCTCACGGCTGGCCTTTTCGACCACCGGCGCGGCAAGTTTCTCAAACTCGGTGCGGTCGTCGCTCGTGAGCCAGGCGGGCAATGCCGAATCGGGCGTTGCGCCTTCGGCGCGCGCGACCCCGAGCGGAATATGCACCGGCCCTTTGCGTGTTACCGGCTCAGGGTTGGCCGCGTCGGTCCAACGTACCTCGCCCTGCGGGATGTAGAGTTCGACGAGTTGCGGAGCGAGGCCGGCTAAAGGATCGTTACCGTCAATTTTTTGCGACTGCATGCTGATCGCGATCGAGGCATCGGGCGTCAGAAACACGAACAGACCTTGGCGCGTCGCGGCCCCGAACCGGAGTTCCGCTCCGGCTTGGCCATTGGCGCTGACGACCACGTTGCCGTAATGAAAGATAAGTCCCGGCACCTGACGAGAATCAGGAGCGATCAACTCGGCCAGGCTACCGCCGCGCAATTGCAAGCCCAGGCCGTTGGTGAGCGAAACCGAAGATTGATACGTGGGGAGCGAGAGCACGCGATCGCCGGCCATGACCTTGGCTTGCGGCGCGAGACGTTGCCAGCCTCCTTGCCCCGACTCGATCATGCGCACGAGCACATTGTCGCTCGTGGTGACTTGTCCCATCGCCAGCACCTGGACTGGCGCTGGAGTGGGGGCCGGAGCGGGAGCTGCCGGTAAGACCGGCGTCACGCTCACGGGAGGTGTCGTCGGCGCGGGAACGGTACCCGGCGCTGCGGGCATAGCTGCCGGTGGGGGTGTTCCTGGTACAGGGGCAGCAGGTGGCGTTGCGGGTGCTGGCGCAGGGGACGTTGTGACCCCTGGCGCGGTGGCGGGCAGCGGTGGCGGCGCAGGAGCTTCGGTCGTTGGTGTCGTCGCCGGAGCAGGTGGCCGCGAGTCTTGTGGCTGCGAGAGCGCAGGGACTCCCGGGGTAGGTGTCCCTGGCACGGTCGTCGGCGTCGCAGGGGAGGGCACGGGAGCCGTCTCCGATGGCATCGGTGACGGAACCGGTGGCGCTACAGGAGACACACCACCGGCGGTCGGGCTCTCAATCTTGGACGGCTCAACCTTGGTGCCTGCTGGAACGTCGCCGGGCGTGGTGTCCGTTTGAGCAACGAAGGATCGCTTGATCTGCTCGACCTTTTCGGGGAATAAGATCGCGAGCGTCGCCACGATGGCGAGCACCACCGCCGCCGCGACGGCGGCAAACCGGCTCGACCGCGCTTTGCGCGGCGGCTCGCGTAGGTATTCTGGAATCTCGACCTTTTTCTGATCGACGGCCGCAGCAGTAGGGGTATCGCGCAGATAGTCGGGTACTTCGAGCTTGCGGCGATCGCCCAGCACGCCACTCCCGGCGGCACTTGCTGTTGGCGCGTTCGCCACAGCGGCCGGGGTCACAGCGGCCGGAACCACCGCGGCCGCGACCGGAGCCACTGGCATGCTCGGCGCTGGGACCGGCGCGGGTCGTGGAGCAACCGGGGTCACCGCCGACGCCGCGGTCGCTGAGGTTGCAGCCGACTGTGCGGCCGCTGGACTCTCCGGCGTGCGCGGCGTCGTGTCGGCCAAGGCCAGCACGCCGTACATCCGCTGTCGCGAGTCGGGGTCGACGGTCACCGGCTCGCCGAGCACGAGCGCCAATATCTGATGCACGGCCGCGATCTCGGCCAATTGCACATCCGATTCCAGGCAGATTTTCTCCAACTCCGGCACACGCTCGGTCGTGAGCGTGTAGTCAAGATATTCGCTGATCGAGTTGGGGTCGTGCCCCAGCCCCTTGCCGAGCACCTTGGGAGCCCCGAGCCGCAACCGATGCATGACGTCGCGCACCCGGTGCATGAGGTTGGTCGCCGCCTCGCTCGCGGCAATCTGGTCGCCGATGCTCTTGGCGTCCGCCGGCTCCAAGCTCTGGTCCAAGTACGCAATCAACGCTCGTAAGGTAAGTCGCATGGCACGGGCTCTCGAAACAAAATGAAAGTGCTCTGCCTTAAATAGTGGGGTTCGGCAGCTGATTCCGTGCCTGCTTTTGCCAAAAAAGGCAAAATAATTTCGGCAACGCCCCTCGTCCCGCTAGAATCGGTCGGTTGCCAGACTCGTATCGCTCGACGTAAAATCCGCCTGGCTAAAGACAAGCACGTTTTTGTAAGGATACACTCCGCGTGGCCGCACTATCCAAAATTCATATCCTGGGCATCGGCGATGACGGTCTCGACGGACTGACCACCGCCGCCCGCAAGCTCATTGCCGAAGCGCAATTACTCGTCGGGGCCGAGTACACTCAGCGGCTCGTCTCCGATTTCCACGGCGAGCGGCTGATCGTCGGCGCCGATCTCGATCAAGTCGTCCGCGCCATCGGAGCGGCCGGAGGCAAGCGAGTCGTGGTGCTCGTCTCGGGCGATCCCCTCTTCTACGGCTTGGCGCGCTATCTGTGCGATCACTTGGGCAAGGACCGCTTTGTCGTGCTGCCGCACGTGAGCAGCATGCAAATGGCGTTCGCCCGGGTCAAAGAGAGTTGGGAAGAGGCGTATCTCTCGAACCTAGCCAACCATCCGCTCGACGCCGTGATCGAGAAGATTCGCATCGCCGAGAAGGTCGGGCTGTTCACGACCGAAGCGATCACGCCGGCCCGTGTGGCCCACGAGCTATTGCAACGGCGGATCGATTACTTCTCGGCCTATGTGTGCGAGAACCTTGGTTCGCCCGACGAACGTGTGACGCAAGGCGAACTCAGCGAGTTGGTGTCGCAAGAGTTCTCGCCGCTCAACGTGCTGATTTTGATCCGCAAGGCGAATCGGCCCGACCGACCGAGCGAGGCTGCGGGACTGCGGTTGTTCGGCAACCCCGACGAGGTGTTCTTGCAGTCGAAACCCAAGAAGGGGCTGCTCACGCCGTTCGAGGTCCGTTCGATGGCGCTGGCTGAGCTGAACTTGAACATGCGCTCGATCGTTTGGGACGTGGGGGCGGGAAGCGGCTCGGTCGCGATCGAGGCGGCGCAGATCGCCTCGGCCGGCACGACCTACGCCATCGAAATGGATAGCGAGGATCACGAGCTCATTCAGCAGAACGCCAGCAAGTTCGCGCTCAACAACTTGGTGCCAATCTTAGGCCGCGCGCCTGACGCCTGGGCCGCGATTCCTGACCCCGACGCGATATTTGTCGGCGGCAGCGGCCGCGAGATCAGTCGGCTCGTTGATCTGGCGTACGACCGTCTCCAACCGCATGGCCGACTTGTGGCCAACGTCGGCAGCATCGAGAACCTTGCCGAGGTTCACAATGTATTGCAACAGCGCACACCGAACGTGAGCGTCTGGATGGTCAACGTCGCTCGCGGCACGCATCAACTCGAGCGCGTACGGTTCAACGCTCTGAACCCGACATTCTTGTTGTCGGTGGTCAAGCCGGGTTGATTTCTCAACTTATTAGCCCCCGGCGATAGGACCGCAGGGCCGTACGCCGAGGGTGATGACTCGCGACGAACTAGATCAACTCGCGCATCGGTTGGATGCCGTCGTCGACTAGGTATCGCGGCGTGCCGCTGGGGTCGAAGACCCGCACCTTGCCTACGTCCAAGCCGATGTTGTGGTACAGCGTGGCAAAAATCTCTTGGAACCGGACAGGCCGATCGACCACGTGCTCGGCCTTCGAGTTGGTGCGGCCAATGACCTGACCCGTCCGCATGCCGCCACCGGCGAGCAGAGCGCAATTCACCTGTGGCCAGTGATCGCGACTGTTGTTCTGATTGATGCGCGGCGTGCGGCCGAATTCGCCCCAGACGACGACCGAGACATCTTTATCGAGCCCGCGCTCGTGCAGATCGCTGACCAAAGCCGAGAGCCCCTTGTCGAGTCGGGGGAACTCTTCACGCGACATCGGAAAATTCATGCCGTCGCCACCGTGCCAGTCCCAGCGACTGTAATTGAGCGACACGAATCGCGCGCCGGCCTCGACCAAACGACGAGCAACGCAGAAGTTCTCGATCATCCGCGGCGCGCCGTCTCGCTGGAAGTTCTCGTCGCTCGTGCCGTAACGGGCCAGAATGCGCGGGTCTTCCTTCGACAGATCGAGGGCGTCGGCCAGCTTCGAGTCGGTCAGGATGCCCATCGCCTGCTGCGCGTAGACGTCCATGCCGTCCATCGCGCCGCTGGCGTCGTTGCTGCGGCGGAACGTGTCGAGCGACTGCCGAACCCGATCGCGGTCGCGCAACCGTTCGAGCGAGATCCCTTCGAGCACCATGCTCTCAGCCCGACTGCGGGCTTTGGTGCCCACGAGGTTAAATGGATTCTGCGCGACGCCCAAGAAGCCGCCGGTACCGGGATCCCCCCAGCGACGCTCGCCGGTCTTGTACATGAGCGCCAAGTTCGGTGGCACCGCTTCGTTCACTTTGCCTTGCAGCTTGCCAACCCAGGCACCGGTCGATGGCCAACCGCCGGGCGGCTGACGGTCGTTCTTCCGGTGACCGGTCATGCATTGGTAGCCGTCGTGGTCGCCCCCCGCGTCGGCAATCGAGCGGATGACGGCAAACTTGTCCATCATCTGTGCCACGCGCGGGAACAACTCGTTGATCTCGATTCCCGGCACGTTCGTGGCCGTGGGACGAAACTCGCCACGGAACTCGGCGGGGGCTTCAGGCTTCAGATCCCAAAGGTCGATGTGCGACGGTCCGCCGGGCAGATAGATATTGATGATTGCCTTGTGTGAGCGGCGCGCGGGACTGGCCGCCTCGACCCGCAGCGTATCTTGCAGCGCGATCCCTCCGAGCGCCATGCCTCCGATCGTGAGGAACCCACGACGACCGAGCCGATCGCAACTCCCTTCACCGCTGACAGAACGATTACCTGAAATGGTCAGCATGAACTGGACTCCTCAACACGCTTGGGCAGGACGAATGGGGCGGGGATCAAAATGCGGCGGGGGCCAATGGACCTATCAGGCTCCATCGAACCAACACGGCAGCATTCTTTGATGTTTCGATTTTACCCGGTTTTGACTGGCCATCGCAAGAGCAAGCTAGCACCGCCCAATAATCGCCCCCGGGTCGCGTAACTGTTGTCATCGGAATTGGTTGCGGCGATAATGGCCAGCGACCGACCGGTTCTTCCACCCGCGATGCCTTGCCGAGATCAACGATGCTCCAGCCGATGACGTCTGCGAAACCGCTCTGTTGGCTTGCCACCGTCTTCCTGCTCGCGTCAAGCACGCTCGCTGCGACTGCGGCCGAGGTCACGATCGGCGATCGGGTTTTGAAAATCCCCGACGGCTACACGATCGAGCAGGTCGCCGCCGCGCCGCTCGTCGAGCGGCCGATTGCCGTGTCGCGCGACGAACGTGGCCGGCTGTACGTGACCGACTCGGCCGGCATGAGCGATCGGGCCGACAAGCAACTCGCGGCCAAGCCGCATCGCATCCGCCGCTTGGAAGACCGCGACGGCGATGGTCGCTACGACACGAGCAGCGTGTTCGCCGACAACATGATGTTTCCGGAAGGGTGCCTGTGGTACGAGGGCTCGTTGTACGTCGCCGCTCCGCCGCAGATTTGGAAGCTGACCGATGTCGACGGCGACGGAGTCGCCGAGAAGCGCGAGGTGTGGTTCGACGGCACGACTCTCACCGGTTGTGCCAACGACCTGCACGGGCCGTATCTCGGTCACGACGGCTGGCTCTACTGGTGCAAAGGTGCGTTTGCCGAGCAGCGTCACACGCTGGGCAATGGCAAAGAGTTCGTCACACGAGCCTCGCACATCTTTCGAGCTCGTCCTGATGGCTCGGGCCTGGAACCGGTGCTGACCGGAGGGATGGACAACCCGGTCAACGTGGCGTTTCTGTCGACCGGCGAGCGGATCCTCAGTTGCACGTTCTTTCAAAATCCTGCGGCTGGCATGCGTGACGGTTTGATCCATGCCATTTACGGAGGCGTGTACGGCAAGAAACACGATCCGATCTATGCTCATAAGATGACCGGCGATGTGATGCCCGTGCTTTCGCATCAAGGTGCGGCCGCGCCCTGCGGGCTGATCGCTGGCAGCGAGGTGCTCTTTGGCGGCGGTCACCTCGACAATCTGTTCGCCTGCTACTTCAACTTGCACAAAGTCGTGCAGCATGTGCTGGAGCCCAACGGGCCAACGTACAAGGCGCGCGACATTGACCTCGTGGCCTGCGATCACCCCGACTTTCATCCGACCGACGTGTTTGAAGACGCCGACGGCTCGTTGCTCATCGTCGACACGGGTGGCTGGTACAAGATGTGCTGCCCCACCTCGCAACTCGCCAAGCCCGACGTGCTGGGGTCGATCTACCGACTCCGCAAGGTCGGTCAGCCAAAGATTGACGATCCGCTAGGATTAAAACTCGCTTGGGACAAATTCGACGTGGTGGCGCTCGCCCGACGGCTCGGCGACTCGCGATTGTTCGTCCAGCGCCGCGCGATTGCCGAACTGCGCAAGCGTGGCGATGCGGCCGAGCATGTGTTGGTGGCTACCCTTACTTCCCCTATCGGTATCGCCACACATCGCCGAGCCATGTGGGCGACGACCTCGATGAGCGATCGTGCGGCCCGTCACGTGACGGCAACGAGAGACCGATATCTGGCGCCCGTTGCCATGCACCTTGCGGGCTTGAGACGTGATAAAAGCATACATACCATCCATCGACTCACTTATCATCTCCGGGACTCGGATGCAGCTAGCTCACGTGCGGCGGCCGAGGCCTTGGGGCGAACGGGTGAATCTCAGTTTGTGATCGGGGAATTGCTTAGGGCCATCGAACGGCTCGGACCATACTCGCCGGGGGCCAGCGGCGCACCGGCCGACGACGCGGTACGGATCAGCGAGCATTCGCTGATCTATGCTCTGATCGAGATCGGTGACGTTGCATGGCTCAAGGCAGCGCTGACACTATCACACCCCCAGGTCCGGCGTGCGGCGCTCGTGGCGCTGGATCAAATCGACGGCGACCATCTCAACAGCCACGAAGTGATCGCGTTGCTCGACGACAAAAACCCCATTCTGAAACGGACTGCGGCGTGGATCGTCTCGCATCGGCCGCAATGGGGCAACGATCTGGTCGACTATTTCCGTAAGCGACTCGCCGCGCCGCCGAGCGACGTCGATGCGCAGGCCGAGTTGACGACACAACTGGCTCAGCTCGCAAAATCTCCGGCGATTCAGGGATTAATTGCCGAGACGCTTCGCGATGCGCGGCAACTCGAATCGCGGTTGATCGTCTTGCGGGCGATGTCCGAGGCAGGCTTCACGGTCGTCCCAGCGTCGTGGCTCGACGAGTTGCCGCCGCTCCTCTCGACGAACGATCCGGTGTTGCTCGCACAGGCCGTCGTGGTGGCGCGGCAAATGCCCCAGCCCAAGGGTGGGCATGCCGCGCTGCGGCAAGCTCTGTTCGAGGTCGGCCGGCGCAGTACGGCTCCGCTGCCGGTCCGGCTCGAAGCGCTAGTCGTGCTCGGCGCGTTGCCGCAACTCGACGTGGCCTTGTTCAACGATCTGCTCGCGCATATCGGACCCGACGATTCGCTCGATGTCCGCAGTAGCGCCGCCACGGTGCTCGGCAAGGCGACCCTCTCCGTCGAGCAACAGCAGGCCTTGTTGGAACAACTCAAGGGGGTCGGCCCACTTGAGTTGCCCAAGCTGTTGGGAGCGTTTGAACGTGGCCCGACCGAATCGCTCGGGATGAAACTGTTCGACACGCTCGGCCAGTCGGCCGGCGTGCGCGGGCTCAGGGTCGATCTGATTCGACCGCTGCTGGCCAAGTATCCGGCCTCGGTTCAAGAGTCGGGCCAGCGATTGATCTCGTTGCTCAACGCCAGCGCCGCGCAACAGGCCGCGCAGCTCGAAGCCTTGCTCGGCACACTACCACCGGGAGACGCCAACCGTGGGCACGTGGTCTTCACGAACAAGAAAATCGCCTGTGTGCAGTGTCATACGATCGGCTACCACGGCGGCAAGTTGGGACCCGACCTGACGAACATCGGTAAGGTGCGCAATGATCGCGATCTGCTCGAAGCCATCATCTTCCCGAGCGCCAGCTTCGTGCGGAGTTATGAGAGCGTGCTGGTCGCAATGGACGACGGACGGACCTTTACCGGGATCGTCGTCAAGGAAACGAGTACCGAGTTGGTGCTGGCCACGGGCCCGCAACAATTTCAGCCGCTGATTCGCAGCGAGATCGAGGAAATGCAACCCGGGAATGTCTCGTTGATGCCGCAGGGGATCGACAAGATCCTCGACCCGCAGGAGATCGCCGATCTGATCGCGTTTTTGAAGAACGCGCCGAAGTAAATTGAAGAAAGGAACCACGGATGAACACAGATAAACACGGATGAGGAAGAATGAATTAAGGAGAGGCCGTCATCGTACGAACTGTAAATCCCTGTATGATTTGTTTTCTCTTCACTCCAGTCTCTCGTCTCCCGTCTTTCTCCTCTGTGTTAATCCGTGTTCATCTGTGGTTCCATTTCTTCTTTTTCTTCATTACTTCGTTTCGAATTTGAAGTTGCGGTACCAGACTTCGCTGCCGTGATCGGTGAGCATGAGCTTGCCTCGCGGGTTGCGAGCGAAGTCGGGCTTGTCGTTGAACTTGCTCTGCTTGATGCGTCGTTCCCACTCGGCGTCGCCGACCGTGGCTGCGACGATGAGCTTGCCATTGAGCCAGTGCTCGATGCGGTCGCCGCGGACGACGATCCGCGCGGTGTTGTATTCGCCGCTCGGGCGGAGCGTTTTCTGATCGTTGGGTTCGTACAGGTCGTAGAGTGCGCCGGCGCTGTTTTTGTCCTGGACTTTTTTCGCCGTTCCGTCGTCATAGATCTGATACTCACAGCCGAGCAGGCGACCGTCGTAGCTGCGGACCCGGTATTTGATGCCACTGTTGCCGCGCGGAGCAATCTTCCACTCGAACGACAGGTCGAAGTCGCCAAACTCTTCGGCGGTGACAATGTTGCCGCCGCGCGGACCACCCTTGGTCAAGTGAATCACGCCGTCGACGATCTCCCAGCCTGCTGTGACCGGTTTGCCGTCGCCGGTCGTCCAGCCAGCGAGCGATTGGCCATCGAATGGCGAAGGGAGCTTGGTTTTGGTTGCATCTTCAGCCGGTGCAAATGGACAGACCGAGGCGACGAGTGCGAACAGAGCGGCCGAGTAAATCGTGCGACGGAGCATAGCAAGGATTCCGTATCGGGTAAGGAAACAGCACGTTCCTATCGTACCATGTCGCGAGGCATTATGCCTGCTGGGCCAGGGCCACGGCCCCGTGGACGACCACCTCTTCGCCCAGTTGGCTTTCGACGATAGCGTAGCTGCCTAGAAACGGCGGAAAGACGTACCGCTCGACGGCCGCGATGACGGGCTCGAAGAACAGCGAGCGACCGGCGAGCGAGACCCCGCCACCGATGATCACGATGCGTGGCGCGAGCAGTGTGATGACCTGAGCGATCCCCCAACCAAGCGCCTGACACGCGTGCTGCATGATCTCAAGAGCCAGCGGGTTCCCCTCGGCCGCAGCCTGGGCCACATGCCGGGTGGTCAGTTTGTCCAGGTCGCCGGCGCAGCGCTGCCGCAGGTCGGCTGCGTGTTCCTCCTCAGCCTCCTCGGTCACCTGCCACCGTTCGCGGATTTGCGACGGATCGAGCGGTCGATCACCGTTGACGAACGGTCGCAACGAGTGCGAGACAACCCCGGCCAGTCGCGCTTGCGCGGCGGCGGCGATGCCCCAGCCGGCCGCGAGCGATTCGAGCGTCTCTTCAGGCCGATCGGCGTGCAAGCCCGGCCGCAGATGTCCGAGCTCGGCGGCTCCGCGCCCGTTGCCGCGATAGATGTTGCCATCGATGACCAAGCCGCCGCCGATACCGGTCCCCACCGTGAGATAAAAGACCGGGCTGAAACCACGTCCCGCCCCGTAATGGGCCTCGGCCAAGGCGGCCGCGTCGGCGTCGTTACCGATCGCCGCGCTGAGACCGAATGTCTGCCGGGCCCAATCGACCAGTGGGAAGTTGTCCCAGCCGTCGATATGGTGACTCTTCACCGCGCGGCCTTGTTCGAGGTCGACCGGTCCGCCGAACGCGATGCCGACGCGCTCGATCAGAAACCGCTGTTGCAACGCCGCGCCGCAATTCGCAATCTGGTCCAGGATCCCCGCCGCGCCGCGTGACGCTTCGATGTCGAAGCGTTCCAGGGCCGCGAGTCGGCCATCGCCGCTGCCCACGCCCAGTTGCAATTTCGTCCCGCCGATTTCGATGCCGAGGAACATGAGGCAAGTGATGAATGCTGAATGCGGAATGATGAATGGAAGACACGCTGACGCGATCGAACTGAGCTTCCTGACTAGCCCCTAGCCCCTAGTCTCTCCCTCCTCACGCCACGTATCTCCCTTCATGATTGATGCGGGCGAAGACGTCGTTGAGCACCCAGTGAAACACGCAGAGGTGAATGCTTTCGACCATGCCCATGTCGTCGAGCGGAACGTGGAGGCCATGTTGCTGCATCTGGCGGAGCTTGCCGCCGCTGTAGCCTGTGAGGCCGAACGTGGTCAGCCCGTGACGGTTGGCCCAATCGACGGCGTTGAGCACGTTGGGGCTGTTGCCCGACCCACTGATGGCCAGACAGACGTCTCCTTCGCTGCCGTAGTTCATGAGCTGTTGCACGAAAATTTGGTCGTAGCCGACGTCATTGCCGAGAGCCATGATCCAGCCGAGGTTGTCGGTCAGGCTGAGCACCTTGAGCCGTTTCTTCGATTCGTCTTTGAGCTCTTTCTCGCGCAGGGTGCTCTTGCCGAGGTCTTCGCTAAAGTGACTGGCCGTCGTGCCCGAGCCGCCGTTGCCAAAGATGTACACGAAGCGACCGTTCTCCCAGGCCTGATAGATCAGGTCGGCCATTTTGACGATATCGGGCTGATTGAGCCGGGCCAACTCGGCCTGCAAGCGGTCAATGTACTGGCCCACGTTGAGCTGCGCACCGAGCATGAACGGAATCTCCGGCAAAGTTGATGAGGACGTCTGTAGTTTAACGTTCGCTCCCTCGGCGGGCTATTGCTTCAGCCGAGTGTCCAGTGCCAGCAGTGAATTTTGCAGCGGGCAATTATTTTGCGAACCTCGCTCTGCTCGCTCACGTAACCAACACCAGCGGAACGTGACATGTTGGCCTCACTCGATGCCAGCTTCTACGATTCCCTCACGCGATCATGACGACCGCGCTGCGGCATGAAAGGACGCACAACCACCATGCTATCAGCAGTCCGCTTCGCCGGAAGGGGTTGTCATGAATGCTTTCAGTCTCGCTTGTCGCACGCTGCTCGTCGTTTGGGGGTTGGGGCTGCCGCTGCTCACGTCGTCTGCCGAGGCCGCGCTGCCAGCGGTGCAATTTGACACACCCACGCTGGTGGCGTGCCGCGACGTTACGACCCCGCAGTTCGCAGCCGTCCATCCGGGCGAAAAACTCGTGGTCGTCACGTTACGCATTTCGGTGCTCGTGGCTCGCGGCAGTCACGAGGACGTCCAGGAAGTGCTGTTGCAGATCTCGCATCCCGACCGACGCATGCGGGTCGTGGACTTCTCGCCCCGCACCGAGTTGACCAGCGACGTGGTGGGGAACGTCCGTGGCTCAACCAACGAGCAGCAATCACGCTCGTTGCATGTCGAACTGACGAGCGGTCTGCTCTCGGCCGCCGCCAATGCCTCGGCCAAGCTCGACGCCCAGCAACAAGCCACGCGGCAGGAGATTTACGAGCGGCTCCCGCCCAAGGTGCCGGTGGTCGCGTCGGGGACGATGAACCAGGGCTGCGGCGTGTTTTTCAAACTGCGGCCTACCTCTCAATCGCTGCTCGAAGGGGCGCACGAATTCACGATCGTCGCGGTCGTGCCCGGCGCCTGGCGGGGCGACTGGTTGCAGGTCGACTGCCTCGCCCGTTCGCAGGACAAGTTTCTCTTCGGTTCGTTGCAAGTCGACAGTGGCGCGCAGCGATTTTTGATTGGCTTGCATTTGGAGGCCGACAGCGACGCCCGCACGATCGCCAGTTACCTGGCCGTGCTCGCCGACCGGTTCGCGCGACAGGGGATGAAGTCGCCCGCCGCGCCCAGCGTCGTCGAGGCGTTGTTCCACGCCAAGTCGCAACAGCAGGCCCAGCAGGCTCAAGAGCAACGGGAGACCGCTTGGCGCGAGGCGCTTGCCGCCGTGCGACAGTTGGCGGGCAGAGAAAGTAGGCAGTAGGAAAAGAGTAGGCAGTAGACAGAGGGCAGTAGGCAGTTGTGTTGTCCCAAGCTGGCGGCTCTGCCGCCGATCGTCGGCATCGCCACGACACATTAGCCCCCGGCGATAACGACGGTACGTCGCGTACGCCGGGGGATCTACCGTATCGCGGCGCGAAAGCACGTCCCCATTGTCATCCATCCGGTCCGAGACGGACCGGCTCTGAATGCGGGTGACGATCTTCGCAGAGCCGGTCCCTCTGGGACCGGACGTGTTCGGCCGCATCGAGCCCATGCGTTCCTTCTAACGCGGCGGAGCGTTAAACTGGGGGCGGGCCCATTCGCCGCAGCCGTCAACCAGAGCATCTGATGAGCACTCCCGCCGCCTCTGAACTCAGCAACCCGTACGCGCTCCAGGTATTCGATCACGATCGCGAACTGTTCGAGCGCGAGTTGCGAGCGTTCGTCCCGCCCTTGAGTTTTGACGCGCACGGGCATTTGTACGATCCACAGGTCAGCGCGGGGGCGGGGGCCATGTTCGTCCCGGCAGGCGAGTCGGCGATGACCCGCGAGCTGTACACACGCATGCTGCAAGGCTGGATGGGAGATCGTGTGCCGAGTGGCGGCCTGTTCTTCCCGTTTCCGAAACGGGGGAGCGATACCCGGGGGCAGAATCAATTTCTGATCGAGCAGTTGCGGGGCGACCCCCAGTCGCGTGGGCTGTTGCTGACGACGCCGCAGTGTGATGCCGCTGAGCATGAGTCGCTGCTGGCGAATCGCTCGCTGCTGGGCTTCAAGGTCTATCACTGCTATGCCGACCACAGCGACACGTTTCATGCCGGCTGCGAGCAGTTTATGCCGGAGTGGATGTGGCAACTGGCCCACGAGCGCGGGCTGTTCATCATGTTGCACATGGTCAAGAGCCGGGCGCTGGCCGACGAGTCGAACCAGCAATACATCCGCGCGCATTGCCGCCGCTACGCGAATGCCAAGTTGATCTTGGCCCACTGTGGCCGGAGCTTCTGCGCTCAGCACACGGTCGACGGCATCACGGCGCTCGCCGATCTGGACAATGTGTTGTTCGACAACAGCGCGATTTGCGAAGCCGCGCCACATGAGGCCATTTTAAGAACCTTTGGCCCGACGCGATTGCTGTTTGGCCTGGATCATCCGGTCAGTTCGATTCGTGGCCGTTGCATCAGCATTGGTGACGGGTTCGTGTGGTCGAACGAGGTCGAGCCCGACTGGAGCCGCTCGAAGTTCGCGCGACCCACGCTCGTGGGGATCGAGAATCTGCTCGCGCTCAAGCAGGCTTGCCGGACGCAGCATCTGAACGATCGCGATATCGAGCAGATTTTTGGCGGCGCGGCTCGACAGTGGCTGGGTGTGCCAGTAACGACGCCCCCGGTCGACGTGCAGCGGCAGTATCGCGAGGCGAAGCAAATCATTCCCGGCGGGACGCAGTTGCTCTCGAAACGACCCGAGCAGTTTGCCCCTGAGCAGTGGCCGGCCTACTACAGCGAGGCCCGGGGCTGCGAGGTGATCGACACCGCCGGGCGACGGTACATCGACATGTCGACCGGCGGCATCTTGGCGTGCATCTTGGGCTACAGTGACCCGGACGTGAATGCGGCGGTCATTCGGCGTGTCCAGTTTGGCTCGATGACTTCGTTGCAAACGTATGACGAAGTCGAGTTGGCTCAGCGGCTGATCGCGATTCATCCGTGGGCCGCGATGGCCCGATTTACTCGCTGCGGGGGCGAGGCGATGGCGGTTGCCGTCAGAATTGCCCGGGCGAGAACCGGGCGCGACAAGGTGGCGATCTGCGGCTATCACGGCTGGCACGATTGGTATCTGGCGGCGAATTTGCCGACCGACGGAGGCGCAGCGGTTGGGCGGCTCGACAAGCACTTGCTGCCCGGCCTCGAACCGAAAGGCGTTCCTGCCGCGCTCGCGGGGACGACGCTGCCATTCCATTACAACCGGCTCGACGAGTTGGAGCAGATATTTGCCCAGCACGGCTCGGAGCTGGCGGCGGTGGTCATGGAGACCACGCGGCACGTGGACCCCCAGCCGGGTTTTCTGGAAGGGGTGCGCGCGCTGTGCGATCGTCATGGAGCGCGGCTGATACTTGACGAAATTTCGATCGGCTGGCGGCTGTGCCTCGGCGGGGCGCACCTCAAGTACGGCGTGTATCCGGACTTGGCCGTGATGGCTAAGACGATCAGCAATGGTTTCGCGTTTGGGGCGGTGATCGGCACGGGCGACACGATGCAAGCGGCTCAAGAGTCGTTCATCTCGAGCGCGTATTGGACCGAAGGCGTGGGCCCCGCCGCGGCCTTGGCTGCTGTGAGCAAGATGCAGCGGATCGATGTGCCCGCGCATCTCGATCGGATCGGGCGACGGATGCGCGACGGCTGGCAACGCCTATCGCAACAACACTCCGTGCCGGTGATCGTGGGGGGCCGGCCAGAAATGCTCACGTTCTCGTTCGAGCATCCGGAGAACGCGGCCCTGGTGACGCTGTTGACCGCCCGGATGCTCAAGCACGGCTTCCTCGCAGGCGGGTACTTTAATGGCATGCTCGCGCATCAGGAGCCGCATGTCGATGCGTACCTCGCGGCGCTCGACGAGGTGTTCGCTGAAATCGCCCAAGCGATTGCCCAAGGGGACGTGCGCAGTCGCATGGGCGGTCCCGTCAAGCACTCCGGGTTTGCTCGGCTGACGTGAACCCCGATACAAGGCGGAGAGTTGTTTTCCTCCGAAGCCGGCTTGGGGGAGATCAAATCATTTTGCGGATACGCTAAATCAGATCGAGTGGCGACGTGCGACGTCGCTGCCGCAAGCACTCTTGGCACACGCCGTAAATAATCAGCCGATGACCGGTGACCCGAAAGTTGTGTTTACGGGCGACGGCTTGACGAATCTCCTTGACCTCTTCGCTGGAGAACTCGATAAGCTTCTCGCACTTTTGACAGTAGAGGTGGTCATGCTGCGGGTAGCCGTAGTCGTGCTCGTACACACTGCGGCCGGCCAGGGTCATTTGCCGCAACAGGCCGGCGTCGACCAACTCGCTCAGGGTGCGATAGACGGTCGGTCGGCTGACATGTCCGCGACCTAGATTTTCTTGCAGCAGTGCGAGCAGGCCCTCGGCGTCGAAGTGTTCGTGTCGGCTGAAGATTTGCTCGACGATGACGCGGCGCGGCTTGGTGACCCGTTTGCCACGACTTTGCAGGAACTCTTCGAACCGCTCGACCGGCGAGAGGGAAACTTCGACCGTCGAGAGGGTAAAATCGTTGGGCATGGTTACAAATCGCGCCGGGAACGAAACCACGAAGGGCTAAGGGCCAGAACGCGACATTGGTTGCTGGCGACCCTCTCTATTGTAGGATGCGCGAGCAAAACTGGAAACCGTCTTGGCCGCGCAACGAAGCGGCCGACGCCGGAAATGATCCAGCGACGGCCGCGTAAGTAGTGTGAGCGGTATTACTTAGCCAATTTCGTCCAACAGGCGGTCGACGGCCGTGCCGAGCTTGTCAGCCGTTTCGTAGGTGCCGTCGGCCAGGGCGGCACGAATGGCGGCGACCTTGTCGTGACGGATGTCAGGCAGCTGCTGGGCCTGGGCCACGAACTGGGCGGTCGAGGAAATGCTCAACTCGTCTTTCACGCTCGGACTCGCTTCTGCACTCGGCGCCGTAGTACTCCGCGCGTTGTGCGGAGACGAAACGGACTGAGGGCCATGAACTTGGGTTGAACCATAGATTTGCATTGTTGTTCTCTCCCCGCTACGGCAACATCCGCTGATACTCGACGAGGCCGAACTAGAGCTAGTTCTAACCGAGGGTCGTCGTGAACTCAGAGGCGAATGTTGTCGTCGTGCGTGTTAACCAAAACCGGAATGTCTGTTGCCAGCGTCTGCCGATCGTTGCGAATCGTTGAGCTGTTCGAGTTTGGGTTGTACGCCGCACACGGGTAGTGAAGCTTGTATTCAAGCCTAGCCCATGTTTTGGCCACCGACCACTCGGCTCATCCTTGTTGAATCGCAACTCCTTCGGAAAACTTAGTAAACTGCCGGCGCCGCATTCCATGTCGCACGACTCGCGGGCTCGGAACCCTATAACTGCAAGCGTGTTCATCGACGCGGAGCGACCACCGCTTTGAATCAATTCGGTTCGCAAACTGTTATACGAATCCTTCGTGTCGTACCGTCGCAAACGTTTGTGAGAGCCGTTTCGAGCGCGGGCCTGGCAAAAGCGGACATGCTGTGTTGAACATCTTCAACCCATGTTGCCCGATAGACACCAACCACCACGTTCGATTCCCGACACCAGACACATTTGCTGTAACATGAGCGACACGCGCTCTTGGCATAACCAGCGAACTCGTCAACTTCTACGGAGGCAGACCAGGGATGGTTTGCCTGCCGCAGGAAAATTTTCTCGCGGCATTGTAGGCCCGTCGCCAAAAAGCAACAATACCGCCGCAAGCCATAGTAGTGCCATGACTTACGATCGATGGCACTGCTAGCGGCTTGGGGCAATCGTGTCCTCGATGCGCGAAACTTTGCTCCTTAGGCGGGGTTTGATCGTACGAGCTCGATGCTGTTGGACACGACAGGCGGCCCCGGCTCTCAACACGGCGCGCCCCCCCTTCGGAAACACTTATTCTTCTGTGGAGATGACTGTCATGCGACGACCTCGATTTTATTCACTCTGTGGCTCGGCCTTGCTGGCCGCGCTTGCGGTACAAGCCCAGGCCGAGGATAAGCCCGGCGAAAAAAATGACGAACGGACCGCGTTGTTCAAAAAACTCGACGCCAACAGTGATGGCGTGGTCGCCGCCGATGAAGTCCCCGACGAACAGAAGCTCCTGTTCACCCGACTGCTCCGCAGCGATCGAAACCAGGACGGCAAGCTGAGCCTAGAAGAGTTCTTGGCGGGCACGGCCGAAGAGCCTCGCCGCGGTGGCGAGCGCGGCGAAGGACCGCGACGCGAAGGCGGCGGCGATCGTCCTGGTGGTGCTCCGGGCGGACTCTTCGATCAGCTTGATACCAATAAGGACGGCAAGGTCACGGTCGATGAAGTGCCCGAAGAACGCCGTGAACGGTTTGCCCAGATGGTCGAGCGTGCGGACAAAGATGGCGATAAGGCACTGTCGCGCGATGAGTTTGCGCAGGCGTTTGGAGGCGCGCAGCCGCCTCGGCCAGGGGACCCGAATCGGCCTGCTGAGCCCGGTCGTGGCAACCCGCCGATCGGTTTTGGTGGCCCAGCGGATGCGTTGTTGCGGCTGCTCGACACGGATAAAGATGGCAAGGTTTCGGCCGACGAGTTGTCGAAGTCCAGCGAGAGCCTCAAAGGTCTTGATCGCAACAACGACGGCCAGATCGACCGCGAAGAGTTGATGTTCGCGATGCGTCCCATGATGGTTGGTGGGCCCGATGGCGCGCGTCGACCTGAAGGGGCTCCACAAGGCAATCCCGATGGTCGGCCCGACGGCGAGCGGTTCCTGCAATACCTCAAGCAGCTCGATAAGAATAACGACGGCAAGTGGAGCAAAGACGAGCTACCCGAACGGATGCAGGAGAACTTTGCTCGTCTCGATGCCAACGGCGACGGTGTGGTTGACGAGACCGAGCTGAAGCAGATGTTTGCTCAGATGCAAAGTCGTCGTGATGGCGCTCCTGGCACGCCGCGCGATGCCAACCCAGATGCCAAGCCGCGCGAGCGTGATCCAGACGCGAAACCCCGCGAGCCGAACCCAGACGCCAAGCCCCGGGTACCCAATCCGGACAAGCCCCGGGTACCCAATCCGGCCAAGCCCCGGGTACCCAATCCGGACAAG
>CAYLYE010000111.1:0-20466 GCA_964387325.1 uncultured Planctomycetaceae bacterium
GCGGGCGGCTCCGATGGCTTCGTGGATTTCGAGGTCGGCGGAGACACGGCCGGCGGAGACGCGGTCGGCGGCGTGGCTTGAACCGCTGCGGCTTTGGTCGCGCGGCGCTGAGGCTTGGGCATATGCGTCACTCCCGCTCGTTGCAATGAATCGAGCGATTGACTGGCCATGCGCCGCAATCGTGCAGAGTCGGCTTCGCTCATGTGGTGTGTTCTCAGTCGAGCTACTTTCCCCAAGCCAACGGCTCGACCGCCGGTCTGTTCGGCGACAGAGTCGCCGGCTTGGGGAGATCAAATCATGGTGCGCGTGAACTGAGAACACTTTACCGTGGACGAACCGGTACGCCCAGCGGCGTTTTGCGATCTAAGTCGATCTCGGAGCTGATTCGCTTGTGCTCCTGCACGTCGCGCAACTCGCTCATCAGGTCGGCGAGTGTCTTGCCCCGCCGGTCCTTGTCCGACAGCAGCGGCTCCGCGACCGGCCATTGCACGGCCACTTGCGGGTCGCTCCACAACAGCGTGCGATCATATTGCGGCGCGTAGAAATCGGTGCATTTGTAGAGTATTTCGGCCGTGTCGCTCGTCGCACAAAAACCGTGCGCCAATCCCGGCGGAATATACAACTGCCACATGTTCTCGCAATTGAGCCGGATGCCGTACCACTGGCCAAACGTCGGCGAATCAAGGCGCAAATCGACCGCGACGTCGAAGATCTCCCCTTGCAAGACGCGGATCAGCTTGCCCTGCGGCTGCTGAATCTGAAAATGCAAACCACGCAGCGTGCCGCCAACGCTCCGCGAGTGATTGTCCTGAACAAAATCCCAATCGAGTCCCAAGTCCTGAAACTCCTGGCGATGGTACGTCTCGAGGAAGAACCCACGGGCGTCGCGAAACACCGTCGGTTCGATCACAACGACCCCGGCCAGGGGTGTTTCGTGAACGGTCAACTTGCCCATGCTCAAGGCCTCAAGTGGTCGCAAAAAGACGGAGAAACATCACTCGCTGTAATTATGGGCGTCGATTGCGGGGCGGGCAATTAAAATGCAGGCCGGGCACCGGGGGGCACCCTGGTCGTTTGTGCCGATTATGATAGCCAACCGGAACATCCGGCCCCTTTGGCCATTTGCCCCGTTGATTTTGTGAGCCCGGCAGCCTATTGTCGACCGTTTGACTTTCGCTCTTCTCTGGGGCGTCTTGGCAATGTGGCCTACGGTTCTGGTTCTCGTCTACAGCCTGCTCATCGTGTCGGCTAGCCTGCTGGGGGGCTGGCTGCCCTTGCTCGTGCGCCTCACCCATACACGCATGCAAATCGTCATGAGCTTCGTCGCCGGGCTCATGCTGGGCGTGGGTATGTTCCACATGTTGCCCCATGCCACCGGCGAACTCGGCTCGATCGATCAGGCGGTCGTGGCCATGATGGCCGGCCTGCTCACGATGTTCTTTCTCGTCCGCATGTTCCACTTTCACGAACACGGACCGATCGAAGACGATCACGCCGCGCACGAGCACCCCCATCACGAGCACGCGGGACCTTGCCAGCATGAACACAAGCACGAACCGGCCCACGACGCACTCCAACATCCCTATAGCTGGCTCGGCGTGGCCGTGGGTCTGTCGCTGCATACCGCGCTCGACGGTATGGCGCTCGGGGCGGCCATCGTGGCCGACGCGCGACACCAACCCACCCCGCTGTTGCTGGGACTGGGCACTTTCCTCGCCATCCTCATGCATAAACCGCTCGACGCGCTCTCGATCACTTCGCTGATGTCCGAACGTCATTGGCCCCCTTACGTTCGCCAGATGGTCAACGCCGGTTTCGCGCTCATGTGTCCGATCGGAGCCTTGCTCTTTTGGATCGGCTTGAGCCAACTGGCCATCGATCAACAGCCCATTATCGGCGCAGCGCTGGCTTTCTCGGCCGGCGTGTTCTTGTGCATCGCGCTCAGCGACCTGCTGCCCGAATTGCAATTTCACGCCCACGATCGGATCAAGCTCTCGGCGGCGCTGCTCTTGGGCGTCGCGCTGGCCTACGGCATCGGGTTTTTAGAGCCCGCCGGTCATCAGCATGGCGCGCTGGACCCCATCCCGACGATGCAGGAGCCGTAACTAAGTTAGCCGCAAGTTAGTTAGCCGCGACGCGCAGCGGAGCGCGTGACAATGCCCTTCGTCGATGGATAGCCTAACGTCAAAGGGGATAGCCTAACGTCACGCGCTGCGTGAGCGCGGCGAACGAGCTTTCCCTTACGCCGCCTCGGTCTCGTCTTGCTCGCGGGCCGCGGCAGGGTCAATCCGCCCGTCCTCGTGTACGTCGTCAAAACGGACTGCGACGCGCTTGCTAATGCCCGACTCCTGCATCGTCACCCCGTAGAGCGTCGATGCGCAGGTCATGGTCTTCTTCGAGTGCGTGATGACGATGAACTGAGTCCATGACAAGAACTCGCGCAACACGCCGGCAAAGCGTTCGATGTTGGCTTCGTCGAGTGCCGCGTCGACCTCGTCGAGCACGCAGAAGGGGCTGGGCCGATACTGAAAAATAGCCAGCAGCAAGGCCACGCACGTCATCGTCTTTTCGCCACCACTCATGAGCGAGATGCTGCGCAGCTCTTTGCCCGGCGGACGAGCAATGATCTCGATGCCGCTTTCGAGCACGTCCTCTCCGGCTTCCAGCACGATGTCGGCTTGCCCGCCGCCGAACAACTTACGAAACAAGGCTTGGAAGTTCACTTTGACATGTTCGAGCGTTTCGACAAACAACCGCCGGCTGTCGACGTTGATTTTCTGAATGATTTGCTCGAGCGACTGCTTGGCCTTGGTCAGATCGGTGTGCTGCGCGGACAAGGCCGTGAACCGCTGCTCGAGGTCATCGAGTTCATCGAGCGCGTCGAGATTCACATTCCCCAGGTTCTGGAGTTTCCGCCGCAGATCGCTGATCTCTTCCTCGACTTCGGTTCGTGGGCGGCCATCGTCGCTGGGTTGCGATTCGAGCTCGGCCAGGTCGAGCGCGTAGTCCTCGCGCATCCGCTCGGCGAGCGTGGTCCGTTCCAGACGAACTTCCTGCACCTGCAATTGCCGCTGGTGCAATTGCTCCTCGCACTTGCGGACCTGATTGCGATGCAGCTGCGCCTGCTGGGCAACCTCGCCACGTTCAAGCCGGCCGCGGTCGCGTCCCTCGACCAGCCGTTGGGTCTGCGCCGCGAGTTGCTCTTTGCGCGCGTAGAGCTCGGCCACGAGCGTCTCTGCGCGGAGAATGTTCAACTGTGCCACGCTCAGCCGTTGCTCGCTCTGCAACAACTCGGCGCGGCTGTCGTCGATCGCCCGACGACGCTCTTGCTGATCGCGTTCGAATTGCTGCTGCCGGGAGAGCAAGTGATTCAGCCGGGCATCGCTGCGCGCCAACTCGACTTTCACCTCGGTCGTGCGTTGTTCGGCCGATTCGCGAGCCGTAACCAACTCACCGAGTCGACTGGCCAAGGCGGTCAGTTGCTCCTCGGCGGCGACGATCTGCTTTTCTTCCTCGTCACGACGTTGCTGGCACAAACGTCGCTGGGCCGTGGCCTCGCTGATCTTGAGATCCATGTCACGACGTTCGGTGGCAATGCCCTGCCATTGTTCGTCGATCCGCGCGAGCTGCTGTTCGACCGATTGAATTTGCCCGCGATGCTCGATAAACGCCTGCTGCGCGGCGAGTTGGGCCTGAGTGGCTTGCAGTTGCTCACGATCAGCCAGGTGACTTTGTTCCGCAAGGTGCTCGCAAATCGCGCCGTTCTGGGCGATGCCCACCTCAAGCTCATCGATCAGATGTCGTAGTGCCCGTAATTCACTCCGCCGCGAGACGAGGCCCGTCATGGCGTGGCGCGGCCCGACGTGCAGCGTACCATCGGCGGCGAGCAACTCTCCCTCACGAGTCACGAACGCGCAACCTTGTCCGACGGTTCGCGCCAGCGTGAGCGCATGGCCCAACCGCTCGACGAGCCAGGTTGTACCCAGCAGACGCTCGACGAGGGGTTGATAATCGCCGGCCGCCTCGACCAGTTGCGCCGCTCGGCCAATCACACCCGGCTCGGTCGACAGATCCACGGCGGTCGTGGCCGATGCGCCGATCTCGTTCAGGCGCACGAACGCCACGCGACCGGTGAACGGGTACGGCTGTTCGCTCAACAGCGACATGAGTTCGTCGTCCGGGCCAACCACCACGTGCTGCCCACATTCCCCTAGCGCGATATCGATCAGCGGCGCGTACTCGATCGGCGCGCGAATCAAATCGGCCACTAGGCCATGCACGTCGCGAAACGGTCCCGAGGTCGACTCACGCGCGTTAAGCAACACTTCCTTGACGCCGGCGGTGAGCCCCTCGAAGCGGCTTTCCAATTCGGTAAGGAGCGTGGCGCGTTCGACAGCCACGGCATGACGTTGTCGCTGGTCGGCCAAATCGCGCGTGCGGCGTTGCAGCTCGCTGCGCAATTCTTGCACCTGGGCCACCTTGGCCGTCAGCTCATGCTGCCGCTGATCGACCGTGCGCGTGAATTCGACTTGCTGCTCGATCAGGCTTTGCTGCTGTTGATTGAGTGTTTCGCGCGCGGTGGTCAACTCGGCAAGCTGGCGCTGCTGCCGCACGATCACTTCCTGCGCGGCGAGCAATTGCGTATCGAACGACGAGATCTCACGACCCAAGGCTGCGCTGCTGCGCATGGCCTGCACGTGCGACGAGCGGCAATATGACTCTTGCTGCCGCAACGTGTCGAGTTGCGCGAGCACTTCAGCCAAGCGCCGCTCGCCTTGCACGAGCCGCTCGGTGAGCGTCTGATGCTCGTGCTGTGCCTGCGAGAGCAGGGCCAACGTCTCATGAACTTGCTGACGCAGGTCACCGGCCCGCAGGTCGAGGCCGGATAGCGTTTGACGTTGCCGCAGCAACGATTGCTCGCACTCGACCGTGCGATCGGTCTCATAAACGATGGTCGCTTCACTGGCCAGCAGTTGCTCGCGGACCTCGGCCATCAGCGCTTCGTGACGACGCAGCGCGTCGTCCTGGGTCGTCAGCTCGGCGTCCAGTTGTTGCAGCCGCGCGTCGAGTTGCTCGACTTGCGTTTGCGTGGCATCACGGGCGTGTTCGAGTTCGGCCACGGCGGTCTCGGCCGCGGTGAGCTTGTCGCCTAGGGCGCGCCAGTCGACGAGCGCCACTTGCGTCCGCAGGGCCTGCATACGATCGGCGTATTCTTTATAGCGACGCGCCTTGGTGGCTTGCAGCCGTACGCTGCGGAGTCGTCCCTCGACCTCGCTGACAATGTCGCTCAGCCGGAGTAAATTCTGTTCGACCCGTTCGAGCCGGCGCAACGACTCGACCTTCTTGGCCTTAAAGCGGCTGATGCCGGCGGCCTCCTCGAAGATCATGCGCCGATCGCGCGGCGACGACTGCAACATGCTGTCGACTTTGCCCTGTTCGATGACGCTGTAGGCCTCGGTCCCCACGCCCGTGCCAAAGAACAGCTCGCGAATGTCGCGCAGCCGGCTCGGCTGCCGATTGATGAGATACTCCCCTTCGCCGCTACGGTACACGCGGCGGGTAATATGCACCTCGTTCGTGTCGAGCGGCAGCGTTCGCTTGGTGTTGTCGAACGACAGGGTCACTTCGGCCGTGTTGAGCGCGCCACGGCTGCCCGAGCCGTTGAAGATGACGTCGGCCATCTCTTTGCCGCGCAGGCTTTTGACGCTCTGCTCGCCCAAGACCCACTTGATGGCGTCGACGACGTTCGACTTACCCGACCCGTTCGGGCCGACCACGGCGGTGATGCCTGGAGGGAACTCGAATCGCGTTTTCTCCGCGAAGCTCTTAAAGCCGATGAGTTCCAGCGCCTTGAGCATACTTGAATAAGCCGATGACGCGAGTCGCGACAGCGTCCGCTGGGCCGATCAACGGCCCTCGCCAGCATGATTGCCGCGTCACAGAGCCCGATCCTTACCGAAACATCTTACCAAAAAACGCCTTCATCGGCCCGGGGGACTTGACCTCTTCGGACGAGTTTTTCTCGTCCAAAGAGCTATTTTTGGCGGTTTTTGACGGCGACAGATCGTTGAGCGGCCGACTAAACAGGCTTGGCAACGGGTTGGCAACCACGATTTCGGTCGTTTCCTGTGCCGTGCTCTCCTCGTCAGCGGACTGACGGTAATACGTGCGGCCACCTTGCGGCAGGGCATCGACCTCGAATCGACCCGGCAGCGCACCGGCCGCCTTGGCCTGTTGCAGAATCTGCACCACGTCGGGATAGGTCCCGCCCAGATCAACGATCGCTCGAATGCACTCGTCGATGCGGTTGGTCACTTGCCGTTTCTGGTCAGGCTGATTGACCGCGAAACGACTGATCGTCACCTTGTCGCTGCCGGCCTCGTGGGCGGTCAGGATCAATTTGTTGCCAGCATCGAGTACGATCGGCGTCTTCAATCGCTGATCGTCGCCAAAGAGCACGATCTCGGGCCGGAAGGTGCGCGTGGCATGGATCATCGGCGGACCCTCGACGCGCAAAACATGATAATTGAACGCCGGATCGCCGAGCCGTTCGCCCTTCACGAGCGGATCGAGCGAGTTGATCGCCCACAGCGCGCGGAACGCTCCGTAACGGGTCTCGGCGCTGGCGACCTTGAGCAAGTCGCGGAGCGCTTCGTAGGCGCTGAAGTCGTCCATCGCGCTGAGCGCCGTCAGGGCATACGCCCGAAACGCCGGGACATCGCGGGCCAACTCACCAAGCACCGCGGCCGAACTGCGTTCGTCCAGATACGCGAGCGCCTCGGCCGAGTAAAACCGCACTTCGTTATCTTTCGAGGCGAGGCCTTTTTTCAGCGCGGCAACAGACTCCTTGCCCAAAGCTTCGAGCCGCACCGCGGCCGTGCTCGACGTGATCGGGTCGAGCAACTGTCGCTCGAGTAACTGCGTGCGAGCCATTTGCTCCTGCGCCGACTCACGCAGCGGCAACGCGCGGACGACGCGGATGTAACGCTCCAAATTGTCTTTATAACGCGGATGCACACGGAGCGTAACGAACTCGTCGGTCTTGGGCTTGGCAACGCCCGTCTTCAGGCCCCCTTCGTAGGTATGAAAGCGTTTGTTGATCGCGTTGCCGATCTGCGCGCTGATAAGCACGCTACGATCGTCGCTCTTGAGCACGAGGCCCAACTCGCGCGAGGTCATCGAGACGCCGCCCCCCAAGATTCGGCCACGACAGTTCGCCACGCGATCGTCCGGCTTCGCCGACGGATCGACGAGCACCGCTCCCTGCGCGATGCCCAGCAGACTCCCTTCGCGCACTTCGCCGCCGAGCACGGCCATCTCGCGTAGCCGGGCTTCCATGAGCCAGCCGTCGCGCAAACTCGTGCATTCACTACGGGCCAGCGTGCGCACCTCGATGTCGAAATGATCCCCTTTCTGAATGCCCGGTCGTAGCAGCGCCCGAACCATGACCATTTCGGTCGTCGGCGACGCGAGCAGTTGCTCGGGCTTGGGATTCACAACGCCGCGCGTAATCATCTCGGAAATGAGCGCCGATCGCTGCGGAGACGGTGGCGGATCGCTCCCCGTGCCGGGCAGCCCGGTTACGAGGCCGACCGACTCGATCGAGATCGGATCGAAACCGAACGGAAAGGCGACATCGCCGACGAGGCGGACATTTTCGCCCGCCGCATCCAGTTCGTCTTCGGGGCTTTGCGAACGGACCGCCAGCGACGAGCAGCCGCTGACGGCAACCATTGAACCCAATAAGAAAGCGCGACGCTTCATGCCACTGGCGCTCCCAACAAAACCCGCGTGAACTCCTTGCACGGCCGATCTCGTTGACTCAGGCAATCCATTGCCTGCAGCGCTAGCAACCTAGCGCAACGAGAGCGGGTGCGATACGTAGTCGCCGCGGAGAGTACCCAGGCGGTCGAACCGGGTCAAGGCGGAAACGCGAGAAGCGAAGGAGCGGGGCGTGGGGCGTGGGGTGGAGGAGTGGAGGGGCAGAGGAGTAGAGGAGTAGAGGAGTAGAGGAGTAGCAAGTTAGCCGCAGGCGCGCTAGCGGAGCGCGTAACCGTTGTCGAACCTACCCGGCCTGCCATCGTTCGATGCACCGCCGGGAGCGAGCGCTCGGTAGGGTACGCACCCCGTGCGTACCCTTGTATCGTTGGTCGCGAGGCCAATTATTCGCAGCCAGCCATTCCGCGACTGCGGCAGAACCGCGGACAAATATCGCCTCGATCGGCGGAAGCACTGATTCTTCGGTGGCATGTAGCTCAATGCCCGGTTGTGCAGGCCGCGTAGCATTGGTTTCGATTCGGCCGCCTTCGCATTCCTCTTCATCTGTGTAGACGCTGAGGAAACCCGAAATTTCTTTGGGCAAGCCGGGCACGAAACGAGCATCAACCGTGATCCAACAGCGAAAACCGGTCCGGTCAATTTCGTCGGCGTCGCGGTCGTGCCAGATGGCTGCTACTGGACCGTTCCCGCGAAGCCGTAGAAACGCGCGTGGCCGTAGAAACACGCAAGGTCGAGCAAGTCGTCGTCCTTCAGCAATCAGGATGTCGGGCGTCATCGCGTGCCCTCCAGCCGCCGAACATGGTTATTAGATTCGTCTTGCCGTCATGGTAACACCCCTCAGAGGAGCGGCCAAGACTTTTCGAACTGCGCCGCTCGACGTTACGATTTGTACGCATGCTCACCCATGCGTGCTCGATCGCGCCGCGAGCTCATTGTGCTATTCGGCGCGACGCGATCGATCACTCACCCACGGAGCGAGGGTCGTTTACAACGAGCGGGAGACGTCAGTCTCCCGATACGCGGCGGCTAGGTCGGCGGTCACCCGCACGATGACACGCTTGCCGATGACCGGAGGAGGAGCATTGATGGTGGGCGAGTCCTTTCGCCAAGCTATCGGGAACCTGACGGTTCCCGCTCTTTAGCGGAATGACGAACGCGACGCACCGGCGGCAAAGCCGCCGGCTTGGGGTCGGAGTCAAAACACCCAACACGCTCGCGCGGCAGCGCTCTGGCATTCAGCATTCATCACTCAGCATTCATCATTCATCATTTCCCCTAGTCGATCAACACGATCGTCTCGACCTCGACCGCGATGTGGCCGGGGAGCGAGCCCATGCCGACCGCACTGCGCGCGCCGACCCCCGCGTCGGGCCCAAAGACCTCGGCAAACAATTCGCTGAAGCCGTTGATGACGGCCGGGTGCTTGTCGAACTCTGCGGAAGCATTGACCATGCCGAGCGTTTTGACGACCTGCTTGACCCGATCGAGGCTGCCGAGGTTGGCCTTGAGCGTGGCGAGAATGGCGAGCCCCACCTGACGGGCCGCTAGGTAACCCTCTTGCTGATCGAGTTCGCCCCCCACGCGGCCGACGATCATCGTGCCGTCGCTGCGCAATGGGCCATGACCCGACACGTAGGCCATGTTGCCGACGATGAGCACCGGCTTGTACACGCCAGCGGGCTTCGGAGCAGGAGGGAGCTGCAACTGATGTTTCTGCAAATACGCTTGCAGTCGGGCTTCAGCACTCACGGCGGGCGTCTCCAAAAAAAGAGAAAGGGAGGCGAACGGCCTCGATTGTATCACCCCCACTTCGAGTGTCTAGCCGCGCGTGCTATCAGCCACTCGAGCGACGAATCCGCCTTGCCACCACGACACAAAACGGGTATTCACCCGCACGCGAAAATCTCGTTCGCAACGCGCAGCAGCGTTCCCCCTTTCATGGTTTTGCCGATGAGCCACTCGCCACCGCTATCCGATCGTTCGCGCCGAGCAGCCTGCGCCGGCCTGCTCTTGCTGTTGGCGATCGGCTGTACGGGCTGCAAGGCGATCAGCCCCTCGAACGATCGCGTTTGGGCCCGAGACCAGGCGCGGCTTCCCGCGATCGACATGGCTGGCCAGACCGTGTTCGTCCACAACGTGCGCAACTGCGAGTACCGCTCGAGCGACAACTATCAACCGCATTGGCACGACAAGCAATACGATCTCGACCAACTCAAAACGGTCGACTTCATCGTCATGCCCTTTCAAGGCAGCGAGAGCTTGGCACACACGATGCTCAGTTTTGGTTTCGACGATCAGGAATATCTCGATGTGTCCGTCGAGATTCGCAAAGAGGCGGGCGAACGGTACTCGACCATCGCTGGGTTCTTTAACCAGTACGAGATCATGTACGTGCTCAGTGACGAGCGCGACAGCATTGGCACAACCGCCAACAAGCTGCTGCGCGACGTCTACATTTACCGCACGACGGCAACCCCCGCGCAGGCCAAGGCCTTGTTCCAGGACATTGCCCAGCGAGTGAACCAGCTCAACACCAAGCCCGAGTTCTACAACACGGTCACGAACAACTGCACGACCAATCTGCTGGCGCATGTGAACGACATCGCCACACGAAAGATCCCGTACAGCCATCAGATCATGTTCCCGGGCCTAGCCGATCGGCTGGCGTATGATCGCGGGTTGCTGGTCTCGCAGGGCTCGTTCGAGCAGACGAAGCTTGCCGCGCGGGTGAACGAGAAGGCCTACGTGTTTCGAGATCAGCCGGACTTTGCCATGCAGATTCGACGATAAGAGCCTGAAAACAGCTCGCTTGCTTGGCCCTGAGTCATGCCGCAATGTAGACTATAAAGGTCTTCCGCCGCGTCGCAGGGCGTTCCCATGAGTACCGCACAACAGGCTTATACGATGTTGGGTAACCAATCGTTGTGGGACGTTGCGCAACAGTGCCATGACGTGTTGCTCAAGTCCGGCATTCCGCACGCGATCATCGGCGGCGTGGCCGTGTGTCTGCAAGGATATCAACGCAACACGGTCGACCTCGATCTGCTCGTTCGTACCGTCGACGGCCAGTCGATCCGCGCGGCGCTCGAGTCGGCTGGATTCGTCTGGTCGACCGAGCACGCCGAGTTTCGATCGCCTCAAGGCATTCCCGTGCAGCTTGTCATGGCCACTCAGCCGGCTGGCCCGGGAAGCGAAGTTCAACTACCCGACCCGGCCGATGAACAGTCGGTGACGATCGTCGAAGGTTTGCCGGTCATCACGCTGGCTAAACTCATCGAGACGAAGCTCGCCTGCGGACAAGGCAACATGCGCCGTACGCATCGCGACTTTGCCGACGTCGTCGAGCTGATTGCACGACATGGCCTCGGCCGGGATTACGCTCGATACCTACACAAGTCGCTCCGGGTGACCTATCGCAAGCTCGTCACACATGCCCGAGGCGGATAAGGGAAGTGATGAATGCGAAGTGATCGGAGGCGCTCGCCAACCTTCTCGGAACGCTGTCGCGCTAGCGCCATTTATCACTTAGCACTCATCACTTATCATTTCTGCTAGTTTTCCGCCGCGGGGGCGATCACGTTCGTGTCGGTCGTGCGTTCGATATGACTGCCGCGACGGGCGACATCGGTGCCGGGCACGACGAGCGGGCCGGGCGAGTTGGCCTCGATGATGTCTTTGAGTTCGGCCCCATCGATCACCTCGCGCTCGATGAGCCGCTCGGCCATCGCTTTGAGTGCGGCCTGACGAGTGTCGAGAATGTAGCGGACCCGATCGATCGCTTCGTTGATGATCCGTTTGACCTCCTCGTCGATCTCGCGCGAGGTTTGTTCGCTATGGACGTGTTCGCGGCCCATCTCGCCCGACCCGGCCAAGAACGCGGCGCGATTGCTCTCGCGATACGAGACGCGCCCCAGTCGGCTCATGCCGTATTCCATCACCATGCTGCGCGAGATTTCAGTGGCCCGCTCGAGATCGTTCTGCGCGCCGGTCGACACGTCGTGAAAGGTCATCTCTTCGGCGAGTGTGCCGGCCAGGAGCACCTGCAGGCGGCTCTCCAGCTCCCCTTGGGTCAGCAAGTAGCGGTCCCCCTCGGGACGCTGCATCATGTAGCCCAGCGCGCCAATGCCGCGCGGAATGATCGACACCTTGTGGACCGGATCCGTATTCGGCAGGCTGTAGGCCACCAGAGCATGGCCGCTCTCGTGATACGCGACGCGCTGCTTCTCGTCGACGTTGATGATCCGTTGCTTCTTCTCGAGACCGGCCGTGACGCGCTCGACTCCTTCGTTGAACTCTTGCATGCCGACGGCCGAGCGTCCCTTGCGCGCGGCCAGTAGCGCCGCCTCGTTGACGAGGTTGGCCAAGTCGGCGCCCACAAAACCCGAGGTGATCCGCGCCACTTCACTGAGCTTGACCGTGTCGTCCAGCTTCACGTTTTGCACATGCACCTTGAGAATCTGCTCGCGTCCTTTGACGTCCGGGCGATCGACGAGCACATGGCGGTCGAATCGGCCGGGTCGCAGCAGAGCGGGGTCGAGTGTCTCGGGCCGATTGGTCGCGGCCAGTACAATGACACCGCTGTTGCTGCCAAAGCCGTCCATCTCAACGAGCAGCGCGTTGAGCGTTTGCTCGCGCTCGTCATGGCCGCCAACGATGCTCGTGCCACGCGTTTTGCCCAGCGCGTCGAGTTCGTCAATAAAGATGATGCAGGGACTCTTAGCCTCGGCCTGTTGGAACATATCGCGGACACGCGCGGCGCCGACGCCCACGAACATTTCGACAAAGTCGCTGCCCGAGAGACTGAAGAACGGCACGCCCGCCTCGCCCGCGATGGCTTTGGCGAGCAGCGTCTTGCCGGTCCCCGGCGGACCGATGAGCAGCACCCCCTTGGGAATCCGGCCGCCCAAGAGTTGATACTTCTCGGGCGTCTTGAGGAACTCGACCACTTCGCGCAATTCCTCGACCGCCTCGTCGATGCCGGCGACGTCGTCGAACATCACGCCGATATCTTCCTGGGCGTACATTTTGCCTCGGCTGCGGCCAAAAGCCATCGGCGAGCCGGTGCCCCCCATGCGTCGCATGAGCAGAAACAGCAACAAGATGAACCCGAGCGTAAAGATCAGCAGCGGCATGTACTGCCGCAGGGCGCTAGGCGCGCGTTCCGCTTTGACATCGTTGAAGCCGTTTTTCTGCAACCGATCCATGAGCGAGCCGTTGTCGTTCTCGAAGCCCAGTCGTCCACAGTGAAATGACTTGGTCTCGACCGGCTGGCCTGAGACGCTCAGTATTTGGCGGTCGACCTTGCCCGTGATCTCGGTCTGGCTAACGTGCAGTTCGCGGAGCTTCGAGTACCGATAGCTATGCTCACCGTCGCTCTTTCGCTCGGTCACGTCGATCGAGGCATCGCGATCTTGGGTCCCCTGGTCGATCAGGTTCATCAACTGGACATAGCCCAGCTCGATTTCCTTGCTTTCGCTGAATAAAGCCATCATGGCGAAAATGGTCAGCATGAGCGCCAACATGTACCAGACCATATTGCTGCTGGTGTTGTTGTTGCGCTTCTCGGCCTCGCGGCGACGCGGTTCTGGGCGTTGAGTCATAGGGCGTGATTCGCTATAAGGCTAATCTGTGATTTAAGTTATAGTTGCATTGTCGGCCGCTTCGTCAATCATTCAAGATCGATGAGTCGCGGACGAATACATCCATCGTAGGAACGTGGCGCTGCGGATACAACGACTAACAAACCAATCGGGCTCGGAAATTTGCCCCGAATAGTCCGATTGTAACGACGCGCGCCGCTCCGCTAGAATTGCGAGTCGGCCGCCCAACGTGAAGCGCCGCAATCAATTAGCACCCCTTCGTCACTCGTTAGGGCCGGATTTTTGAGCATGAAGAATGTCGCCATCCTCGGCTCGACCGGCAGTATTGGTCGTTCGAGCTTGGATGTGATTGCTGCCGCCGAAGGAGCTTTACGAGTCGTGGGCTTGGCGGCCCGAGCCAGCGTTGAACTCCTCGCGCAGCAAGCGCGGCAGTTCCAGCCCACTTGGGTCGCCGTCACCGATGTCGACGCCGCAGCGTCGATCGCGCCGGGCCTGCTCCCCCCGGCGACTCGACTGGCCGTCGGCATGGCGCAGCTCGAAACGCTCGTGGCGGCCCCCGACGTCGACATCGTCGTATCTGCGATTGTCGGCAGCGCCGGGCTACACAGCACCTGGGCAGCGCTCGACGCGGGCAAGACCGTCGCACTGGCCAACAAAGAGACGCTCGTCATGGCCGGCGCGCTGGTCACTGAGCTGGCCGCTCAGCGTGGCGCGAAGCTGCTGCCGGTCGACAGCGAACACAGTGCTATTTTTCAGGCCTTGCAGTGCGGCGCGAGCCACGAGGTGCGGCGGATCGTCCTCACCGCGAGCGGCGGCCCCTTCCGCAATCACTCCCTCGCCCAACTCGCCGAGGTCACCGTCGCCGAAGCCCTGGCCCATCCCAACTGGTCGATGGGCAAGAAGATCACGGTCGACTCGGCCACCATGATGAACAAGGCGCTCGAGATCATCGAGGCGCGGTGGCTGTTCAATCTGAGCGTCGATCAAATTCAGGTCGTCGTCCATCCGCAGTCGGTCGTTCACTCGCTGGTCGAGTTCGTCGATGGCTCGGTCGTGGCGCAGTTGAGTCCTCCGGACATGAAGCTGCCCATTCAGTACGCGCTGACCTATCCGGAGCGACAGAGCGGAGTGGCCAGCAAGTTCGATTGGACCCGGTCGCACGACTTGCGATTTGAGCCGCCCGATCTCAAACGCTTTCCGGCCTTGGAGTTGGGCTACGAAGTGGCCCGCAGCGGCGGTACCGCTGGCGCGGTGCTCAACGCGGCCAACGAGGCTGCCGTGGCTTTGTTCTTGTCGGGTGACCTAAAATTTACCGAAATCGTGCCCACGTGTCGCAGCGTGCTGGCACATCACGACTTTGAATCGCACCCCACGCTCGAGCGATTGATCGACTTGGATCGTTGGGCTCGCCAGGAGGTAGAACGTTGTTTTGCACATTGATTGCCGCCGCGTCCGCGAGTTGGTTGCAGACGATCGGCTCGCTCGCGCTGGCCGCGCTCGGCTTGGGTTTCGTCATCTTCGTCCATGAACTCGGCCACTTTCTCGTCGCCAAGTGGTGTGGCGTGAAATGCGAAAAATTCTACGTCGGCTTCGATATCTACGGCTGGAAGCTCTGGAGCAAACAGTGGGGCGAAACCGAGTACGGTATCGGCGCGCTCCCGCTGGGCGGTTACGTCAAGATGCTCGGGCAGGACGATAATCCCAACGCGCAGGCCGATGAGAACCAGCGAGCCAAAGCCGGCGGCGACGAGCAGGCCCAATGGGACCCGCGCAGCTACATGGCTCAGAGTGTCCCCGAGCGGATGGCGATCATCTCGGCCGGTGTGATCATGAACGTGATCTTCGCGTTTATCTTCTGTGTGATCGCCTGGAGCGTGGGGGTCGAGTACATCCCCTGCCGCGTCGGGGGTGTCGTGCCCGGCGGCCCCGCCTGGCAAGCCGGAGTCCGGCCCGGCGACGAATTCGTCACGGTTAACGGAGTTCACAAGCCGCGCTTCGATTACGAGCTGCGCGGCGGATCGTCACTGGGGAACATCGAGCGCGGGCTGACCGTTGAGAACGCGCGGCCCGGCCGCGCGGAACACGACACACTCACGATCTATCCTCGTCGCGCGGCCAAGTCGTTGTTCCCCACGATCGGCGTCGCCTCGGCGCAGACGCTCAACGTGGCGGCAGACACCGACTCGCTCAAGTCCGATCTCCCTGTCACACGCATCGAACCGTCGCTGGCTAAAAAGGACGTGATCGTTCAAGTCAACGATCATGTCGTGAAGTCGCAGATGGAACTCGAAGCGTATTTGATTCAACATGCGGGCGAGAGCGTGACGCTAACGGTCGAGCGCTCATCGGAAAACGACAAGTCGGCCCAAGCATCGCCCCCGCAGAAAATCACCGCTAAGCTCGACGCCCAACCGCGTAAAGATCTGGGCCTGTGGTTGCAGATCGACCCCATTATCGGCGTGCAGACCGGTTCTCCGGCCGCGGAAGCGGGCGTGTTGGTCAACGATCTGCTGGTGGCCATCGACGGCCAACCGCTGGGCGATCCCATGACGCTCGCCGAGCGGATCCGTCGCCGGGCCGGACAAAGTGTGACCCTCACGGTCGAGCGTGGCAAGCCGGCCAAGTCGATCGAGATCAAGCTCACCGCCCGCGAGGCCCACTGGCAGGAACAGCCCACCACGAACACGGGCCCCCTCTCGATACCCGCCCTCGGCATCGCGCTGCCGGTCATCAATCGCATCGCGGCTGTCGAGCCCGGCGGGCCAGCCGAACAGGCCGGCGTCAAGGCCGGCGAGGTTATCTCGAAAGTCGAGTACGTCGGCGGTGACACGGTTGTCGATCGGTACACCGAACTCGAACACCCGACCCGATTCGATCTGGATGGCGATAGCAAGCGGCGGCTCGATTGGCCCACGTTCGATCAAGTCTTGCAATCCTCGCTCAACGACACGCATGTCAAGCTGACACTGTCGGACGGTCGCGAGGTGGTTGTCGCGCCACGACTTTCGACCGAGTTCTTCGTCGCCGAGCGCGGCTTGGACAACGTGCTCGAAGGGGTTAAAGGCTTCGGCAAGGCGGATAACTTCAGCGAGGCCGTCTCGCTCGGGCTGCGACAGACGAAGGACGACCTGATGATGGTCTACCGCTTTCTACAAAAGCTCGGACAAGGACAAGTCTCGGGGTTGGCCCTGCGCGGTCCCGGCACGATGGTCGCCGTCGCCGTCAATCGAGCGGGTGTGGGCTTTGTTCCGTTCCTGCTGTTCCTGGCCGCGCTCAGCGCCAACTTGGCGGTCGTCAACTTCCTGCCGATACCGGTCCTCGACGGCGGACACATGGTGTTTCTGCTCTTGGAGTGGATCCGCGGCAAACCCGTCAGCGAGCAAATCGCCATCAAGGTGCAGTACGCCGGCTTGGCGTTCATTCTCTGCCTGATGCTCTTCGTCATCTCGATGGACATCGGCGACTTTCTCGAAATGTTACAGCGTAAGTTTGGTTGGGCGTAACGACGACCGTGGCACTTAAAGCAATCCTGTTCGACGCCGTCGGCACGCTTATCAACCCCGACCCACGGGTCGCGCTGGCCTACCATCGCGTCGGCACTCAACACGGCTCGCGCCACGCGCTCGACGAAGTCGACCGACGCTTTCGCCGGGCCTTTGCCCGCGAGGAACTGCACGACCGCGATGTCGAACTGTACCGTACCTGCCAAGAGCGCGAACTGGAACGCTGGCGCTCGATCGTCGCCGAGGTGTTCGACGATGTCAGCGACTTGAATCCGTTGTTCATCGACCTCTGGAAACACTTCGCGCTCGCCGAACACTGGCGGCTCACCGACGACGCGGCCGAGGTCTGGTCCACGCTGTCGCAACAAGGCCTGCGGCTCGGCATCGCCTCGAACTTTGACGATCGGCTCGACAAAATCTGCCGTCGACTCGAGCCCTTCACGTCGTGCCGCGACGTGTTCGCGTCGAGCCGGCTGCGAGTACGCAAGCCGCACGTCGACTTCTTCCGCCGCATCGAGCGGCACCTGGGCTGTTGCCCCGATGAACTGATACTGGTCGGCGATGACGAGCAGAACGACTATCAAGCGGCCCGAGCGGCCGGCTGGCGCGCCGTACTCATCGACCCCGCCGCGACAACCAGTGACCCCGAACGCATCACTCGGCTCGGCGATCTGCCCCGTGTGCTCGACAAAGTTGTTACACTAGTTGCTTCCACGTCACTCACCTCGCCGGGATGAACTGCTCATGATTTGCCTGAACATCATTCTGACCGTCAAGAACGAAGCCGACGTTGCCTCAGTGCAATCGCTCCTCAAGCAGCAAGGGGAAATGTCGCGCGCCGAGCCCGGCTGCCTGCGGTTCGAAGTCTATCACTCGAACAACGACCCACGCGTGTTCATCCTCAACGAGCATTGGAGCGATCAGGCGGCCGTCGATCAGCATCGGCTCGCCAAGGCGTACACGACCGTTTATCAGCCGCAGGTGTTGCCGCTCGTCGATCGTGTGCCCCATCCGAGCACGCTGATCGGGTAAGCGCGACCCGCAACACGGCTGTTAATTGTCCATTAATGGCATGAGTTGCTAACCACCGTGGTAAGGCACGTGGAGGAGCAGAGGAGTGGAGGAGGTACGCTGCCGCGAGAAAAGACCTCCACTCCTCCACTCCTCCACTCCTCTCCTACGAGGTACGACGATGAGACGGTTTGCATTCGTTTTGGTCTGGGTCATGCTCGTCGCGGTGGCCTCGGCCCAAAAGGTCGAATTGCCTGGCGGCGTGCGACAAGAGCACGTGATGATTCCGATGCGCGACGGCACGCGGCTGTCGTGCTACGTGTACTTCCCAGCGGGTGAAGGTCCCTGGCCGGCGTTGTATCAGCAGCGCTACGCGCCGGTCACGGCCAAGTCGACTCAGGAGTCGCTCGCCCGACTGGCCAAGGGGGGCTACGTCGTCGCGGCACAAAACTTTCGCGGCACGCAACTCAGCGAAGGGCGCTACGTCGGCTATCGCGCCCTCGGCTGGGGCGAGCAGCGCGACGGCTACGATACGGTCGAGTGGCTCGCGCAACAGAAATGGTGCAACGGCAAGGTCGGCACCTTCGGCGGCTCGCAGGCCGGCTTCGCCCAAAATTTTCTCGCCGTTACACAGCCGCCGCATCTCGTGTGTCAGTACATGATCGACACCGGGCTGAGCTTGTTTCAGGAGGGCTACCGGATCGGCGGCGTCACGCGCCCCAAGCGGTTCGAGAAGATGGCCGACGTCTGTCGCGACAAGTCACACAATCGCCTGCTGCTCGAAGAGTGGTATCAGCATCCGACCTATGACGACTACTGGAAGGCCGAGGACTGCTCGCTGCATATCGACAAGATGAACGTGCCGTGCATGACGATCGGCAGTTGGTACGACTTTATGAACGTGGGGAGCATCCAGAGCTATATCGGCCGCGAGACCAAGGGGGGCCCGAACTCGCGCGGCCAGCAGCGGTTGGTGATCGGCCCGTGGCTGCATGGCGGATTCAACAAGCCCAACAAGGTCGGCGATCTCGAATACCCAGCCCATGCGGCACTCAATCTCGAAGCGCACATGCTGAATTGGTTCGATGCCCACATGAAGGGCATCGAGAACGGCGTGCTCAAGGAGGTCCAACCGCTACGCTTTTACATGATGGGTGCGGTCGGCGAGGCCGATGCCCCGGGAAACACCTGGCAGACCGGCAACGGTCCTTGGGCGCTGACGCAAAATCCCGCCCAGGCATATTATCTTCGTGCAGGTGGTTCGCTGAGTACGTCACCACCGTCCGAGGGTTCATCGAGCACGACTTGGAAAGCCGATCCGACGAAGCCGGCTGAGATGCCGGGGGTCGGTTTTCCGGGCGCGCGTGACGCCCGGCCCTTCGAGCAGCAGCCCAACGTCATCACTTTCACGACTGAACCGCTCCAGCAGCCGGTCGAGTGGCTCGGCAAAGTCGAGGCCGATCTGGTCGTGAGTTCGTCGGCCCGAGATACCGACGTGATCGTGCGTGTGAGCGACGTGTATCCCGACGGCCGGTCGATCCTGATCATCGACATGATCCGCCGGCTGCGCTACCGCGAGGGTTTTGACCGCGAGGTGCTCATCGAGAGCGGCAAAAAGTATCACGTGAAGTTCGACGTGGGCTGGATCGGCCAGATTTTCAACCGGGGACACCGGATTCGCGTGACGATTGCGAGCACGGGGGAGCCGTTTTATGAATCGAACCCGAACACGGGCGAGCCGTTGACGATCGATCCGCCGACCAGGACGGTGGTGGCGGAGAACGAGGTGTATCACCAATTACGATCTGCGTCGCGGATCATTGCACCGCAACGACAGCCGTAATGACACAACGAACCGGGATAAAAAATCGGGAGCCGCGACGCGGTTAGCGGATGGGAAGGACCGATGAAATAAAAAAACCCCCACGGGCCCTGGCAAGGTCCCGTGAGGGTTTTAATGACGATTGATGGTTTTGCTGAATTGAATCAGCTGATCTCAAGTCCAGTTCAAGACTGTCTCCACAGAATACTCGAGTTGATTACTCAACAAGAGTTCTTTCTAAGAATCCTTAGAAAGGAGGTGATCCAGCCGCAGGTTCCCCTACGGCTACCTTGTTACGACTTAGTCCCAATCACGGAGTTCATCTTAGGCGCTTGCTTCCTTACGGTTAGCGCGGCGACTTCGGATGCCCCCCACTTTCGTGGCTTGACGGGCGGTGTGTACAAGGCTCAGGAACACATTCACCGCGGTATGCTGACCCGCGATTACTAGCGATTCCGGCTTCATGCAGGCGAGTTGCAGCCTGCAATCCGAACTGGGGCGCGTTTTTTGGGATTAGCTAACTCTTGCGAGCTGGCGTCCCTTTATACGCGCCATTGTAGGACGTGTGCAGCCCTAGTCATAAGGGCCATGAGGACTTGACGTCATCCCCACCTTCCTCCGGTTTAACACCGGCAGTCTCACTAGAGTCCCCGCCATGACGCGCTGGCAACTAGTGACAAGGGTTTCGCTCGTTAAGGGACTTAACCCGACATCTCACGACACGAGCTGACGACAGCCATGCAGCACCTGT
>CAYLYE010000112.1:0-20341 GCA_964387325.1 uncultured Planctomycetaceae bacterium
ACGATCTATCGAGCCTGCGATTGCTGGGCACCGTGGGCGAGGGGATCAACCCCGAGGCGTGGATGTGGTACCACAAGAAGATCGGTGCCGAGCGTTGCCCGATCGTCGATACGTGGTGGCAAACCGAGACGGGCGGCATCATGATGAGCCCATTGCCCGGCGCGATCGCGACGAAGCCCGGTAGCTGCACGAAGCCGTTGCCCGGCATCGTGCCGGCTATCGTGAACGAGAAAGGTCAGCCCGTGCCCGACGGTGCCGGCGGCTGGCTGGTCATGACCAAGCCGTGGCCCGGCATGTTACGAGGCATTTGGGGCGACGATGCCCGGTACAAGGAAGCCTACTGGAGCAAGATTGCCCACATGTACCTGGCTGGTGACAACGCCCGCAAGGACAAGGACGGCTACTATTGGATCATGGGTCGCATCGACGACGTGCTGAACGTTTCGGGGCACCGCCTCAGTACGATCGAGATCGAGAGCGCACTGGTCAGCCATCCGAACGTGGCCGAGGCCGCCGCGGTGGGCCGACCGGACGAGATCAAGGGTGAGGCGGTCGCGGTGTTCGTCGTGCTCAAGAGCGGCGAGCCGAACGATGCGCTCAAGAAAGAGCTGAAGGCGCACGTTCGCAAGGAGATCGGCGCTCTGGCCGTGCCAGACGACGTGCGGTTTACCGGTTCGCTACCGAAGACGCGCAGCGGCAAGATCATGCGTCGCTTGCTCAAGGATATTGCGAGCGGCAAGGCGACCGTCGGCGACACGAGCACGCTGGAAGATTACAGCGTGCTGGCTAAGCTACGGACGGACGAGGAATAGACTTGACTGGCGGTCAAGTCTATTGTAAATATGAGCTATCGCGACTGCATTCAGTAGTTACACACGAATCATTCCGTCAGTCGCGGCACAAGGCAAGGTGATTCGTGACCCAAAGGCAATCGATCTGCGCCCAACATGAGGTGTAGAACAACGTGGGGATGCGCCTGTGAGTCACGAATTGTATGTCGAGTGTTCGTTTTTAATTCCGATCCGTCGTGATGCCAACTTATCGGACGGCAAGTTGCAACCACCGAAAACATGGAAATGGCTTGATTTGGAGTTGTACCGACGCTTTGGCGGCGGAACCATGTCGCCGGGGCATGTTGGCTTTTACACGGACCCTGACACTAAAGCTGCGGTTTATGATGAATCACGCAAATACACCGTGGCGATTGCGAAGAACAAAGTTGATGAACTGCGTAAGTTGCTTTCCGCCTGTTGTGTAATCTGCGCGCAGAAGTGCATTTACCTGAGCGTCGCCGGAAACGTCGAGTTCATTGAACCACCATGAAATCCGTTAAACGAGCTTTGAAGTACGTCGATCTGGATGGCAACAGCTATGCGCTGTCGGGACTCGACCGTGAAGAGCGAGCAGCTCTTGACCTCATCCAGCAAGAGGCCGATCGTAATCCCGATTGGGGGCTGTTTAGCAACTTCTGGCATGCTGAATTGACAAAACTTTACGAGCCACGCGGTCTGACTCGCAAGGAAATTACCGAGACGATTCTCTGGGAAGTCGCGTCGGACCTCACGAGCCGTCTGGGCATTGCCCAGGGGGAGATGAGCCAGCCCGACTACCGTGATGATTTGGAAGTGTTGATCCACACGCGGTACCAGACTCGCCGCGAGTTTTGTGAAGCGACGGGCCTTTCTGAAGACATGCTCAGCCACGTGCTCGCCAAGCGAAAAAACCTCGCGATCGACACGTTAACCGAAGCGCTCAATAAGATCGGCTACACGATTCACATCGTGCCACTCTCTTAGCCGCGGAGAGAACCGCTGGTTTCGCCTAGCGCAAGCATGCACTGCAAGTGTTCAAGGCAACACCGCAGAGGCTTTCCGGCGGGGCCGTTCAGTGTGAATGTCAAAACCGCACACTGACTGCGCCCGACTGTCACACTTTTCTGTGCGGTTTCACTGACGCACACTGCACGGAATCGTATTTAATCGATGTGCGCGTGGATTTTCCCTCGTGGCACGGTTGTTGCTCATAGGCAGTCCATTGCATTGGTAGCTGCGGGGCATGGCCTGAAGTAAGCAACAACGGAGCCTTATTCGTGAAACGTGGTTTCTGGTCCGCCTGGGCTGTGATTTTCCTGGGCCTCGCAGGCTGTGAACGCACAACCGTTCCGCACTGGATCACCAGCAAAGAAGTCAACGAACTGCCGGAGAAAGCCCGCGCGCAAGTTATTGCCCAGCTGGAGAAATTCTGTGGCACGCCGAGCCAACCCAAGCTGCTTGGTGCGTCTCACGCGAACCAAGAACGACTGCGGCATGGGGCTGAGTTGTTTCGTGCGCAGTGTGCCTCGTGCCACGGTGTGACCGGCGATGGTAACGGGCCCGCGGCGGCGATGATGTACCCCCGGCCACGCGATTATCGCAAGGGGATCTTCAAGTTTTCGAGCACCCCCTACGGCTCTCGGCCATTGCGCAGCAATATCGAGCGGACGGTTCGCGAAGGGGCCAAAGGGACGAGTATGCCGTCCTTCAAACTCTGGAGCGAAGATGATCTGCAAGCGGTGGTCGACCATGTGCTCGTGCTCACCCATCGCGGCGAACTTGAGATCCTGCTGGCACTCGAAGCGGGGAACGAAGACGAGGTCGATCCGGCCAACGTGCCGGGCTATGTCGACGAGATTATGGCCATGTGGCAACGATCGGCCGATCAGGTGATCTTACCTCTGACCCGCATGCCTAGGTACACGACCGAGACCGTTGAGTTAGGTCGCAAAGCCTTTGCCACGGAAACCGCCGGGTGCTTCAAGTGTCATGGCTTGGACGGTCGTGGCAAGACCACGGACAACGTCAAGGGATTTCAGGACTCGTGGGGCTTTAACACTCGGGCAGCCGATCTGACGAGCGCCATGTTTCACGGCGGCGGCACGCCCGAGGACATCTACCGTCGCATCTATGGTGGAGTGAGCGGCACGCCCATGCCATCGTTTAAAGACAAGCTTGCCAACGAGCCCGATACCTTCTGGCATTTGGTGCATTACGTGCAGTATATCAGCGGGCAGCGGCGTCGAGAGGTGCTGGAGCAAGTTGCCCAGCAGCAGGGAATCGCGCACGTTGCGGCACCGAGGCGTACAGCGAATCAGGCCCCGCAAGAAGCGACCGAAAAGTGATCGTGCCCTAACGCTAGGTCGACGTCGCGGGACGAACGATCGTGATCACGTGAAACAAGGCCGAGCGAACAAGTGGTCGATTGCCGCTGAGGAGTTCACCCGATGAGTCAATCCAAACGAGAAGAAATCGCCGAATTAGCCGCACGCATCGCCGAACTGGAAGCCGATTTGGCTGCCGAGACGGCAGAGCCGTGGCAAGCGCGGGACTATTACACGGCCTACTATGCGATGACCGGCGCGATGCTTGGTTTTGTTGGCGGCTTGGTGAGCCTGCTGGCCAATGTATTCGGATCAGTCGCTTGGTCGCGCGCGACCGAAGTCTCGCAGCATCCGTTGCGGCTGATTCAAGTGTTTTTAACGTTTCCGCTTGGCGAGAAGGCACTGCAGAGCGACAGCGGTGTGGTGTTGGCGATTGGTTGCACATTGTACCTGGCGACCGGCATGCTCTACGGCATGTTGTTTCAGTTGGTGCTGACCCGATTTGCGCCGGACGCGACACTGATCCGTCGCGTCGTTTGGGCCAGTGGATTAAGTGTGTTGATTTGGGTCATCAACTTTTACGGCATCTTGTCCTGGTTGCAACCCAGCTTGCTTGGCGGCAACTGGATCATGGAATTGGTCCCCGCATGGGTCGCCGCGCTGACGCATTTGCTGTTCGGCTGGACGATGGCGCTCGCCTATCCGCTGGGTCTGTACATCCCCTACCGTACGAGTGTGGAGTCGCGATGAATTCTGTAGCGAATCAGCAGTCGGTTGTCGTGCCCGATGTGGCCACATTGGTCGATCGTCGGATCGTGTTCTGGTACTTTCTAGCGGCGTTGACGTTTTTGACCATTTCGATGGTCGGCGGTCTGCTCGTGGCCTTGCAATTGGTTCACTGGAATCCGCTTGGCGGCATCGAGTTTTTCTCGCCCGGCCGCTGGCGGATGGTCCACACGAACGCGGTGGCTTATGGCTTTTTGGCGAATGCGTTTCTGGGGGCGCTGCACTGGGCTGTGCCGCGTCTTTCGTTACAGCCCGTCTGTAGCCGTTGGCTGTCGTATGCGATCTTCTTCGCCTGGCAGTTCATCGTCTTGGTCACCGCCGTAGGCCTGTTGCGCGGCGATGCACAGGCCGTCGAATGGGGCGAAACACCGGTTTATATTGACCCGCTGGCGGTGGTTGGTTTGGTGCTCGTGGCCATCAATTTTCTCACCCCCATCGTCCGAGCGCGAGGACCATTGTACGTCACGCTCTGGTACTTCATGGCCGCCTTCGTGTGGACCATTCTCACCTACGCGATGGGTAACTTCATCCCGCAGTATGTCGCATCAGGGACCAGTGCCGGCGCCGTCGCGGGGCTGTTCATACACGACCTCGTCGGGCTGTTTGTCACGCCACTTGGCTGGGGACTGATGTATTACTTTGTGCCCATCCTGCTGCAAAAACCAATCTGGAGCCACGGCTTGTCGCTCGTCGGGTTTTGGGGGTTGGCCTTTTTCTATCCGTTACAGGGAATCCATCACTTTCTCTACACGCCCATTCCCATGTTCCTGCAATATGGGGCGGTCGTGTCGACGATTGCCGTTGAGCTTGTGGTTGCAACGGTCGTTATTAACTTCTTCGGCACGTTAGCCGGTTCCGGTCGACAGGTCGTGGTCAACCTGCCTATTCGCTGGTTTTACACCGGCATGGTGTTGTACTTCGTGACCTGCTTCCAATGCGCGTTGCAAGTGACGCTGACCTTTCAGCAGTTAATCCACTTTACGGATTGGGTCGTCGGACACGCGCACCTCGTAATGTTCGGCGTCTTCACGATTTGGCTCATGGGGATCATGACCTATCTGATTCCGCGCGTGTTGCAACGCCCTTGGTGGAGCCGTCGCCTGTGCGAGTGGCATTACTGGCTGTCGACCGTGGGGATCGTGACGATGTTCATCGATCTGACACTGGCGGGCGTCTTCCAGGGGGTGTCATGGGCGTCGATGCAACCGTGGGAAAGCTCAACGAGCGTTTCGCAGCCATTTTGGATTGTGCGTGTATTTGCCGGCCTCGCGATGTTCGGCGGGTTGGGCGCATTCTTGTTCAATATTGCCAAGACGTTGCGTTGTGTTCGCCCGGTAACCGATACGCACGTCGAAGCCGACTTATGGCAAGCCACTCCGGAGTTCGTCAGCCATGTTTGAGAGTAAAGCGGGAGTTATGTTGATCGGCGGGCTAGGTTTTTTCGCGTTCGCGTTTGTCTCGAACGCGCTGGTACCGATACTCATGTATCAGCATCTGCCCGAGACCCGCACGGCCGATCTGCCCAATGCCAATTTGATGTACTCGTTCGAGGACTTGAGCCATCGCTATCCGGAATCGTTTCTGGCGGCGTATGGCAAATCGTTCGACGATATGCAAGCGGACGAGCGCAAGGCGCGCTGCGCCGAGGCGCTCGAGTTGGGACGAAAAGTGTACGTTGGCGAAGGTTGCTGGCACTGCCATAGTCAATTCGTGCGTCCCGTGTCGAACGAATCGCTACGCTTCGGCCCGGTCTCGCAAACGCCCGAATATCAAAACGAGTTGCAACGTCCGGTGTTGTTTGGCACGCGGCGTGTGGGACCGGACCTGAGCCGAGAAGGGGGTCGGCGCTCGAACGATTGGCATGCGGTCCATTTTTTCCGCCCCAAGACATTGTCGCACGGTTCGCCCATGCCCGAGTACCCTTGGCTGTTCGATGAATACGAGGCCGACCATCAAGGGAACGGCAAGATCACCAAAGCCCGTGGCCCAGAGCGTCCCAACGCGCGTGGCTTGGCGCTGATGACTTACATCCAGTGGCTAGGCTCGTGGCTCGAAAGCTATCCCTATTACGAAGACTACGTCTCGACGGACGTGGCCGACCAACCGCGCTAGGATACGAGAGAATGATTACACGCAATTTACACTCCGCGACCGGCTCACCCACGACAGCGGACTCGTCGCGCCCACGACAGCGTGTCGTGGCGATCATGGCGGTCGTGATCTTGGTGCCGAGCATGCTGGGCTTTGCGAACAAATTTCGCGAGTTAGTGCATGTGCTGCAAGGGGACGCGTCGGGCGCATTTGCCCTGGCCCCGATCATGAATTACATCCTGGCCAGTGTCGGCTTCTTGTTCATGCTCGGCTGGGCGGCTAAGAACGGTATGTTTCGCGATATCGAGGCGCCGAAGAAAAATATGCTGGACATGGAACATCGTCTCGACGCCCAAGATTCTCACTGCGCTGCGCACTGGAGCGACCAATGACCCGCGATCCACTTACCTCGTCGAATTCAGCCGTTAGTAACCCCAGTTCGCCCGCGCAAGAAGGTCGCTTCCATCATTATCGCGGCAACGCGATTCCCTGGTACGTGCGGTTGATCTGGATCGGCTTTTGGATTTTCGCGATTGTCTATACCGTGCAATATTTGTTCCCTGATCTGCAACGAGAGCTCCTTAACTCGCCATGAGCGCGCACGCCCAAGCAGCCGGTCTGTGCAGTTTCTGCGGCTTGCCGGTGGTGTCAGGTCGTCGAGTGTTGCTCGTCGAGACGGTTGAGGCCGCTGAGCCCGAGTATTGCTGCTTTGGTTGCCGCTTCGCCGCGAGTATTGCCGGCGAGCAGGGGCCCGAGGTGCAAACCAACTGGACGATGGCGCGACTTGCCTTGGGGATCTTCCTATCCATGCAGGTCATGGTCTTCACCATGTTCCTCTGGAGTTGGGACGTTTATGACGTTGCGAGCGGAGAGGTTGCCCCGAGCGCGACCATACTGGCCGAGGTGTTTCGATACCTCTGCCTATTGCTGACACTGCCCGTCCTCTGGGCACTCGGTTGGCCACTCCTCGACAACACTTGGCGAGCCTTGCGGCGGTGGGTCGTTACCACCGATTTGCTGCTCGTGCTAGGTATTGGCGCGGCTTTCGTATATTCGGCTTGGTCCGTCTATCAAGGCACGGGGCATATCTACTTCGAGATCACCTGCATGGTGCTCGTGTTTGTCACCTTGGGACGCTGGTTCGAAGCGACCGGGCGAATCCGCACGAGCGCAGCCCTCGACGACCTCGAGCGCCTGCTGCCGGACAATGTAACGCAGGTTGTCGACGGCACGGAGCAATTGACACCGCTCGGCTCGTTGCAGAGCGGCGATGTGATTCGTGTGCGTGCGGGCGAACGGATCGGCGTCGATGGAAAAATCTGTCGTGGTGTCGCGAGCATCGACGCGCACTTGCTCAATGGCGAAAGCCACCCAGTCACATGCGAAAGCGGTGATACCGTCTGGGGCGGCTCGCTCAATCTTGATGGCGACTTGCTGATCGAAGTGCTGGCTTGTGCGCGCGACGGCGCGCTGCAACGAATGATCGACGCGGTGCATCGCGCCCGACATGCCAAAGGACGCTATGAACGGCTCGCCGATCGCGTCGCGGTCTGGTTCACCCCGGCGATGATGAGCGTCGCGCTGGCGACCTTTGCCTGGCACACCATCACAGCCGATTTTCAAGCCGGGCTTCTGGCCGCGCTCTCGGTCGTGTTGATCGCCTGTCCTTGCGCTCTCGGCTTGGCAACGCCTCTGGCGGTCTGGACCTCGCTGGGAGCTGCCGCCCAACGACGTGTCTTATTTCGCAGCGGCGAAGCGATCGAAAAACTGGCCTCAATTCGTTCCGTCTGTCTTGACAAAACGGGTACGCTCTCGACCTCGAACTCGACGCTCTTGGAGAGTGTCTGGGGCGAGACCGATTTAACTGACGATCAGCTGCGTCTCGACGCTTGGTTCGCAGCATCCGCAAGCACGCACCCTTTGGCGGCTTCTTTGCGTGCGGCGCTCGAACCTGTCGACTCCGTGGTCGCCGACCACACCATCGTTTGGACGACCTACCCGGGACGAGGCATCGTCGGACGTGATGAGTCGGGAAAGAGCATGTACCTGGGATCTTCGCGCTTGATGCGTGAACTCGATTTGATCGTCCCGCCACATCTGGCCCAGCTTGGCGAAGATGCGGTTGCGAGCGGACACTCGGTCATGTGGTTTGCCGTGGCTCAACGGGTTCGGGCACTGTTTGTCTTTGAAGAAGCGTTGCGTCCCTCGGCTCTGCCGGCGATCCAGGCCTGTCAGCAACTCGGACTCCATGTACAGATTCTGACAGGCGACCAGACACCGCGTGCTCAAATCGTTGCGCGCCAATTGCACCTGGAAGTTCAAGCCGAACTGCTCCCCAACGATAAACTGCAGGCCGTTGAAGCGTGTCGCAACCAATGGGGGGCCGTCGCCATGGTCGGCGACGGCGTGAACGATGCCGCTGCGCTCACGGCGGCCGACGTGGGCATTGCGCTGGGCTGCGGAACGGACGTGACACGCGACTCGGCGGATGTCTGTTTGCTCGGCAACGATTTGAATATGATCCCCTGGAGCTTCGAGCTGGCAAGGCGCACAGTCCGAACGATTCGCCAAAATCTGTTCTGGGCGTTTGTTTATAACGCGTTGGGAATCGTGCTCGCCGCGAGTGGTCGACTCAATCCGTTGTGGGCGGCGGCCGCAATGGTCGTGAGTAGTCTGTTTGTCATCGGCAATTCGTTGCGACTCGCCGAGCGCAGCGTTGCGGTTCAGGCCCCTGGCCTCGGCGACTCGTCTGACACCACTGATTCTCAAGACGCATCAACCGACCGAACTACCGTTTACGAAAAGGTCGGTGCGGCATGAACGAACTCATACTGGTCTTTCTGGGCGGAGTGTTGGGCTCAGGACATTGCTTGGGGATGTGCGGCGGCTTTGCGGTCGCCATCGGCTCGTCGGCAACGTCACGAGGCACGATGTTGGCAAGCCAGTTGATCTATACGCTCGGCCGGATCTTCACCTACTCCGTCTTGGGAGCCGTCGTCGGGTACGCCGGGATACGTTTGACCGCGGCAAATGGTTACCTCGCGCATACTCAGGCCGCGTTGGCTCTGGTCGCTGGCGTATTGTTAATCGGCCAGGGACTGATCACCATCGGCTGGTTACGCTGGCCTCGACGATCAGGCAAGTCGGTAGGATGTATGGCGAGCAGTTGGTTCGCCTCCTTCTTTCGTCAGCGTGGCGCGTGGGCCACGTTTGGTGCCGGACTCATGACGGGGTTTCTTCCGTGTGGGTTGGTCTATTCTTTCCTCGCGTTGGCGGCAGCGAGCGGCAGCTTGGCACAGAGCTTGCTGTACATGGCAGCCTTCGGAGCCGGGACCGCGCCGCTGATGATCTTGACCGGCTGTGGCTCGCACATGATCGGTCTCCGCGCTCGACAAACGATGTTTCGTCTGGCAGCTTGTTGCGTTATTCTGACCGGCGGGCTCTCCGTGGCACGCGGCGTCCAACTGTGGTCGACTCCACCCAACGCGGCGGCCGTGTGCCCATTATGTCGTTAATCACCAACGCGCCTGAAATTTCCTCGAACGTTGCCGCGACGAGTCGGACTATGCTCAAATCGCTTTCACGAGCGGTCGTGAATTTGCTGTTGGACACCCTCTTGCTGATCCTGTTTTTGGCACTGGTTTGGGTCAGTGCCGTGTTGCGATTTGTCTTTCCAGATGCCACCAGTGCCAGCCACTGGACCCTGTGGGGCAACGATTTCAATGCGTGGTCTCAGCTCCAGTTCAATCTCATTGCCTTGCTCGCGCTGGGCATCTTGGTTCATGTCATGCTGCACTGGTCTTGGGTCTGCGGCACGATCGTGTATCAATTTCGCGGCGCAACAAAAGGGGGAGCCAACGCCAAGCTCGATGACGGTACGCGAACGCTCTACGGTGTCGCCACGCTGGTCGTGATCTTCAATATCGTAGGCGGCTTGCTCGCTTTCGCCGCGTTGTCGATCCAGGCTCCGAACGTTCCTTAATCACGCTCAGAAGTCAACGATCTTGTTGGGCAGCCGCGACGTCCGCAGAGCATTGAGCACCGCCAGCACATCAATGGCTTCTTGAACGAGTGCGCCGGTCACAGGAGGCAGCCAGCCGGCGGTGGCAAACAGCATGCCGATGACGCTCAGGAGCATGCCGCCAACGGCACTTTGCAGCACGATGCGTCGCAGATGCGCCGCCAGATGAAGCAGTTCGTCGACCTTGGCGATCGAGCTCTCCATGATGACGGCGCCAGCGGCCGCGGACGTTACATCGTTGTTGCCCATGGCGATGCCCACCGTGGCGGCTGCGAGCGACGGGGCGTCGTTGATGCCGTCGCCGACAAACATCGTCTCGGCTTGTGCCGTCTCGCGCCGCACCAACTCCAATTTTTGCTGCGGAGTCTGGCTGGAATATACTTCGCGTATGCCCACCAGCTCGGCCAGATACTTTGCTTCGCTTTCTCGATCGCCCGAGAGCAGTATGATGCGTTGCAATCGATGCTTGGGCATCAGATGAGCGACGAATCCATGACTGTCGCGACGCGGCTGATCGCGAAACAGCACCGCCGCGGCATACCGCAGATCGACAAGCACAAGGCACTCCATGCCCGGCGCGATAGGAGGCAATCGCTCCGCGTCAGCCGGGTTGGTGCGTAAAAAACTCTTGCGATTCGTCACCGTGACTTGTCGGCCATCGACGATGCCTTGCAGGCCTTGCCCTGGAGGCTCGCGTACTTCCGTGGCATCGTAGAGTACCAGTTGTCTTTTTCCTGCCGCTTGTAACACCGCGGTCGCCAGCGGGTGTTTCGAGTAACGTTCCAATGAGGCCGCGTAGCGCAAAATCTGCTCGGCGGTGAATCCCGGGGCTGGCAGCACTTCGGTCACCTCGGGTTGCCCGTAGGTCAGTGTTCCCGTCTTGTCGAATATCGCCACGCGGCAGGTGTTGAGCTTTTCCAAAACGACCGGATCGCGGATGATGATCCCGCGACGTGCCGCGAGTGAAATCGAACCGATGATCGCCACCGGGATGGCGATCAGCAACGGGCACGGCGTCGCGACGACAAGCACGGCCAAGAAGCGAAGCGGTTCGCCGCTGAACCACCAAGCCACGGCGGCCAGAGCGACCGCAATCGGCGTATAGATCGCGCCCAATTGATCGCCCAGCCGACGCATACGGGGTCGATGCTGCTCGGACTCACGCATGACCTGCATGATCTGCGCGTAGCGCGAGTCGCGCGCGGGTTTCTCGGCCTGAATGGTCAGTGCAGTCTCGCCATTGATTGCACCGGAGATGACATTCGCGCCGGGAGCTTTCGAGACGCGATACGGTTCTCCGGTCAAGAACGACTCGTCCATCGAGCCGTGACCGTCGATCACGGTGCCGTCGACCGGGCACGATTCGTGCGGAAAGACAACGACTCGGTCACCAATGGCTACCGAGTCGATCGAAACATCTTCAAGCCGACCATCGACTTTACGATGTGCCAAGGTCGGCATCCGCTTGGCGAGCGCCTCGAGCACGTTGCGAGCGCGGCGAACGGCGAAGGCCTCGAGCGTCTCGCCTCCGGACAACATGAGGACGACCACCGCGCCCGCCAAGTACTCATGCAGCAACACCGAGGTAACGATCGACATGCCCGCGAGCAAGTCGCTGCCGAATTGGCGCTGCGCCAATTTCGCGAGCAGTTCGTAGACCAGCGGAGCACCGCCTCCCCAGAGCACCACGAAGAGTGGCCAATCGACGTATCGTGCCACTGACTCGGTGTCGGCCCCCCACCAGCGCAGCAACCCATGTGCCATGAGTCCCACGAGCGACAATCCCATGATCCAAGCGGATGATCGCATCGAGAACCGGCTCACGAGTCAACAGGTGGCAAAAAACGGCAAACCAACACTGTCAGCAGTGTACCCGGTGTAGCCACTCAATGCAGCGGCCTGTTACATCGTGGCGAAAACCGTGTAGAGCATCATCAGAGCGCCCCCGGTCACGATGGCCAGCAGGATGCACGAGACCGACACCCCGGCCGAGCGATCCTCGCGCAACATCAAGTGTCGCTCTGCGCGCGAAAACTGACGGAAGGTCGGTCCCAAAACAAATTTATGCAACGAGGGTTGGTTCGATTGATCTGCACTGGCCATAACACGACTTCCCTAAGTTGAGATGACGTAGGCACCCCTGCGGCCTACGTGTGACAGATCAAGGCATGTGCCGTGCCAGAACGCATCAGAAAACGCTCCCCCAGGCTCCAGAGCCCAATCGGAATTGAATTTAGGACCAATCCCCTTGCCGAATCGCTTCGCATCCAAGCGATCTCCTCGCGAGACAGATAAGCACAGTTGTGACCAATCAGCACACCGTTTGCGAACGGTCGATCAAGCACCCCTAAGAGGCAGCAGGACCTTCCGGCGAATGGGAGTCCGGCGAGAGGGCAATATCGAAGCGTTCGAGCAAGCGGTACAAACTGCGACGATTGACCCCGAGCACCCTTGCCGCTCGCGACTTGTTACCCCGTTCGCGTTGGAGAACCTCCAGCACATGGGCACGTTCGACATCGGCTAACGAGGCATTGGAACCAAACGTGGTCAAGGCATGACGCTTGTGGTTCGATGGGGTTATCGGAGAGCACAGCAGTTCGTGCGGTAAGTTGCTTGACTCGATCCGCCCGTGGTTGGCCAGAATCTTGGCTCGCTCGAGTACGTTGATCAGTTGCCTTACATTGCCCGGCCAAGTGTATTGTTGCAGCGACTTCAACGCAGCGGGATCGATTTGCCAAGTGGGACCTAAAAATCGTCGCACGAGTAACGGTACATCCACGAGTCGTTCTCGCAGTGGAGGTACGAGTAGCGTAATCAGATTGATCCGGTAGTAGAGATCTTCACGAAAACGCCCGGCTTTGACCTCCGTGTTCAAATCGCGATGAGTCGCCGCCAGCACCCGCACATCGACCCGCCGTTCTTGAGTCGAGCCGACACGTCGGAGCGAACCGTCTTCGAGCACACGGAGTAATTTTGCCTGGAGTGCGGCAGGCATCTCGCCAATCTCGTCAATGAAAAGCGTGCCACCATCGGCAAGTTCCAGGAGCCCCGGCTTCGTGGTAATGGCGTCCGTGAACGAGCCTTTTTCATGGCCGAACAACTCGCTATCTAAGAGTGACGCGGCCAAGGCGGCGCAGTTGACGATCACCAACGGCCGATCGGCGCGGCGACTTCGAGCATGTAACGCGCGGGCAACCAACTCCTTGCCAGAGCCACTTTCACCCAATACGAGCACCGGATTATCGGTGGGGCCAGTTCGGTCGATCAGTCGCAATAGCTCTTTCATGGGAGGCGAGTCGCCTACGATCTCAGCCAAAGCTTGCGTACGCTGAAGCATCTGCTTCAGTTGCGTATTTTCTTTGACCAATCGGCGCCGCTGGGCAGCTTGCTCGACGGCACGCTCCAATGCATTTTCGGAGCAAGAGCCGGGTAAGTAGTCGAACGCACCGAGCTTCATAGCCTGAACCGCGTTTTCAATACTCGCGTTACAAGCTTGTTGGATGACTTCACAGTCCGGCTGATATCGCTTGATATGCTCGAGCAGCTTGGTACTCGATATCGTTCCCCGCACCGCTACGATCAGCGCGACATCGAAGTGCCATTGTTCAAGCTGTGGCCGAACCGAGTCGTCGTTCGCGGCCTGTACAACGTGATAGCCCAATGCCATGAATCGTTGCGATAGTTGAGAGCGGCGCGTATCGTCATCGGTGATCAGAAGCAAATCAGCCAGCGATGGAAAATGACGATCGGTCATCGGGTCCTCGATGCGACAGCGACTAGCGCGCAACACGAATCCTTGCCGAAGGGAGCAATCTTTGTTCCGAAGCGACCACGCACGGCCAAATCGAAAAAACTGCCCGAATTCCCAGGCAAACATCACCACGATGGAATCGACAGCGCGCTAGATCGCACACATCTGTGCGGAGACGCGCGGTACGAAGGAGGTATCAGCCGCTGGTAAAACCGAGGGGGCGTTTGATTTTCGTTCGCTTGCGATGGTCTTTCGCACTCGAAATGAAGGAATTTCAAACGTCTGGCACCGAATTCGCAATGGTTGATGATGAACTCCGTGTTTACGATCTAACACCAAAGGGTGCCATGATGAGCAAAACGATCGTTTTCCCCACAGACTTTTCAACCCTTGGACACGAAGCGTTGGAGTATGCGACCCAGTTGGCCCGCGAACAGGGCTCACGATTGCTCATCGTCCATGTGCAGGAACCGGCGATTGCCTACGGCGCGGGAGATTACTACTACGGGCTACCCGAGCCTGACACCGAGGCGGTCAAGCAGATGCTGGCCAAGGTCAAGCCAACCGATCCCGCTGTTGCTTACGAGCACCGCCTGCTCATGGGCGAACCAGCTGAAAGCATCGTCGAATTAGCGCAGCGTGAGCATGCCGATCTGATTATTCTCGGCAGCCACGGACGCACCGGACTAGCCCGACTACTGCTCGGCAGCGTAACCGAGGCGATCATGCGCCGAGCAGCATGTCCTGTGATGGTCATCAAGAGTCGAGCTCAGGTCAACCGTCCGAAATCCGTGGAGAGTGCGTCATGAATAACGGCGTTCACGTTCATACATCGAACCCGATCTATCTGCAGGCAGTCAGCGAGCATGAGCACCTGCATGCGGCCGTTGATCGCATCCACGAGTCGTTGGTTAGTTACTCGGCCACGGCCGTCGATGCCGCGGCGATTGAAAGCGTGCGTAGACAAATCGCCGCTTTACGAGAGCAGTTGCAAAAACACTTCGCTCAGGAGGAACTAGGAGGGTATCTCGAAGAGGCACTCACCCGCTCACCGGTGCTCGCGCCGCAGGCCTCGGTCTTGCAACGTCAGCATGCTGAGTTCCTGACACTCGCGTCGCAAATGCTCAGCGATGCGGTGTGTTGCGACCCGCCGCATGTGACTTGGGAGCGGCTCAAGAGTGATTACGAACTATTTGCCAAACGCCTCAAAGGGCACGAAGCCGCCGAAAATCGCCTGTTACAGCGGGCGTTTAACGAAGATCAAGGAGTCGATCCCTAGCGGATCGTTACACTCTCATTGCGCTCCACCGTCAACAATCACTAAAGGAAATAAACATGCGCCGCTCGATTTGCCTGATGGTCACTTTGATCGCCGGGTCACTATTTGCCTTGCCTGGGGACTCGGCGCCGCCGAATCAAGTCTCGGACTTCATGCGGTTGAAACTTGATCATTCACAAAAAGTCCTGGAAGGCATTGTCCTCGAGAACTTTGCCTTGATCGAAAAGCAGGCACAGGATTTGAGTCTGTTAAGCCAAGCAGCCACTTGGCAAGTGCTGCAGACGCCTGAGTATTTGCAGCACAGTGGCGAGTTCCGCCGCGCTGCGAACGCGCTCGGCGATGCGGCTCGCAAGAAGAACATTGATGGTGCTGCGCTCGCCTATATGGAAATGACCTTCAAATGTGTCAATTGCCATAAATATGTGCGCGACGTTCGCATGGCGCGGGCCGATTTCTGAGCTAGCTATGCACTTCGAACCGGGGGTTGTCAGGTTGCCACGATGATGACAGTCAGCGACCTCGAACATGTTGCCGTAGACCATGCGAGGGTCGTGTCATGGCTGAAAGACCCTCGCTCGTACCCAGAAAATAACGGCCCGGTAGAATGCATCGAGACGCACATCTCGCAGGTGTTCCTCACCGAGCGTTATGTCTACAAACTCAAAAAACCGGTACGTTATGACTTTCTGGACTTTAGTACGATCGAAAATCGTGAGCGCGCGTGCCGCGAAGAACTGCGGTTGAACCGGCGTCTGGCTCGCGATGTCTATTTGAATGTCTTGCCAATCACGCTGGACACACAGCAGCAGTTGCATCTCGGTGGCCCCGGTCGTGTCGTCGACTGGGTACTACAAATGCACCGACTGCCAGCCACGCGCATGCTGGACGAATTGATTCGGACTCAGCAGTTGACCGACGTTGACATACGACAATTGGCCGAACAGTTGGGCCGGTATTATTCGCAGGTCGAACCGCTCGTTGTACGACCAGACGAGTATTTGGCGTCCGTAAAAGCGCATGTCCAAGGCAATTACGAAAATCTACTCACAGCGGATGAATGCCTTGATGTGATCCAAGTTCGTCGAGTGCATGCGGCTCAAGCACGTTTGCTTGGCGGTGATGATGAGATATTTCGCACTCGAGTACTCGATGGTCGAATGATCGAGGGACACGGAGATCTGCGGCCCGAACATATTTGCCTCGTCGATCCGCCCATGGTTTTTGATTGTATTGAATTTAGCGCCGAGTTGCGTCGGATCGATGCGATCGATGAGTTGAGCTTTCTGGCCATGGAGTGCGACGCGATCGATGCCCCGGCCGTAGGCACAGCGATCATCGAAGCCTATCGACAGCAATCGCATGACCGAGCGCCCGAGACGCTCCTGTGCTTTTATAAAGCGTATCGCGCTTGTGTCCGCGCGAAGGTTGCGGTGATGCGTTCGCGCCAAGTATCAGGCGACGATCGTACGAGCCAACAAGAGATAGCTCGGCGTTACTTGGAGTTGGCGGACCGATATTTGCAGCCTCTCACCGCTCGCCCCGCCCTGGTGATCACGATTGGACTGATGGGGACGGGTAAATCGACACTGGCCAGCGCGCTCTCCCTCGAGATGCGAGCGGAGTTGTTGCGCACCGATGTGGTTCGCCGCGAGATCATGCCCAACAAGGATGGCGAAATGGATGCTTTTGGGGCGGGTCGTTATCGTGCCGAGGCACGTCAGTTGGTGTACGAGGAAGTACTTAATCGTGCTGAGTATTGGTTGCAGCTCGGCGTCCCCGTGGTGGTTGACGGGGTCTACAGCCAATGCGGACCGCGCGAGCAATTGCTGCAACTGGCAAGTAAGCTGGGAACCTCGGCAATCATCCTCGATTGCCACTGCCCGCGCGATGTCGCGCTCCAACGGATCACCGAGCGACAGCAAGGCCAGGATGCCTCCGAAGCTCGTCCCGAACTGTATGATCGACAGTTGGCCGAGTGGGAGGCCAGCCCAATGGGCGCGTCGTACGGTTCGATCGATTCAACCATGGCGCTCGCCGCGCAGTTGAACCTTGCTTGGCACTCGCTACCGCCGATCTAAGCGCACTCGGCGTAGTCGGGTACTCCGGCGGCTGGGACACGGCGGGCATTTTCGCTTTCAGCATGAATTTCTTGTGCGACTTCTTCGCGATGGATCGGCGTTTCCGCCGGCGCTTTGAACCCAAGCTTGACCCGTTCGCCACGCACTTCAAGCACCGTGACGATAATATTCGGGCCGATGATGACGCGTTCACCCGTTTTTCGACTTAAGACAAGCATGATTTTTCCCTGACGACCAAGTTTGTAAATTCAAATTTGCGACCGCTGAGGATTATGAAGCGGGAATCTCAACGTGGTTTGCATTGGGGCAGGACTTCGATGCGATCGACGATCGTGTTGGCAATTCCCAGCTTCTGCACGATCGAATGAGCGACTTGGCGATGAAAGTAAGAGGGTACGTCACCGTGCAGCACCAAACGGTCGGATTTATCAAAATGGCACCGCACGTTACACAAGGCCCGGTAAGAGCTGGCCGCCATTGCACGATGCACCAGAGCCGACACCGGCTGGCTCCCGGTGAACTCGTGCTTAAGTCCTAAATTCCACGCCTGCAACATGGGGGACATGTATCGCTCCTCGTGGTAAGGTCCAATACGTACACAGAGACCAATGGAGGACTGCGCGGTTTATGAGCCAGGGCGAGCCGTGCGTAGTCGGAAATTTCCAGGCTTCGCGTCGCTCGCCGAGGTCTCTGAACTGCGGATACTTCAATTAGCCAACAACGTCAGCTGATTCGTGGCCTGCCACAACGGCAAGACCACAACGTGACCCCACCTGGGCCGAAAGAAGGAGGCGCCATGCCTCAAAAAACCAATAGCAGCGGTTTTGAATGCGTGCCCGTCACGAGCACCGTTAACACACTTGATCCTAGGGGGGCCAGTGATCGCTTGTCAATATCAGATTGTCGTCCACCAGCATGGATTGCGCCATTCAGAACCATTGGCTCACGGCGGGCTCATCCATTCCTGTCAAAAAGGGGCCTATCGTCATGGAAACGCATTCCGCAGTCCCGGTCGTGCGATAGAATGTACTCTGAACCGCCGACGGAAACTGCGGGCACGGTGCTATCTGCCCCAGAGGACATCGAGTATCGATAGCTCACTTTTCCTCGTAGATGGCAAGTTATGCGACCGGACGAAGTATTTGCCCGCTATCAAGACTTACAAGCTTATGTGGGCTGGACTTCCGCAGACGCCGAGCGGGTGCGGTTGGTTGGTCCGCTGATTAAGGCATCGTTTCCAGCATTGATCGATGATTTTTATCTGGAAATCGATCGGCACCCTATGGCGCGCAGCGTGATCACCGGCGGCGCGGAACAAATCGCCCGGTTGAAAAAGTCACTGCATGCGTGGCTCGAAGAACTCTTTGCCGGGGTGTACGACGAAAGCTACGTGCATCGACGCGCGAAAGCTGGTCAACGACACGTGGAGATAGGCCTCAAGCAGATTTACACGAACGCCGCACTCTCGCGACTTCACAACGGACTTTTGCAGGCGCTGGCGAAGGCTTGGCCCCACAGTCTGGGTGAGTTGGCATTGGCTCAAGAATCACTCCAGCGACTGATTGATCTCGATCTGGCCATGATCGGAGATTCGTACCAAACAGAATTCATGCGGCGACAACAGCAAAGCGATCGTTTAGCGGCCATCGGCCAAGTCGCCGGCGGCATCGCCCATGAACTGCGTAACCCGCTCAATGTCATCCAGACTTCGGTCTATTACTTGCTCAATGTGAGCCAGTTGTCCCCTGAAAAGCTCGACGATCATCTGCATCGAATCGAACGGCAAGTCGGCTTGGCCAATCGGGTCATCACGGCATTAACCGACTTCGCGCGACTGCCAATTCCTCTGATGCGGGTGGTCGATATTGCGAACTGTATGCAAGAGATACTGGAAACCACCATGCTGCCGCAGAGTATTGCGGTGGCGATCGACATCGCACCGGACGCCGTCATATTGCGAGGAGACACCGAGCAACTCAAAATCGTGTTCGGCAATCTGATTCGCAACGCCGGCGACGCGATGCCCAATGGCGGTCAGCTCAATATCCGTACTCGCCGAAAAGATTCCAGCTACGTTGAGATCGACGTAGCCGACACAGGCTTCGGCATTCGAGCCGATGACCTGGAGCGGATTATGGAACCACTCTACTCGACCAAAACCCGAGGCATCGGATTAGGGCTGGCGATAACGAGAGCCATCGTTGATAAACACGGCGGTCAACTCCGCGTGACGAGCGAGCTCGGGCGCGGTACCCTGTTCAAGGTGACGTTGCCCACAACCACCGAGTCTTCAGCATGACTTCGCCAACCCATTCATCGATTTTGATTGTCGACGACGAGGTCGATGCGTGCGCGAATTTGTCCGACATTCTGACCGATCTCGGCTATCGAGTTGATGTCGCTTACGACGGTCTGAGCGCTTTAGAGTTAGTCAAAGAGCAAGACTACGATCTCGCGCTGCTCGATTTGAAGATGCCGCGTATGGATGGGGTTGAGCTTTGCAAACGAATTCGAGCCATCAGCGCCGGTACGATCGCTTTGATTGTCACCGCATTCGCGGAAACGCAGGTCGCTCAAGATGCACAAAACGCCGGGGCATTCAGTATTATTTCCAAACCCGTTCAGTTTCCGCAATTGATTCAACTAGTCCAGCAGTCATTGAGCCAATCTCTCGATCGATCGGCCAATCAACCCAAAGCAAGCGACAAGAAGTTGACGTAAGATCCGTCGTTGTCGAACACCACTCTTTCGTATGTCTGTGTGATGGAATCCATGTCCAACGAGTCTTTGCACGTGCTGGTCGTCGAAGACGACGCCGATACGCGCGCCAATCTGGCTGACATTCTCGAGTTGGATCATTGCGTGGTGGAAACGGTTGGGACAGCAGCCGAATTGCGACGACCTCGAGACTGGTCACTCGTGTCCGTCGTGATCCTCGACCGCAAACTACCCGATGGGGCCGCGGAAGAATTGTTGCCCTTCATCCGACAATCCGCACCGCAGGCCGATGTTGTCGTGGCGACCGGCTATGCCGATGTCGATAGCGCCATCATGGCGATGCGCCAAGGTGCGACAGACTATCTGCTCAAGCCGATTCAGGTTGACATGCTGCGGGCAACCATCTCGCATATCAAACAGCGCCACGAGTTGACGCGTGAGAAGCAACGGCACCAACGAGCGTTTCGTATGGTTCTCGAAA
>CAYLYE010000113.1:0-20285 GCA_964387325.1 uncultured Planctomycetaceae bacterium
GTGGATGCTTGGCCGGGTCCCACTCCGCTTCACTCAAGGCCGGATCGTCGCACCATGAGGCCGTAACGTCGTACGCCAGGCGAGCATGACGTGTCGAGACGGCAGCTAAAAACTCCTCAAGCTCCTGTGCGTCGGTTGGACTGAAGACGACGCCCGTCGTGAACGACGCCACAAATTCGAGCAAGTCGCGCTGCTGCGCGCTCTCCGCAGACGTTTCGTTCGGTGCCGGATACGGACGACGCCCGAGGGCTTGTGCCCATTGCAGATACTGCTCCCAACAAGCGAGGTCGTTTTCACGGTGCCTGTGGTCTCTTGCTGTCTGACAATTCCGACTCATCTGACCGCCTCCTTCAGGTGATGAATTATTATTATCGCGTCCCGCTACGATGCCCGGGTTGATTCTCAATACGCGACGCTTGGACCTTGCGAGATGAATGCCCCTGCGAAAACAATGTCCAGCCTGGAATCGCTTGAGTATCGGCTGGGCACCCCTGCACAAGTCGCCGGCGATAGCGAATTGCGTCTAATCTTAGAATCGAGGACTAAGCAGTCGCAATGGTAGTTTTTGGCCACCCCCGATGGAGGCAACCGGGGGCACGAACGCCGACGAGCAGCATGCGCTGCGCAAAGAAATTCTCGCCCGCGGCGACACGATCTTCCGCGATCGGGCGATCGTCGGCGAGTTCGAGACGTTCTTCCATCAAGCCGTGGGAAGGTAAAGCACTTGAGTCCGCAACCTGGGTGACGAATTGCGCGGGTGCCATGCCCACGGCTCCGCGTGGGCATGAACGCGCATGGCCACTCTGCGCGTGGCCATGGCACCCCGACGAATGTTGCAAACATCCGAAGTGAACACTACCCCAGCATCTGTTTGATCTGTTTCAGACCTTCGGCCAGCGCGGCGGGGATCTGATTGGGATCTTTGCCGCCAGCTTGAGCCATGTTCGGCCGACCGCCACCGCTGCCGCCGCAGATCGTCGCCACCGGACGGATCCAGTTGCCAGCGCTGAGCTTTTTGGCCTCGAGATCGCGCGTGATACCGGCGACCAGCACGACCTTGTCGTCGTCGCGACTGGCCAACAACACGGCCGACGATGGGGCCTTGGTCCGAATCTGATCGATGATCGCCCGCAGATCGTCGGCCGAGCCGGGGACCTCATGCACAATCACCTTCACACCGCCGATCGTCTCAGCCTTGGCGAGCAATTCATCGACCGACAATCCGCCGGGCTTCGGAGCAACCGACAGTTGTCGCTTGAGTTCGCGGACCTCTTTGGCCAGCGCGGCGACACGTTGCGGAATCTCGTCGGTCGGGGCGCGCAAGACCGCGGCGGTCTCATCCAACGTGGCCTCGAGCTTGCGGACATGTTCGAGCGCCGCGCGGCCGGTCAGGGCCGTGATGCGTCGCGTGCCGCTCGACACACTCTCTTCGCCGATGATCTTAAACAGGCCGACCTGACCGGTGTTGTCGAGATGCGTGCCGCCACAAAGCTCTTTGCTGAACTCGCCCATGCTGACCATGCGAACCACATCGGGATATTTTTCACCGAAGAGCATCATCGCGCCGGCTTGACGGGCCTCGCCGATGGGGAGCGTCTTCCAACCGATCGCCTCGGCATTCGTGATTCGGTCGTTCACGTCGAGTTCAATCGCCGCCAACTCTTCTCGTGTGACGGCCGACGGATTCGTGAAATCGAACCGTAGCCAATCGCGCTCGACCTTCGAGCCCTTTTGCTGGGCGTGCTTGCCCAGGTGCTTCTGGAGCGCGTAGTGCAAAATGTGCGTGGCCGAGTGGGCCCGGCGCAGACCTTGTCGACGCAACGGATCGACCCGGGCGGTGACCGTGCCCCCTTGCACAATGGCGCCGCTGCGCAGGTGACCGATATGGAGCGTGAAGCCGCCGTCCTTGAGTGTTTCGATCACGTCAAAGCGGAAGCCGTCGCCAATCAACTCGCCAACATCACCGACTTGGCCGCCGCTCTCGCCGTAGAACGGGGTCTGGTCGAGCACGACGGTAATCGGTTGGGCGTGCCCCACCTCGTCGACCTTGTCACACAACTTGTCTTGGGCAATGACCCCCACGATTCGGGCTTGAGCCTCCAAGGCTCCGTAGCCGAGGAACTCGGTGCCGTGCATCACCTTTTTGAGCGTGTCGAGCGGCCCGCTCTTGAACAGCTCGAACTGCTGGCGTCCACTGATGTCGCCATGCTTAACCATCGCGTCGCGGAAGCCGGACCAGTCGAAGGTAAAATTGTGCTCAGCGGCGAGGGTCTCGAACAACTCGGGCGGGAAGCCGTGGGTCGTGTACATCTCGCACGCTTCGTCGCCGGTGACCATCACCCGGCCGGTCTTTTTCATCGCGTCGAAGACTCGGTCGATGCGATCGAGTCCGCCGTCGATCGTGGCGAAGAAGTTCGCCTCTTCCTTTTGAATCACGCCGGCGACGCGCGTCGTCGTTTCTTGCAACTCAGGGTACGGGACCTTCATCATCTCGGCCACGACGTTGACGAGCTTATACAGGAACGGTCCCTTGAGTCCCATCTGGTGGCCGTCGAGCACCGCGCGACGCAGCAGCCGCTTGACGACGTAGCCCTGCTTTTTGTTCTCGGGGTAAACATTTTCATGCGCAGCAAAAGCACAGGCGCGGACGTGATCGGTGATGCGTCGCAGGCGGCGGCCATTCTCGCTGGCCGGGTCATACTTGACTCCGACCACCTCGGCCGCGGCCAGCACGATCGGCTTGAGAATGTCGATGTGGTAGTTCGTGTCGACCCCTTGCAAGGTCGCGGCGGTTCGTTCGAGTCCCATGCCGGTGTCGATATTTTTGCTCGGCAGCGGACGCAGATTGTTCGGAGGCGAGCCAACACGGTTAAACTGCGTGAACACGAGATTCCAAATCTCGACGCTTTTGCCCCCTGGGGGATGAAAGAAGATTTCGCTACAGGGTCCGCAGACACCGTCGGGGCCGTTGGTCGGCGCTCCGGCCGGCCAGAAGTTGTCGTCCTCGCCCATGCGTTCGATGCGATCGAGCGAGAGGCCAATGTCTTTGTGCCAAATGTCGGCCGCTTCGTCGTCGTCGAGATACACGGTGACCGTGAGTTGGTCGGCACTCAGGCCCAACCACTTCTTGGCAGTTAAAAACTCCCAGGCCCAGTTGATCGCCTCGCGTTTGAAATAGTCGCCGAAGCTGAAGTTGCCGAGCATCTCGAAGAACGTGTGGTGATAGGCGGTCCGGCCCACGTTGTCGATGTCGCCGGTGCGCAAACACTTCTGACAGGTGGTGGCCCGAGTGAAGTCGAGCTTGCACTTGCCCAAGAAGTGGTCTTTGAATTGGTTCATGCCGGCGGGCGTAAAGAGCACCGAAGGATCCCAGGTGGGAACGAGCACATCGCTGGGGCGGCGCGTGCAGCCCTTGGACTCGAAGAACGCCAGATACTTTTCGCGCAGTTCGTCAGCTTTCATGGGATTTCTGAGTTGGCCGTAGACAGAGGGCAGTAGTCAGTTAAGGACGACACGGGGTGCGGTCGATCCGTTCAGGTTAAGCCGCTGATGATAGCGATTGCGGCCCGAATCGACCAGCGGAGTGCGCATGGTCTTGGCCGACGATTAGAGGGCATCGCCCCGCCTGGAGTTGACTCCAACTATCGATGGCAGAAGTAAATTATCTCGCTTGACAGGTCGATAAGCTTGTGGAAGACTTGAATCAACGTGGTCGATATTCTCACTCTAGCCAACAGGAGACCAACGATGCGCTACTCTATTCGCTTCACTGTGTCGTTGAGCCTGTTGCCCACGTTGGGCTAGGATTTCCTCAGGTCCTTCTCGGGCCAGGCTCTCGCAAGCGTTTTCTTTTTGGTCATTTCAGCGCTCACGTTGCGCGCTGATTTTCATCATTCGCGAGAGAATCCATGAGATCACGAAAGCCTTCACGAAGGCATTTGCTTTCATCCTGCGCCGAAGTCCATGAAGACGACGGTGCTGATCCACGTTACTTTTTTCGAGAGGGACGAGACGAAAATAAGGTCGGCCGAAAGATGCTTCAGCTTTGCGCCCAAATTGCTGACACCTTGAACAACCTACTTCCAGAGTGTCACGACGATTTGGTGCAACTATTACAGGTGGCGACGGTAACGCCGACTGGCGATCCATCGCAATTGCTCGTCACTGTCTACCCCGCAGTTGAACCGGCCACGCCATTCGATCCGCGCGAAATCCTTGCTAGGCTCGCGCAAGTCTCGGGTTGGTTACGGAGCGAGGTTACAGCAACCATTACGCGCAAACGAGCACCTAAATTGTTGTTTCACGTCGTCACTGCCGCGTCCAGAAAGGAGGGGCAATGACAACCTCACACCAATCCAAAGTCCATCATTGGCTTGCTGAGCCGATGCCCAAAGATGTCGCGCAATCGACAAGCGAACTTATCGAGGCTGACGATGTCGTCCATGTGGCCATTATGCCAGACGTTCATTTGGCAAAGGAGGTTTGTGTGGGGGTAGCGATGGCGACACGATCGACGATATACCCTGCGGCAGTCGGAAGTGACATCGGCTGTGGGATGGCAGCAATACGATTTGAAGGTTCTGCCGATTTCTTGACAGACGAATTGAGCGCAGCTCGCCTATTGAGGGCGCTGTATCAACAAGTACCAACCATGCGACACTCCACTGCAACGATGCCGGCTGAGTTACCCGAATCGCTGCAAAGTTCACCATTAAGTTGCATCGCTTTGGAGCGGCTAAAGTCTCGTGATGGTCGAGTACAATTAGGCACGCTGGGGCGAGGAAATCACTTTCTTGAATTTCAGCGTGACGCAGAAAACGCATTGTGGTTGATGGTCCACAGCGGTTCTCGTGGTATGGGACAAGCCATCTCATCCCACTACCATCGGATTGCTGAAACAAAACGTCGTGGGAATCGCCTGCATGCTTTTGAGGCGGACTCGGAGATTGGCAAGAGTTATCTTGCTGATGCGGAATGGGCAGAAAGCTACGCGGCATTTAACCGCTTGGCCATCATTGGTGCCGTGACAGCTATCCTTTTATTACAGGGAGGTTTATTAGCCGTCGACGACTCACTGATACACGCCAACCACAATCATGTTCGCCGTGAAACGCATTTTGGGACAGAACTTTGGGTCCACCGCAAAGGCGCTCTGCCAGCTCAAAAGGATGCAGCTGGAGTCATTCCAGGATCAATGGGAACAAGAAGTTTTCACGTGAGCGGTCGTGGATGTGAGCAATCGCTGTGTTCCAGCTCGCATGGAGCAGGCCGTGCTTTGAGTCGAGGCGATGCGATGAAGTTCATCAGCCCCAAGCAGTTCACTCGCGAAATGGGACATGTCTGGTTTGACCATCGACAGATATCGAAGTTACGTGACGAAGCGCCGTCGGCATACAAAGACATCCATGCTGTGATGCGAGCTCAAAGCGAGCTGACACGTATTGTTCGCGAACTACGCCCCGTGCTGTGCTATAAGGGGGGGTGATCAAACTATCGAAGAGTGCGATGCCCTGAAACAGGCAAACTGGCCTGCGGGGGCAGTTCGAGGCTGTAGCGATTGTGGTACGTGCCGGGCTCATGCGCGCTGGGCTTCAAGGGGATCACGAACTCATCGAGCTGCCGGCCGTCGAGGGTCACGGCCCGAACGTGCAGCCGGTCGGCATAGACATCGACCAAGCCAAAATGGTTCTTGCCAGCACAAAAACACTCGGTGGTCGCGTCGGTCGGCGACGAGTCGTGCAGCTTGACACTGCCGCCGCCGCTGACCACGTAGGTGATCCCATCGAGCGGCTTCGTGCGGTCATAATAATGGTGATGCCCCGCGAGGACGGCGACGACATCCGAGTTCTTGAGTCGACCGTGCAGCCAAAGGCGACGGTTGTACTGGCTGATCAAATCGCGCCGTCCGCAGGTGAACACCGGGCGATGCAAACACACGACCGTCGAGCCCGGGTGCCGATCGAGTTGCCAGTCGAGAAACTTGGCCTGTTCGCTGCCGGGGAGCAACGAGCGCTCGCTGTTGAGCATCAGAAAGTTGAGCCCCCGATGACGGAAGTGATAGAACGTGCCCGTGAGCTGTGGGAAGAACTGTCGGAAGCGGGCCTCGCCCGTGTCACAGCGATCTTCAAGCTTGTCGTGATTGCCAACGACGGGCATCAAGCGAATCTGTTCGCGCTCGGCGGCCGCGAGCAAGTCGTGCCATTCCTGATCGCTCGCCGCCTCGTCGACCATGTCGCCGAGATGCACGACGAATTCGACCCCCGCCTCGCGGCAAGCTCGAAAGATCGGGCCGATCAGCTCGGCGCCGAGTTGCGTGTCGCCGACGAACCCAAATGTCCAGAGTTTTTCACCGCTGGGGGCGCTCAGTTGCGGCGGCTCGTCGATCCGTGGCGATACGACGGCGAGTGCATACACCACGAGCGCAGAGACACACAGAGCGGCAACGATCCAGCGAGTACGGTGTGAAAACATGGTGCGGCATGGTAGAAAGCCCCGTGCCGCGACGCCAGAGCGGTTCGAGTGCTAGCGGCCAGCGAACAGCGGAGTTTCGACCGCTTTGTAGACCGTGCGGGCTTTGAGGAACCCGAGCCGACGGTAGAGGCGGATGGCCCCTTCGTTCTGGGCCGTCACTTCGAGGAACGCCCGATCGAGTCCCGAGCGATGGAACCCGTCGAGGGCCTTGAGCAGCAAGCAGGTTCCGAGCCCGTAGCCGCGGTACTCGGGCACCACGCCCAGGTTTTGCACCGCGCCAAAGCCGGTGCGGTCGCGGAGGCCCTGAATCGTGCCGCAGTACACGGTCTCGAATGAACCGTCGTCCATCGGCACGTCGCGGGCCACGAGCCAGGTGGCCAGCGGCAAGAAGCCGTCCTTGCGGATGATATCGTTCATCAGGCGATAGCAGCCGTCGTACTCGCAGAAACACGAAAAGACATTCGCGTCGATCTCGCCACGAAAACTGTGATACTTGGCCTCGGCATGGCTGGCGAGCAGCGTCGGCGACCAGGGGACGAAACGAAATCCGCGCGGCAACGACGGTATCTGCCAGCGAGCGGGCAGCTCGGTTTCCATGCGAAACCGTTTGAAGTAAGTCAGGCCCATCGCGAGTGGGTCCTTGAGCAAAAATCACAAATCGGGGCCGTAATACGAGCCGGCGCGCAACACCTTAAATCTATCCGTCGATTGCGCAATGGTCAAATTTTCTGCCGCAACGATTACCAATTGCAGCCATTGCTATCGGTCCAGACAGCGGACGTCCTCGCGGCCCGGCCCCCCGCAGCGGCACAATCGTTACGACTGACCAGCGGTCGCGACCAACGACCGCAGCGTGCGCAGATTGACCTCGTCCATCGACTCGCCGTCTTCCTCCTCCTTGGCCGTTTCCAGATACATGGGCACGGCCCCAAACCGAGGGTCATTGAGCAACAGCCGGAACGCCTCGAGCCCGATCGAGCCGCGACCGATATGGGCGTGTCGATCGACCCGGCAGCCGAGCCCTTTCACACTGTCGTTCAGATGGAAGGCTTTGACCCGATCGAGGCCGACGAGCCGATCGAGTTCGGCGAATGTCTGCTGATAGTCGGCCTGGGTGCTGATCGGATAGCCGGCCGCGAACGTATGGCAGGTATCGATGCACACCCCCAGCCGCTCCGGATGTCGAACGCCCTGGATGATCGCCGCGAGGTGCTCGAATCGCCAGCCGAGATTAGTTCCCTGCCCGGCCGTGTTCTCGAGCAGACACTGGCTCGAGACCCCCTCGGTTTGCTCATGGACCTTATCGAGCGCCGTGGCGATCCGCTCCAAGCCGGCCTCTTCGCTGCTGGAGGTGTACGAGCCCGGGTGCGTGACCACGTAGGGAATACCCAGGGCATGAGCGCGGCGCAGCTCCTCGACAAACGCGTCGATCGATTTGTTCCACAGCTCATCGTCGGGGGCGGCCAAGTTGATCAGATACGAGTCATGCGCGATGGGGTGCGAAATGCCGCAGCGAACGAGGGCCTCCTGAAAGGCCTCGATGTCTTTTTCCGTAATGGGCTTGGCGCGCCATTGGTTGTTGTTTTTGGTAAACAGCTGCACGCAGCTACAGCCGCGAAGCTGAGCTTCTTCGACCGCCTTGTAATAGCCGCCGGCGATCGACATGTGGGCGCCAAGAATAGGATGCTGCTCAGCCATCGGTTCCTCTTTTCAACAAAAACCTCGTCCGCTCATACGTCGAGCGGCGTCTGTCCTACCCCATCGATGCTCGCTCGTCTACGGACCTGAGGTCCAAAATCGGTTCGCTGGACCACGACGCGACGGACGCCCTGACGGAGAAAATGACCGGGTGTTTTTGCTCGCCCGACTTGCGTTCTCACTCGGCCGCGTCGATACTCGGCGAAAGCTTATCTATCGCCGTGGAGTTGTGCCGCTTATGCGTAAGTGTCATGTGCATCTGTTGCCCGATCTGGTCGAGCCCTCGGCACTTGCCGGCGCGGCGGTGGTTGTGATCGATGTGCTCCGCGCCACGACGACGATGGTGCATGCCCTGGTCGCCGGAGCCAAGCAGCTCATTTTGTGTGGCGATATCGACGAGGCCCGGCAGCTGCGTCAGGGCTGGCATCATGGCTCGGCGCTGCTCGGCGGCGAACGGCAAGGCGTCAAGATCCCCGGCTTCGACCTGGGCAACTCACCGACCGAGTACACCCCCGAGAGTGTCGGCGGAGCGACGATCTTCTTCACCACGACCAACGGCACTCGGGCGATGCTCCGCTGCGTGCAGGCTCAACTCGTCGTGGCGGGCGCACTGGTGAACCGTCGCGCGGTGGTCGAGAAGATCGCGCCGTTCAACAATGTCCATTTAGTGTGCGCAGGTACGCGCGGCGTGATCTCGTTGGAAGACACCCTGCTCGCCGGCGGCATAGCCTCGGCCCTTGAGGCCCACGGCGAGTGGGAGTTGAATGACGAGGCGGTGTTGGCTCGCAGCTACTGGCAGCACATCCTTGACGAGGCGGGGGGCACCGGCGGCGACCAAAAGGATTCGTTCTTCTCGATCTGGTCGGAGCTAGAAGAGTCGGCCGGCGGACGCAATCTGATCGCCGAAGGTTTCCGCCGCGACATCATGACCTCGGCCTGGCTCGACGAGTTCTCGATCGTGCCGGTCTTCGACACCGTCAGTCGCTCGGTCACGATCGGTTAACTCGACCACGCTTTCGTTTCCACCCCAAGCCGGCGACTCTGTCGCCGAACAAAACGGCGGTAGAGTCACCGGCTTGGGGATGAACGCTGGCCCGTTACAGCGGGCGTTCGGACGCGGGGATGTGAATCACGGTCAGACCGCAGCAGTCCCAAACTTTCGTGCCGCGGTTGACATTCCAGGTGACGAACATCGTCTCACCCTTGTCGTCGAGTGCCAAGCCGTAGGTGCCTGACGGAACGCAGTTGACCTGCTGCTGAAAGGCCGGTGCGAGAAAGGCAATCACCTTGCGCTGCTTGGTCTGCGTGTCGTATTGCACAACGGGCGTGTTGTCGCGCTCGGCACCACCGTGTGCGCCTGGAATGTAATACAGATAGCGGCCCGATGGGTCGGCCTTGATCGTGGCGATGTAATGATTCGAGGCCACCGACGACGGTCCTAGCACCGACACCTTCTCCGTCTTGCAGTCAAAGGCAAAGATCGTCGACGGGTTCATCGGATTGCCTTGCGAGACCGAGTAAACGATGCCCTGCGGCGTCTCGTTGGTCGTGGCGCGGATGCCGATCTGCCCGGGGATTTCTTGCGGCGGCTGGCCGCTCGCCGGGTCGTACCGCATCAGCGGACTGTCTTGGTGAACCGGGGTGAAATAGACCCGACCGGTCGACGACGACAAGATCATCGCCCGGGCCGGACCATTGGGACCCGAGTAGAGCAACTTTTTGTTCTTCAAATCGTAGGCGAAGAACTGAATCCCCTCGGTCTTTTCGAGCGTGATCGACGGCGCGGTGCCGCCGTAGAAAATAAGCCGCTGCGGATCGATCATCCCGTTGGGAATAGCGTGCTTCTTCACGGGCGCGTGGACGACGCTCTCCATCGCTCCCGTGGCTGGGTTACAGCGGAGGATCCAGTCCCCTTCGTAGTGATATTGGTCGGTGGTCACGCGCGGCGAGCCACGGTGCGTCGAGCAGTACAACCAGCCGTCGGCAGCCAGTTCGCTGCGGCTGTGAATTTTGCCCGGCACATAGTGTCCCTCGGGCATCTTCAGTGTCTGCTGAATGTCGAGGATCTTGCGAAGCGTTTTGGTCGCCGGGTCATACTCGAAGACGAAGGCATTGCCTCGGGGGGCGGCATGGTCGCCGATCGCCGAATAGTACTTGCCGTTGCTAAACGAGCTGTCGCCCCAAATCGACCACGGATCCCCTTCGTAGGTTTGGCCAGGGAAGAAACGGAACTCGACTCGCGGGGCGGTCTTGGCAACCTTGACGCCATCCAAGAGCGACTCGGGCTTTTTGAGCAGGTCGGCACTTTCGATCGTCGCGACTTCTTGACCACCGGGGAGCGACGGCGCGATGAATGGCGCTTTGACGGGCTTCTTGGGTGGCGCCTTCTTGGTCGCCGGCTTGTCGGCTGCTGCGAGCGGAGCGCCACATAAGAACAACGAGCACAGGCCGACAATGAGCCAAGAGCAACGGGACATGACAAAACCTCGTAGGGTGGGTCCAGGTGTGTGAGGCCACGCAAGGCAACGCTCTATTATGCCCACACCGATGCTGAACGCAAACAATTGGGTCAGCGCGACTCGCTCCAGCCGCTTCTTGCTAGCTTTTCGGGGCCCGAGCGGCTACGCTCGTAACGCTGAATGAACACCACTCCTTGATCGTTGAATACACATGAATCCTGCACTCGATCGACGCGATTGGCTGCTCGCCGCCGGCAGCGCACTCGGGGCCACGGCCATGACTTCGCTCGCCGTCTCGGCCGAGACCACACGCTCGGCTAGTGAACCGTTCGGTTACTGCCTCAACACGAGCACGATCCGCGGCCAAAATCTGAGCATCGTCGACGAGATCAAGCTCGCGGCCGAGGCCGGCTACTCGGCGATCGAGCCGTGGATTCGCGAACTCGACCAGTACGTCAAAGACGGTGGCTCGCTCAGCGATTTGCGAAAACGGATCGATGACTCCGGCCTGAAAGTTGTGAGCGCGATCGGCTTCGCGGAGTGGATTGTCGACGACGACGCGAAACGCGCCGCCGGTATGGAAGAAGCCCGTCGCAATTTCGATATGCTCGAAAAGCTCGGTGGCCAGCGTTTGGCCGCGCCTCCGGTCGGAGCCGTCAAGACCGTCGGGCTCGACTTGACCCAAGCAGCACAACGCTACCGCGAGTTGTGCGAGTTGGGGAAAAAATTCCAGATCGTTCCACAGGTCGAAGTCTGGGGCTTCTCGACCACGCTCGGCAAGATCAGCGAATCGATGTTCGTCGCGCTCGAGAGTGGCCACCCGCAAGCCTGTCTGTTGCCGGACATTTATCACCTGCACAAAGGCGGCTCGAGTTTCGATAGCCTGCGGTTGCTCAGTGGTCAGTGCATTCAAGTGTTCCACGTGAACGACTACCCTGCCGAGCCACCACGTGCCGAGATCACCGACGCGCATCGGGTCTACCCAGGCGACGGAGTCGCGCCGCTCAAGCAGGTTTTTCGCACGCTGCGCGACATTGGCTTCGGCGGCTATTTATCGCTCGAGCTGTTCAATCGCGACTACTGGCAGCAGGACGCTCGACAGGTGGTCAAAACCGGCTTGAGCAAGATGCGCGACTCGGTCCAGGCCGCGTTGGCTTAATGGCCGGCCGCGTTTTGCAGCAATTCGTCGACCTGCGCATGAAACGCGCCCCGGCTGAGCACAAGGTCGCATGGTGCGGCGGCGGCCTGTTCAAGTAGTCCGGTCTGCACATGAGGCCCGAACGCCACGATGGACCTCGGCGGCGTGACGAGTCCGCGTAGCTCGGCTACCAGCGCGGTAATTTCTAGCCGCGGCGCACTCAGGTCGATCACGACGAGCGAGGCTCCCGGGGCGTGCTCGATCAACCCAGCGGAGCTGAGCACCGAACGGGTCACGACCCCCGTGCGTGCGCCGGCGGCCGAGAATTTTGATTGCAGCATGAGGTCGGCGCTGAACAGGATGGCGGGCATGAGAGACTGGAGTGAATAGCAAGAACTGAGAACCGAAAACTGAAAACCGAGACATGAGCCCCGGAAAACGCTTCGCATTATAAACCATTTTTTCCTGGTACGATCGTCATGATCTTTGCTCTCACCAGTCCAGATCGGCGGTTTTCGTCCCGCGGAGACCCTTGCTAGCGGGTCAGGTCGTTCCGTAAACTAAGTTGTTTGTGTCTGTGCGATAGTCGACCTGCGGTGATCTTGGTTCTCGCGGTCAGCTCCATTCAGGCGACGGAGACGATTCCGGTCGCGATCGCCGGCGTTTGGCGGAGAAACTACTGTGCCAGGGACTTGCGTAATCGGTCTGCAATGGGGCGACGAAGCCAAGGGCAAGATCGTCGACCTGCTTACCGAGCGGCACGATGTGGTCGTCCGCTACCAAGGCGGGGCCAATGCCGGTCACACCGTCGTCACCGGCGGCCAAACCTACAAACTCTCGCTGATCCCCAGCGGCATTCTGCGGCCCCAGGTCCAGTCGGTCATCACCGGCGGCGTGGTGCTCAACCCGCCCAGCCTGCTCGGCGAGATCGACGGTCTCCAGGCCCGCGGCGTCGAGGTGGGCAAGAACCTGATGATTAGCGACCGCGCGCATGTGATCTTCCCCTGGCACCTGGAGGAAGATCGACTGCAGGAGATGCGCAAGAACAAACCGGGCGAGGCGATCGGTACCACGCAGCGCGGCATTGGCCCCTGCTACCGCGACAAGGTCGGCCGCTCACTGGCCTTCCGCCTGGGTGACTTGTATCGACCGAACTTCAAAGAACGGGTCGAATGGATCACGCGCGAGAAGAACCGCCTCACCGCCGAGTTGGCCCTCGACAACGATGACAGCGTCTTCCAGCCACTCACGCCGCAAAAGGTCTACGAGGAGTACACTCGCTACGCCGAGCGATTGCGTCCCTACGTGGCCGACACAACCTCCTACCTGCTCGACGCGCTCGAAGCCGGCAAGCGGCTGCTCTTTGAAGGCGCCCAAGGGGCGCTGCTCGACGTCGACCACGGCACCTATCCCTACGTAACGAGCAGCAACAGCTCGGGCGTGGGCATCTCGAGCGGCTCGGGGGTGCCTGGCCGATATTTCGACAAGATCATCGGCGTCGTCAAGGCTTACGGCACACGCGTCGGCGGCGGGCCCTTCCTGACCGAGCAAGATAACGCCACCGGTCAGCATCTCCGCGATCGAGGCAACGAGTACGGCACGGTCACCCGTCGGCCTCGTCGCTGCGGCTGGTTCGATGCCGTCGCCGCCCGCTACACCACGCGGCTCAGCGGTGTCGACGTGCTCGCGGTCATGCTGCTCGACGTGCTCAGCGAACTCGACGAAATCAAAATTTGCACCGCCTACGAGATCAACGGCCAGCGGACGACCACGTTCCCCAGCCATGTCGACGACCTGCGCGACGCCAAGCCGGTGTACGAGACCCTGAGCGGTTGGAAAAGCGACGTCACCGCAGTAAGAAAGATCGAGGACCTCCCCTCGGCCGCACGAGAGTACCTGGCCAAGATCAGCGCGGTGCTCGGACGACCGGTCGAGATCGTCTCGGTAGGTCCCGACCGCGAACAAACGATGTTCAAATAGGCTTGTCGGAACAAGAACAGTAGCCAAGCGGGCGATTTTCTCCGACAATCGTCATCGTACGGAAACGAGTCTGCTCTCGGCAAGAATGTTCTCATGACCGACGTTATCGACACGGATCGCTCGTTGCACCCCTTGGCCGACGTGAAGGCGGCCCGGTTGCCTCGTCACGTGGCCATTATCATGGATGGCAACGGTCGCTGGGCGCAGCAGCGTGGCCTGCCGCGCATCGAGGGTCACCGCCGCGGCGTATCGAGCGTGCGACGCACCACCGAGGAGTGTGCTCGCATCGGTATCGAGCAACTCACGCTCTACTGCCTGTCGAGCGAGAACTGGAAGCGGCCCGAGCACGAACTCGAATTCCTCATGCATCTGCTCGAGCAGTACCTGATCGAAGAACGGCAGACACTGATCCGCGAGAACGTCCGCCTGGAAGTGATCGGCCGGCGCGACGGCATCCCCGCGAGCGTGCAAGATGCGATGGATCGGACCATCGAACTGACACGCTCGCACACCGGGCTGCGACTGTGCTTGGCCGTGAACTACGGCGCGCGGACCGAAATGGTCGACGCCGTACAACGACTGGCGCGCGACGTCGCGGCGGGTAAGCTCCAGCCCGATCAGATCGACGAGCAACTGCTGAGCGACGCCCTCTACACCGGCGGCATGAGCGATCCCGACTTGCTCATCCGTACGGCCGGCGAGATGCGGCTGAGCAACTTTCTGCTCTGGCAAATCAGCTACGCCGAACTCTGGGTGACCGAACTCTGCTGGCCTGAGTTCGACGAGCCGGAACTACACCGCGCGCTACGCGATTTTGCTCAGCGCGATCGCCGCTTTGGCGGACTCAACTCTTAAGGCGCGGTGCGATATGCTACGATGGCGACTCCTGCTGGGCACCCTGTCGATTGCCGTCGTCGCCGGTCTGATGTGGCTCGATTCGCAGTTGCCGCTACCGGGCGTGACCGGCATGTGGTTCTTGCCGCTGATCTTGTTGCTGGCCGTGGCCGGCACGCAAGAACTGCTCCAGTTGGTCGGCACACGAGGCATCGTGCCGCATGCGCCCACGGTGTACTGCGGTGTCGTGGCGCTGGTGCTCTCGAATTGGTTCCATGTTTGGTGGAGATTGGGTAAACGCGGGCTCGCTTGGCCGACGTGCGTGTTGACCGCCGCCGTCTTGGCGCTCATCGTTGCCGAGATGATCCGCTTCCGCGAGCCGGGGCGGTCGGTCGAACGTCTCGCCTGTGGTGTGTTGGCCCTGGTTTACGTCGGTTGGTTCGCGTCGTTTTTGTGTCAGATCCGGCTGTTGGGGTCTCACGTTGGCTTGGTCGCTCTCGCTTCGCTGCTGCTGGTCGTGAAGCTCGGCGACATCGGCGCGTACACCGTGGGACGGCTCGTTGGCCGGCACAAGCTGGTTCCTCGATTGAGCCCCGGCAAGACCTGGGAGGGGCTCGTCGGCGGCCTCGCGGCGAGTTGCCTCGGGGCGTGGCTCGCCTGGGTCTGGCTCTTTCCGGCCGTGATCGCCAACGCCCGCCCGTTACCCACCCCGTACTTGATCTTCTACGGGCTGATTGTCGGTCTGGCCGGGGTCATCGGCGATCTGGCCGAGTCGCTGCTGAAGCGTGACCTAGGCCGGAAAGACTCGAGCACCTGGATGCCCGGCTTCGGAGGCGTGCTCGATATGATCGACTCGCTGCTGCTGGCCGCCCCGGTGGCGTACCTCTTGTCCCCGTTCATGTCCATCGGCTCGAACTACGGTAGCTGAGTTATCTAAGTAATTGGTGTGTAGTCACTTGCGTCCGAATGTCAACATTCGCTGGTCGACATTGCGTGGCTTAAGGTAAGATATCTAAGCTGTTCATTCTTAACTTCTGGGTCGTCCCGCTCGATGGCGGGTGATCTCGCGAATGTCTCTCGCCAACATCTCGGTCGCCGACAGCGATGACTTGCTGTTGATATTTGGCCCGCGCGACCAATACCTTCGCAAGATCCGCGACGCGCTACCGGTACGCATTGCCGTCCGCGATGGCCAGATCGTGGTCGAAGGGACCGACGAATCGGTGGCCCAGGCCACGAGCGTCATCGAGCAGATGCAAGACCTGATCCGCCGACGCGGCGCCGTGACGATCGACGACGTCACCCGGATCATCGACGCCGCGCTGGGCAAGCAACGCGCGTTCGACGCCCCCACGATCGATCTGCTGCACGCTGGGCGAAAAATTCAGCCCCGCACCAGCGGCCAAATCCGCTATGTGCAGGCCATTCAGGAACACGATCTGATCTTCTGCACCGGCCCCGCCGGGACCGGCAAGACCTATCTGGCCGTGGCGATGGCCGTACAATTTCTGCGACAAGAACGGGTTCGCAAAATCGTCCTCGTTCGCCCCGCGGTCGAAGCCGGCGAGAGCCTCGGCTACCTGCCCGGCGATTTACAGGCCAAGATCAACCCGTACTTGCGGCCGCTGCTCGACGGCCTGCGCGAGATGATCGACTACGACCACATGAAGCGGCTCACCGAGCAGGATGTAATCGAGGTCGCGCCGCTGGCCTATATGCGCGGCCGCACGCTGAACGAAGCGTTCATCATTCTCGACGAGGCGCAAAACACGACCGTCTCGCAGATGAAAATGTTCCTCACACGCATGGGACGCGGCTCAAAGATTGTCGTCTCGGGCGATACAACGCAAGTCGATCTGCCGTCGCACGCGCAGAGCGGACTGGTCGACGCCATGCGCCGCCTGCAAGGCATCGAGGGGCTCGCGCACGTGTCGCTCGGCAAATCCGATATCGTGCGGCATCGACTGGTGCAGGACATCGTGCAAGCCTACGAGGAGGACGCGCGACGTCGCTAACGTCGTGCGTAACACTCTCACCATGTCGATGGGTTATCGCAAACGCAATCGAGGCAATCGAGTCACGCTCGAGTTGGGCCCCGGCCGGTTCGAAGAGGCGCTCGCCGTCTTGCAGCGCCGTGATGTCGTCGTGCGGCTCTCGCTCGCCATTGCCGCGCTGCTCCTGATTGCCGTGCTGTGTCGCGCCTGGGCACCGTCACGCAGCTACCGAATGGGTTTTGTGCCGCCGCGCAATATCACGGCCGAAGTGGCCTTCAAGCAGCCCGACCCCGACGCCCACAAACGGGCCGTCGAACGTGCTCGGCAACGCGAGCCGTATGTGTTCGAGAACGATCCGAAAGACCTGCAATTGCTCCAGGCGGCGGTGAAAAATGCCGTCGGCGAATTGGTGCAGGCGCAAACGTATGCCGAGGTGAACCTCGACCTGTGGAAGGCTTTTCAAAGCCCGCAGCTCGACTCGTCCCCTGCGAGCGACGTGGCCGAGCAGGAAAAGAACTTCGACGAATTTTGCAAGGCGGTCGGCGATCAAAGTTCGCTCGCCAGTTTTGAGCTCGCACTGATCAAGGCGTTCACGCCCTTCGAGCGTTACGGTCTGCTGGACAAATTGCCCAGCGAGGCCGACGACCCCATGCGCGAAATGATCGGCAATCAGAAGGAGATCGTCGTCTACCCGCTCCGCAAGCCCGAGGAGCGACGCCAGGCGATCGTCGACGAGGTGCTCGTGGGCCAAGGCGAAGCGGTACACAAAGGCTTGAAAGAGAATTTGCCTCCGGTGCTGGCGACGCGGGTCTTCAATTGGATCAAGCCACGACTGCGTCCCACGCTACGTTTTGATATCCAGGAAACGCAATTGGCCCGCGACCGCGCTGCCGCGCTCGTGCCCATGCAGTTCGTGCATTACGAGGCGGGCAAGACCATTGCCCCGGCCGGTCGACCGCTCGACGAGTCGGCGCTGCGACTGCTCAAGCTTGAGCACGACGAACTCGTCGCTCAGTGGCCTTGGGCCAGCCGCGTGCTCCACGCCGCGGCCATGTTCTGCGCGATGGCCACGATCTTCGGCCTGTGCGGGCTATATATCGGCATGCACAACCCGCTGCTGCTCGCCGATCTGCGGCGGTTTGGCACACTGCTGACGGCCGTGATTGCCGTGGTCACGTTTTTGCCCTGGACCTCGTCCGACATCGGGCTCGCCGAGTTGGTGCCGCTGTTGTTGTTCGGCACCGCCTTTACGATCGGCTATCAACGCGATCTGGCCATGGTCTTGAGCGTCTCGCTCGCGGCCCTGGTCACGCTCGCCAGCGGCGAATCGCTCAGCCACTTCCTGCTGCTCGTCGGAGTCGTGGCCGCCACGATCGTGCAGCTCGACAGCATCCGCACCCGCAGTAAGCTGATCCAGGTGGGCGCCATCTCGGCGGCGGTCGCCCTGATGGCAAGCGTCGTGATTGGCGTGCTCGACCAACAGCCGTTGCTTTGGCACTGGACCACCGACGTCACGGCCGAACCGGGTTGGGCCCTCTGGCGATTCGCCTTTCGCAACGCGCTGTGGACTCTGGCGGCCGGCTTCCTGCTCACCGGTTTGCTACCGATGATCGAACGCTGGTTCGGCGTGCTCACCGATCTGAGCCTGCTCGAATGGGGCGACGTCTCGCATCCACTCTTGCAGCAACTCGTGCAGCGCGCGCCGGGCACGTACAACCACTCGATCAACGTCGCCTCGATCGCCGAAGCGGCCGCCGAGGCGGTCGGAGCCAATGGCCTGCTCGTGCGTGTCGGCGCGTACTTCCATGACATCGGCAAGATGCTCAAGCCCGACTACTATGTCGAGAACCAGTCGGCCGGCGCGAACCGGCACGACACCCTCGTGCCCGCCATGAGCACGCTGATTATTATCGCCCACGTAAAAGACGGCGCCGACTTGGCGCGCCAGCATCACCTGCCCCAGGCCATCATTGATTTCATCGAACAGCACCACGGCACGACGCTGGTCGAGTACTTCTTCCACCGCGCCAACGAACAGCTCGACGAGGACGTTACGAGCAGCGGTTTGCACGAGAGTTCGTATCGCTATCCGGGCCCCAAGCCGCAATCGATCGAGGCGGCGGTGCTGATGTTGGCCGACTCGGTCGAGAGCGCCAGCCGCGCCCTCGTCGAGCCCACCCCCTCGCGGATCGATAACCTCGTCGAGGATATCTCGCTCAAAAAACTACTCGACGGCCAGTTCGACGAGTGCGGCCTGACCCTCGAGCAACTCCGCACAATCGAAGACAGCCTCAGCAAGTCGCTCACCGCCGTCTATCACGGCCGGGTCAAGTACACGACCCAACAGACGGCCTAAGACCGGGTCAACACGCTTACTTGCCGGGACGTGGCGACGATCGCCGGCGATGGGCTCGCCGCGCAGCCTGTTCCGCCAAGGGAACCAATGACTCGACGAGTGTGGCAAACGGCGGTAGCTCGCCGCCGCGTGGCAACACAACGTAATCGTAGCCCGCAGGCAGCCGCGCTCGGTTGAGCCGAAACGCCTCGCGGATCCGCCGCTTCCAGGCGTTCCGCGCCACCGCGTTGCCGTAGCGGCGACCCACGCTCAATCCCAACCGCGCGTACTCCAAGCCGTTCGCATAGGCGTACACGGTCAAGTGCGGATCGAACGCCGAGCGTCCCTGGCGAAACGCGCGCCGGAAGTCGTCTCCACGGCGAATGCGTAGCTCGGCCGAGAACGGATACTGCGGCACGCCAGCGCTCATGAAGCACGATCGTCGTTGGATCGAGGCGGTACGCGCCGCAACCACGCGTCGCGCCAACGCCGCGCCTGCCATTGGCTAGGACTCATTCGACTCGGCTGTACAGGCTGTCGCAGCCTCCGCTTCAATCGCCAGCTATAAAGACGGATGAACACGAGCGCGACGATGAATAGTATCAGAATCCCCAACACGATCAGACCGGCTCGAGCGCGCGCCAACTCGGGTCCCTGCGCCGCCAATGGCTCCGCCCAGGCCGGTGTCGTGGCGAGACTCAGCACGAAAGACGCCAATGCGTATGGAACGATGTGTTTCACCAGTGGACCTTGTCACGGGGCTGCGCAGGATGCCGCTCATCCAATTGCCGAATCCACTCAACGTCGCCGCTCTCAAGATTGGGGGGCAACACGATCTGCGGCTCGACATATAAATCGCCGCTCGTCGCGTCGCGCAGCGCGACCCCATGCCCTTTGATACGCAACTTCGTGCCGCTCGACGTGTGCGGCGGAATGCGCAGCGTCACGACTCCCTTGGGCGTGGGCACCTCGACCTTGGCCCCCTCGACCGCCTCACGCAGCGTAATGGGCAACCGCAGGTACAAGTGCTCGCCACGCCGCGAGAAGTACGGATGCGATTGCACATGCACGGTGAGTAACAAGTCGCCGTTGGGCCCCCCCTCGGGACCGGGCTGCCCCTGTCCGCGCAATCGCATCTTCTTGCCGTCTTCAATGCCCGGGGGAATTTTAACCGTGATCCGCTCTTCGCGGTCGTTGCGCCGGATGCCCAGATCCTGCTCCCCTCCGAGCACGGCGACATTCAACGAGACGTCGATACTCGCTTCGAGATCGGCTCCGCGCGCGGGCTCGGCCGCGCGACGACGCCGTCCGCCCCCCGGGGCGCCTCGTCGGCCGCCCCCCATTGTGCGAAAACGTCGGCGAAGCCCACGGGCAGG
>CAYLYE010000114.1:0-19878 GCA_964387325.1 uncultured Planctomycetaceae bacterium
GAAAGCCGGCCGGGTTACCAAGTCCGCAGAAGGCGGCCACGCGGCGTGACGCAAGAGCCGCGACCGGCTCGCGATCGCCCGAACTGCTGAGCCACGCGCGCGGCGCATGACGCGCCTCGACCCAAACGGCTTGCGGAGCGAGTCGCGCGACCCGCTTGCGGAGACAAGTTCGCTCGGCATCGCTGAGCATGTCGGCCCGAGAGAGCACAACAACGTCGGCCCGGGCCAGTGAGTCGATTGGCTCGCGGAGCATGCCGCGAGGAAAGACATGCCCAAAGCCGAACGGCTCGAGAGCGTCGAGCAACACCAGGTCCAGATCACGGGCGAGTCGACGATGTTGAAAGCCGTCGTCGAGTACGATCACCTGGCTGGCCAACTCGTCGATGGCCGTGCGCGCGGCACTCACACGGTCGGGATTTTGCAGGTGCGGCACGTCGACGAGTCGTTGTTCGAGTTCCAGCGCTTCGTCGTTGCGGCCACCGTGCTGCGCGCCGTAGCCCCGGCTGACGATCGCGACGCGGACATCGCGCTCACGAAACCAGCGGCAAATCCACTCGACCAGCGGTGTCTTGCCTGTGCCGCCGAGCGTCAAGTTGCCAACGCTCACGACCGGCGTGGCCACATGCTCGACCCCATGTTGCCGATCGAACCGGCGATTGCGCCAGCGCATGGCCAGCGTATAAGGGCACTCGGCAAGTCGCAGCATTCCACGAGCGAGGCTAGGCAGTACGCCTCGCGCGCGGCCACTCACCACGTTACGAAACTCGGCTTCGCGATCGTAAAGCACAAAGCGCTCGCCTCGCTCGATGTCGACTTACTCTCCCACTGCCTACTGCCCGCTGTCTACTGCCTACTCTCCCTCTACAGTCGCTTGCAGATCGCGTCGGCCATCTCGCGTGTTCCCACGGCGGTCGGGTCGTTGCGGTCGGCCTTCAAGTCGTAGGTGACGTACTTGCCTTCGGCAATCACGTCGGCCACGGCCTTCTCCAAACGTTGCGAGGCTTGCAATTCGCCCATGTGCTTGAGCATCAGCATGCCCGAGAGAATCAGCGCGGTCGGGTTGACCTTGTTCAGGCCCTTGTACTTCGGCGCGCTGCCGTGGGTGGCTTCGAACACGGCCCCTTCGGGACCAATGTTCGCACCGGGGGCAACGCCCAAGCCGCCGACCAAGCCGGCCGCCAAGTCGCTGAGCACGTCGCCATAGAGGTTCGGCAGCACGAGCACGTCGTACAATTCCGGCTTCTGCACGAGCTGCATGCACATGTTGTCGACGATGCGATCTTCGAACTCGATCTGCGGGTAGCTCTTGGCCACGTTGCGGGCCACTTCGAGCCACAGGCCGTCACTGAACTTCATGATGTTGGCCTTGTGGACGGCCGTGACCTTCTTGCGTCCTTCGGCAACGGCGTAATCGAAGGCGTACTTGAAGATCCGCTCGCTGCCGCTGACCGAGATCGGCTTAATGCTCACGCCGGTCTCGTCGAGGCCGGTCTTGATCTTGCCGGTCTTGCTATTCGTGTTGATCCACTTGATGAGGTCGGCGGTCTCGGGCTTGCCGCGTTCAAACTCGGTGCCAGCGTACAAGTCCTCGGTGTTCTCGCGAACAATCACCAGATCGACAGGCAGATCCATGAAGTAGGAGCGGACGCCCTTGTAGATCTTGCACGGACGCAAGCAGGCGTAGAGGCCAAAGGCCTGCCGCAGGTACACGTTGATACTGCGAAAGCCGGTGCCGACCGGCGTCGTGATCGGGGCCTTCAATGCGCACTTGGTGCGCTTGATGCTTTCGAGCACGCTGTCTGGGAGCGGCGTGCCGGTGCGGGCCATCACATCCACGCCCGCCTCTTGCACGTCCCAGTTGATCTTCACGCCGGTGGCATCGACGCAACGACGCGCGGCCTCGGCCAGTTCAGGTCCCGTACCGTCGCCCGTGATCAGCGTAACTTCATACGCCATGATGAACTACTCCACAAAGTCTTGTCGTATCAATGGTTGAGAATGGGCCATAAGGTAGCACACCTCTAGCCGCTTCGCCAGGGGTTGGCCGTGATCGTGTCAGCCGACGGAACTTACTTGGGCGGCTGGACCTTCGCCTTGGGGCCGATCGCAATCGTCGTGCTCTGCGTGAGTGGCCAGCGTTGCAGTACGTCGCGCAAATGTTCGAGCCTGATCCCGTCGACGGTCGCCAGGTCGTCCTTGACGCTGCGGTACTCGCGTCGATAGCTCCAGTTGGCTCCCACGGTGAACAGCCGACCGCGGGGTCTTTCAGCACTGAGCACGACCCGCGAGTTGATCTTGCTCTTGGCCAGCTCGAGTTCCTCGGCCGTCACGCCATGCTGCTCGGCCTCGCGATAGATGTTCAAAATGACCTGCAAGTTCTCCTCGACATACTCCGGCGCGGTGCTCAGGTACGTGGCGAACAGCCCTGAGCCGAGGTAGTCGTGATGTCCGAGCGAGGCGTTCTCTGCCAGCCCGGGATCGATCAATTCCCAGTACAGTCGGCTCCCCGAGTCGTCTCCCAAAATCGTGGTGAGAATCTTGGCGGCAAAACGCTCGGGATCGGTCACGCTCGGCGCGTTGGCCAGTTGAATGACATACTCTTGCGTGGCGCTGGGCTTCTCGACCGTCTCGAAACTGGCGTGTGCCACGGCGGGCTCGATCGGCCGCGGAGCATCGAAGCGCGACCACGCGCCGCAGCAACGCTCGACCGTCGCCACGAGGTCGTCAAAATCCACTCGGCCGGTCGCGGCCACGACGATGTTCGCCGGGCTGTAACGCTGTTGGAAGTAACCGCGCATCTGCTCAACGTCCAGCGCGGTGATACTCTCGACCGTGCCGAGCACACTACGACCGAGCGGGTGCTTTCCGTAGTGCGCGGCTCGCACGCGGTCGTCGGCCCCGAACGGCGGCTGATCGGCGTACATTTTGATCTCTTCGATGATCACCTGCTTCTCGGTGCAAAAGTCCTCGTCTCTCAAGCTCGGACGGAGCACATCGGACCAAAGCTCGACGGCGCTCTTGAGATACTCGGGCAACACGGCCGCGTAGTAGACGGTCTTCTCTTCACTCGTAAAGGCATTGTAGTGCGCGCCCATCTCGTCGAAGTGCCGGTTCACGTCCTCGGCCGAACGCTTGGGCGTCCCCTTGAACACCATGTGTTCGAGGAAATGACTGACCCCCGAGACGGCGTCGTTCTCGTCACGCGCACCGGTCTGAACAAAAAAGCCCACGGCCGAGGTCTGCGCCTCGTCGTTGCACTCGGCGACAATTTCCAGGCCGTTGCTCAAGGCGTGATTACGAAACTGCATGGGGCATCTCCAACGGCTGCGGACCTAGTGTGACCACGGTGAAATCGCGCGCCGGATTGGCTTTAAGGTACGCGTTGATCGAGTCGGCCGAGAGCGCATCGACCAGCTTGCCAATCTCGTCGAGCGTGCGTACATAACCGAGGTAGAGCCAGTCGCGAACGAGCGACCCGCTCCGAGCGGAGCTCGACTCTTGTTGCATAACCAGCGCGCTCTTCATGCGGGCCCGCAGACGTTCGAGCTCTTCGGTTGTAACACCCTCTTCCAGGCGGCGAATCTCGCCGATCGTGACATCGAGCGTCTCTTGAGCCCGTTCGGCGCTGGTGCCAGCGTAGCACATGATCGCGCCGCGGTCGGGCAACCCGACGAGCGACGCATGCACACTGTAACACAGGCCCCGCTTCTCGCGGACTTCGGTGAACAACCGTGAGCTCATGCCGCCGCTGAGCACGCCGACCGCGCCCCAGGCCTGAAAGTATTGCTCATCGCGATACGCCACGCTGGGATACGCGATGCCGATTTGCGTTTGGTTCGACTCGTGAGAGATGTGTTTGATCCGCTCGCCTGACGGCTTCTCGACGAGTGGCGTTTCGGTCGACGCTTTCCACGAGCCGAAACATTTCTCGACGGTCTTACAGAGTGCGTCCCAATCGAAACGACCGGCGACGCCGAGAATCGCGCCGTTGGGTCGATACATCTGCTGCACAAACTTCTGCACGTCCTTGAGCGTGGCGGCCTCGACCCCCGCTTCGCTCCCTTGGCTCGGTCGACCCCAGGGGTCGGGATAGTAGATCCGCCGCAGCTCTTGCATCACCTTCTGGGCCGGTTCGTCTTCGACCGCGCTGATCTCTTGCAGCACGGTCATGCGGCAAGCCTCTAACTCGTCTTTAGGCAAGTGTGGTCGTTGCACCAGATCGGCGTACAGTTCGAGTGCCGGCAGCAGATTGCCGCTCAGCGTCGCGCCGCTGAACCCGGCGTGCGAGTCGAACACGTTTTCGCCCCGTTCGACGCCGAGGCGTTCGAGCGCGGCCAGAAACTCACGGTTGTCACGACTGCCACAGCCGCGCTGCACGAGTTCGCACGACAGTAGCGCGAGCCCGGCCCGATTGACGGGTTCGTACACGCAGCCTGCCGGCACGCGCAACGTGAGCGCCGCCGACTCGAGTGACTGCATTGGCTCGCCGAGCAGCACCAAGCCGTTGCTCAGCGTATGGGTCAAAATAGGGGACGTCACGTCGTTCACACTCTCATTCTGCCGAAACATCGATTCGGCGAAATCATCCAGGAGCTTAGCGGCTCTTCATGCGTCGCCGCAACAACTCGACAAATTCAATGATCAGCGAGTTCTCGTCAGATTTTTCCAGCCGGCTGACAAACTTGGAAACATCGGACGATTTCACGACTTCGAAAGCCCGGCTGTGGTCAACACGCTCGTATTGATGTTGCGAGTCAAGTTGGAAAAACTCGACCTTGCCGCGATAGTAGCGCCACACTTCACGCACGCCCAGCACGGCATACGAGTCGAGCTTCGACAGCACGGCCCGACTCCATTCGATTTCAATGACCAAATCGGGAACCGCTTTGCGCCCCGCCGTACCACGTCGCGCCCCGGCGGCCGCGTGGCGACCGATGTAATACGACTCGTCGGGCTCGACCCCATGCGCGAGACGCTGATTCTGGCGGGTCGCCGAGCCGACGCTGCGAATGGCCACCCTCAACTCGAGCGACGCCGCCTCGACCAACCGCCCCATAAATCGCTTGATCGATTCATGTTCCTCGGTCGGCGACATCATTTCCAGCGTGCCCCGTTGATAGACATGCGGCAGACGTTTATCCCCCAGTGCATCGATCATGCCCGTGTACGTGCTCCACGACACGTCGTAGAGCACAAGATGATTCGCGATGGGGATGTTTGCCGAACTCATAAAGATTAGGCCGTGATTATATCAATAACTCGAACATTCATCGTTGATGATTATATCACACGGTGGTATGGCCGACTTGGGCAAACTACTTGCGGTAGCTTCCCAACTTCGGCAGGTTCGCGTGGACGCCGGGGCCAAAGTATCGCAGGCCGACGAGCGGCTCGGCGCCAGTGTTCTCGATCTCGACACCCGCGTTGGCCGCCTCGTGCGAGATGAACACCTCGTCTTCGGTCTCCGCGCCAAAGCGAATCATCGCCGGAGTCTGCAAGTTGAGCTTGCCCATGCGCCCCTTGCCTTGGACCGTGATCCAGCCGCTCGCGCCAGGGTCCTTGAGCGTGCATTTCGCGCCGGGCTCAACGGTCAGCTCCTTCGAGCTGAACAACTGCTCGCCGTCGACCGTGCCGTAGACGATCCAGCGGTCGGTATAGCCCGGGCCACTTCGCGACTCGTCGACGATCGGCTCCAGATAGTTGTGCTCCTTGAAATGCGTGTCGACGTTCTTGTCCCAATCAAGCTGACCGATGATGAAGTCGAGATCGTTGTGCTTCTCCTTGGGCATGTCCTTGACCAGCAGCGACCAGGGGACGTAGCGCCCCTCGACGATCGACTGGAACATGCCGAACACGTCGGAGCCCCATTGCGGTTCGTAGGTGCAAAGCGAGCCGGGAGCATGCAGCACGCCCGGCGGAATGAGCCAGCCGGTTCCGCGCTTCAAGCGATAGGCCTTCGAGAGGTCGAGGATGCCGTTGTCGCCGCGGTTCCAGTTCTCCAGACAGCGACGCAGGTCGGCCTTGGTCGTGCCCGGCTCGAGACCCATGAACGTGTAACAGAAATTGTTGTCGACGTTGTTGAGTTGCGGCGGAAAGTAATAGCTCTCGGGCTTGCCCTCTTGGCCGACGAGCTTGGCGTCCTCGAAACGCTGGTGCATGTGATGCGGGATCGGGCCCATGTTGTCGAAGAACTTCGAGTAGACCGGCCAACGCTTGTACTTGTCGAACATCGCCTTGCCGATCAGGCGAGCCCCCGCTTCGGCGACCGCGTCTCGCAGCTGGAAACGCTCGCCGCCGAAGGCTGCGTAGCTGAGCCCCTCGTCGGGGACGCGCCCCTCGTTGGCCGCTTCGGTCGTGCTGGCGAACCAGCGCTCGTCGATGCCGCCACGATTGGCGCCGTAAGCGTAGTAGTCGTCCGGATGCAGCTTGATGCGCTTGCCGGGATGTAGGAAGCTGCGCGGAACCCAAGTCGGGGTCAGTCGCAAGAGCCCGCCGCCAGCGTCGAGTGCGCGATCCAAAGCCTTGCCAAGGTTATCTTTCGAGACGAGTTTGCTGACCATCATGAACGAGTACTCCGCACGGCTAGACACGATGTCGAGGGGTGAATCTCTTGGTTTTATCGCTTCGCGGCAGCAGTCGCAACCCAGGAGCAGAACCGATTCATCGCGGGCGCTTTATGAGCTGCCGTCGCCACGGTACACTCGCCCGTAACCCGATCCGCACCGGAGCACGCCCGATGGCTAAGAAGACTTGGATTTTATGTGATATCGAACGGGACATTTATGTCGAAGACCTGAACGTCGGCCCACGCGACGTCGAGGGAGCGCAAGGACCGTTTCGCGTGCGGAAACGCACGTTGCGCGGCGGCTTGCGCGATGGGGTCGACGTGGTCGAGGTCGACAACGGCGCGATCCGCTACACGGTGCTGCTCAGTCGCGGCATGGGTTTGTGGCGCGCCTGGCAAGGCGATCAGCAGTACAGTTGGCAGTCGCCGGTGCGTGGCCCGGTGCATCCTAAGTTCGTGCCGCTCGATGCCCCCAACGGTATCGGCTGGCTGCACGGGTTCGACGAGTTGCTCGTCCGCTGCGGACTCGAAAGCCTCGGCGCGCCGCAGTTCAACAAAGGGGGCATCCTCGAGTACCCGTTGCATGGTCGCTCGGCGAGTTTGCCTGCTCAGCGTGTTGAGCTGACGATGGATGGCGACACGCAAGAGATTCACATCACCGGCGAGGTCGACGAGGCCCGGCTGTTTGGTCCGAACTTGCGTTTGCGCGCGACGTACTCGACGAAGCTCGGCAGTTCGACGATCCGCCTCAAGGATGAAGTCACCAACCACTCGGCGCAGCCGGGGGCAATGGAACTGCTCTATCACATTAATGTCGGCTACCCGTTGGTCACGGCCGGAGCCCGTGTTCACGTGCCGGTCAAAACGCTGGTGCCGCGAACCGATCATGCGGCGAGTTTGGTCAAGTCGTGGAACGAGTATCCGGCCGGCACACCGGGAGCGACTGAGTCGGTATATCTGATCGAGACCGTTGGCGACGCCCAGGGCAACACGCGCACGCTGCTCGAGAGTGCCCACGGCGACAAGGGGCTCGGGATCGCTTGGCGGCTCGGACAACTGCCTCGTTTTGCCCTCTGGAAGAACCCGCAGGCCGACGGCGACGGGTATGTCACCGGCCTGGAACCGACCATTAACTGGCCCAACCCACGCCGCTTCGAGGAAGAACAGGGCCGAGTGGCGAAACTTTCTCCGGGCGAGACCCGGGCCTTTGAATTAGAATTGAATTTGCTGGGGAGCGCTGAAGCGGTCGAGGTCGAGCGGTCGGCGGTCCAGCGACTGGCCGCCGGCGTGACGCCGAAGATTTTTGATCGTCCGCAGAGCGGCTGGGTCGAGGGCGTTTGAGAGGGGCGAAGGGTGAGGGATGCGGGGCGAGTCGTTAGCCGCGACGCGCAGCGGAGCGCGTGCGGTTCACAAAGTCCGTGAAGCTCGAAGAGCCCAATCATGCACCGTCGCCAAGCCATCTCGCTACTCTCGGCCGGAGCGTTGAGCGCGCTCGGCGGACTGCGGGGGAGTCCATCGATCCACGAAGCATTTTTTGCCTCGGCGACGCACAGTGTCGTGCCGGTGGTGGGTGATGGCCGTTGGACGTGGCTCAAGCCGCCGGCCGAAGAGCGCGGCTACTTGGAACCGCGCTCCTATCGCTTGAAGGTTGGCGTGCAATGGGAGGGGACCGGCTCGTCGAGCTTGCTGCGCGGCACGACCCCCGTACCGGTCGAATATCCTGAGCAAAAACTTGTGAGCATGCGCCTCGACGCCGACGGCTGCGAAGCGCAGGTGCGCAAGATCAACGAGGGGGCGGCCGAATTACTCGTCGTGGCCCATGCGTTGAGCAGCGGACAAAAGGTCTCGGCCATTGTCGAGTACGAATTGGAATTGCGCAAGCAGTACCATGCCTACGCGGCCGACCAATTTCCGCGCGAACAAAAAATCCCCACCGACGTGCGTCGTCAGTATCTACAAGACAGCCCGGGGATCGAGACCAGCTCGAAAGCCGTTCGCGCGCTGGCCCAAGAGCTGAAACAGGGACAAGAATACCCTTGGGACCAAGCCTACGCGTTCTTCAACTGGGTGCGCAAGAACATTCAGCCGCAACTCGGTCCGTACACGAGCGTGACGACCGCGCTCAATACCCAGCGCGGCGATTGCGAGGAGATGGCAGGCGTGTTCGTCGCGCTGTGTCGCGCGGTGAATATCCCTGCCCGTCTGGTCTGGGTCCCCAATCATGCCTGGGGTGAGTTCTATCTGAGCGATCGCGAGGGGAAAGGACATTGGATTCCGGCTCATACAGCCTGCTACCTGTGGTTCGGGTTCACCGGTGCGTATGAATTGGTGCTGCAGAAAGGGGATCGCGTGCAGATGCCCGAGCGGCGCAAGCAACTGCGTCTGATGGAAGACTGGATGCAGTGGTCGGGCGCCAAGCCGCGCGTACGTTATGCGGCCGAGCTGACACCGTTGCCGCCGAAAGAAGGGGACGATCCGGGGCCCGGGGGCCGACAGAAAGACGAGCAGGGCAAATGGCATCTGCTGGGGGATCATCCGCTCAATAAATACACACGGCCTTAGCATCGATCGGCTGATGGGACGGGAGCGACACGCATGGCGCAGGTTTATATTCCACATCAGATGCGCGAGCTGACCGGGGGCGTCGAACGCATCGAACTTGCTGGCGAGACGGTGCGACAGTTGATCGCCGCTCTCGACGAGCGGTTTCCGGGCTTAGCTCAGCGATTGCGAACGGGCGACGGCCTGACACCGGGGCTGAGCGTGTCGGTCGATGGCGCGCTAGCAGCGCGCGGTTTGCATGCTCGTGTGTCGAGCGCGAGTGAAGTGCATTTCATTCCTGCTATCGGCGGCGGCTAAAATAGCAGCTAGCGCGTGCTGAATTGGCCGTTGATTGCTCTCGCGTCGCAGCACGCCCCTCGGTACCATACCCCCCCGCTTTTCGTCGCCCGGCTCGTGCCGCACGACGCGAGGCCGCTTGGCTCTTCTACCGGTGGTCACACACTCGTTCTGCCCATTGTCTTGCAAGGTGGCGTCATGCGCCGACCGTGGCTGGCTATTCTCGGTTGTGTCGTGAGCTGTTGGATCGGCTGCGCCGAGGAACCGGCTCGTCGCGAGGCTGAGATCGACGCCGCGCAACAGTACGCCATCGCCGGCCTGCAACGCTTGTGGGACGCGAAAATAAAACTGTCCGAGCCCGGCACCCCGCGCACGGCGCGCGAGATCGATCTGAGCACGTCTCCCGTCACCGACGATGGACTACATCATCTCCAAAGCCTCGTAACGCTCGAACGACTGCATCTGAACGGTACCGCGATCACGGATCGCGGGTTGGAGCACCTCGCGGGACTCGTCAATCTGCATGAGCTCAACCTGCTCGACACACACATTAGCGATGCCGGACTGAAGCAACTCCAAAGCCTGGTTAATCTCGATGATTTGAACCTGAGTTACACACTCGTGGGCGACGCAGGGCTGAAGCAACTCAAGCCGCTCTCGGAACTCTTGGTGCTCGATCTGTGTCATACGCGCATCACCGACGCAGGACTCGAATCGCTCCAGTCGCTCTCCAAGCTCCAAGAGCTTAACCTGAGCTATACGACCATCAGCGACGCAGGCCTGAAGCAACTCGCGCAGCTCAAGTACCTTCAACGTCTCGATTTGGGCTATACCCGCGTGAGCGACGAAGGGCTATCGCAACTTAAATCACTGAGCGAGCTACGGTACCTGTCGGTGCGCGGCACGCGGATTAGCGATCTAGGGTTGTGGCAGCTCAAGAACCTGCCGCGGCTCAGCAACCTCGTGGTGTCACGCACAGCCGTCACCGACGACGGGATCGCGCGGCTGCAAAAGCCGCTGCCAAGCGTGATCATTTACCGCTAAGCGAGCGGTTACGCGTCGCAACGCGGCATGCACTCGAGGGGATTCAGTCCATGTGTCCGCGCAATGAGCGATGCTGCTTTTTGGTGCTCTCACGGCGTTTGTCAGCCACGCGGCGAGCTTTCGCGGCCCGCGACACTTTCATTTTCTTGCGGAGCTTGGGGGGCTCGGCCACGGCCAACAACAGCTCCCGTAGCTTGTCGAGGCAGTCGTCGATATTTTGAGCCTGATCGCGATACCGTTGACTGGTGATCAGGATCTCGTGCTCGGTCGTCATTCGCGCGCGGTATTTGGCGACGAATCGCCCCAACACGTCGATCGGCAGACTCGCACTGGCCCCCGGTCGCCAGCGGAGCGTGGCCTTCGAGTTCACCTTGTTCACGTTCTGTCCGCCGGGACCCGAGCTGCGCGTGAATGTGAACTCAAACTCATCGCGAGGGATCTGAATGCGGGGCGTGACATCGAGCATCGTCGAAAGACCTCGAGCAGGGCGATCGGTTGTCGTGGCTAGATTATACGCTCGGGCGGCCCCCGCCAAGCGGTGGCGGGGCAAAAGGGGCCCTGCCTTTGGTCTCGCCAACGACTATAATGATCCGACCTGCCTGCGTGCCGATCGCGGTCGACAGCGGGGCGAACGTGACCGATCTTTGCCAGGAGCGACTCCCCATGATGCTGCGATTAGCCAAACGAGCGGTGCTCGAGACCGATAAGCGTTTGGTCTGGAAGCTCGTCTGGAACATGGGGCTCAAAGGGGCGCTCTCGGTCATCAAGCATCAGCGGAGACTGCGTCGCGGCGAGTTTTTTCCGCCGTTCTTGTATGTCTCGGTCATCAACAGTTGCAACCTCCGCTGCCAAGGCTGTTGGGTTGACGTGGCCCATAAACAGCAGACGATCGATCTGCCGGCGATGAACCGCCTCATCTCGCAAGCCAAGGCGATGGGCAACAGCTTCTTCGGCATCCTCGGCGGCGAACCGTTCATGCACCCCGAGGTGCTCGACATCTTCCGCACGCATCCAGACTGCTACTTTCAAGTGTTCACCAACGGGCAACTCATCACCGACGAGGTCGCGGCCGAACTGCGACGCTGCGGCAACGTCACGCCGCTCGTGAGCATCGAAGGGTCCGAGATCATCAGCGACGAGCGACGCGGCAAGCTGCAAGTTTACAGCCGGTCGATGGAAGGGCTGCACGCCTGCTTGCGTCACAAGCTGCTCACCGGCGTCTGCACGAGTTTGTGCCAGACCAACATTGACGACCTGCTCACCGAAACGTGGGTCAACCGGCTCATCGAGTTGGGCGTGTTCTACATGTGGTACCACACGTATCGCCCGGTGGGACCCGAGCCGCATCCCGAGCTAGCGCTCACGCCCGAGCAGCAACGCCGCGTGCGGCAGTTTGTCGTCGACACTCGGGCCACCAAGCCGATCGTGGTCGTCGACGCCTATTACGATCACGCAGGGACGGCGCTCTGCCCGGCGGCCACGGGCTTCACACATCATATTAGCCCCTGGGGCGATATCGAGCCGTGCCCGATCGTGCAGTTCGCCAAAGAGTCGATCCACGACGAGCGTCCGCTGAAAGAGACGTTTCAGAACTCGGCCTTCCTGCGAGATTTTCGCGAGACAGCCGCGCGATCGACACGGGGTTGCATCGTGCTCGAACGTCCGGACCTGCTCAAGCAACTCGTCGAACGGCATGGCGCGCGGGACTCAACGGCCCGCGAGGCCGCGATGGCTGAGCTCGAGGCGATGGTGCCGCGACCTTCGCAATGGGACCCGGGGCACGAGATTCCCGAACGAAGCTGGCTGTACTGGCTCACGAAGAAGCTGTTCTTCAACGACTTCGGCGCGTATCGCGGGGGCGTGCAGGGCACTCCGCCGAAGCTTCCTGAGCCGGCGGGCACAACCTAGCTGGCATTGCTGGCATGGCCGAGAGGGCAATGGTTCGTTCGTCGAGATCGCGAGTGCAGTTGCCTTGACCCACGCGCGGCAAGTTTCCTATACTTCCTGCCCGCTCAGCAGTCCTGAAGTCGCGCCGAAGAGAATTTCCACGGATGGAATATCGGCTCGACAGAAGTGCCTGAAGTGGTTCAAGGAGGAACCCGCATGTCGACCCCAGCAGCAAACGAACCGCGCCCCGGTGTGGTGTCTTGGAAATGGCTGGCGATCAGCGCCGCGATCGTTGTTTTCTGCGTGGCGGTGCGTTTGAAATGGGGGCCCGACTCGGCCGTGGCCAAGGCTCCGCTCGCGGGCAAGGCGGCGGCGGTGGTCGCAACGGCCGCGAGTCCTGAGCAAAAGCCGCTCAACGTCGCGGTGGTCAACGAGCAGGTGATCACGCGCAACGAACTGGCGCGCGAGGCGCTGCGGCATTATGGCAGCGAGGTGCTCGACAACCTGATCAACAAACACCTGATCAACGATGAGTGTCAACGGCTGGGCATCGCGATCACGAGCGAAGAGGTCGCCGCCGAAATCGATCGCATGGCGATCCGCTTTGGCGTGCCCAAGGATCAGTGGCTTAAATTGCTCGAAGAGGAGCGGCACATCAAGCCGGCCCAGTATGCCAAAGATATTATTTGGCCGACGCTCGCCCTGCGCAAGCTCGCCGCTCAGCGTTGTGAACCAACCGAGGACGAAGTTCAACAAGCGTATGAGACGCAGTACGGCCCGGCGGTCAAAGGACGGCTGATTGTCTGCGACAAGGAAGACAAGGCGCGGATGGTTTATGCTCTCGCGGTGCAAAAGCCGGACGAGTTCCCCGAGTTGGCCAAGAAATACAGCGACGACGCCACGTCGGCCGCGACGAAGGGGATCGTGCCACCGATCCGCAAGCATCTCGGTGACCCGACGGTGGAACAGATTGCGTTTCGGCTCCAGCCGGGGCAGATTTCGGAACCATTCCAAGCCGGCTCGCAATGGGGCATCTTCAAGTGCGATACCCATGTGCCCGCCACGCATGTTCCGATGAAAGAAGTCTACACGCTGCTCAAAGACGCCTGTCGCGACAAGAAACTGCGCCTTGCCGCGGGCGACGTGTTCTCCGCGCTACAGCAGCGGGCCCAGATCGAAAACGTTTACGATAACCCTGCCAAGACTCAACAGCACCCAGGCGTCGCGGCGTTCATCAACGGACGTAAGTTGACCGTGCTCGAGTTGGCCGAAGAGTGCATCGAACGGCACGGAGTCGACATTCTGGCGGGGACCATCAATCGCCGGCTGATCGAACAGGAGTGCGCCCGGCGCAAGATCGAGGTGAGCGAAGCCGACATCCAGGCCGAGATTCACCGCGCGGCTATCGCGATGGGCAAGGTCAAGCCCGATGGGTCACCCGACCTCGAAGCCTGGTTGCTCAGTGTGACGCAAGATCAGAAGCTTTCGCTTGATCGTTATCGTCATGACATGGTTTGGCCCAGCGTGGCGTTGAAAAAGCTGGTCGGAGAAATCACGATCAGCGACGAAGATATCAAGAAAGGCTACGAAGCCAATTTTGGCGAGCGTGTCCGATGCCGGGCGATTGTGCTCGCCAATCATCGCAAAGCGATCGAAGTTTGGGAGATGGCCAAGAATCGTCCCACGGCCGAGTACTTTGGCGACCTTGCCGAGCAGTACTCGATCGAGTCGAGCAGCCGCGCATTGCGAGGCGAGGTGCCGCCGATGCATCGACACAGCGCACAGCCGCTGATCGAGGCCGAGGCGTTTCAGTTGCGGCCGGGTGAACTCTCGGCGGTCATCGCAGCGGACAACAAGTACGTGATCCTGTTCTGCGAAGCGCACATCGCCCCCTCGAAGGTCGCGCTCAGTGAAGTCGTGGCATCGATTCGCGAGGACGTGCATGAAAAGAAGTTGCGTGTCGCCATGGCGCGGCAATTCCAAACATTGCAGGAAGAAGCGCAGATTGACAACTTCCTGGCCGGCACGACTCAATTACCCAAGTCACAGCAAAAAGCCCGCGACGCATTGTTGGGGAAAGAACCGAACACGATCACTCGGTAGTCAAACGCTTGGCTAGTGCACCCAGGCCGTCGACTTAATCAGCCTTGCCGCGGCGCACGGCCAACCAGGCGGTTGGTACCATCACGAGCACGATGCCGCCGAGCGTGAGCAGGTCAAACGTCCGTCCCCAGAAGAGGATATCCATGAGCATGCCAAACGCCACCTGGGTGAGACCGGCAACCGAGACTTTGGCGGGACTACCGGCGGCAAATGCCTTAGTCATCAGCACCTGACCGATCGTGGCGAAGGCGCCCACACCGAGCAGTAATAGCCAGCCTGGATAATCGGACAAGTAATCAAACTCTTCCGGGCGTGGGTCGATAGCCAATGCCACCAGTACAAACAACAACGACACGCCTGAGAAATGCACGACGATCGCCCGGGGATCGACGTTCTTGATCCGGTGTAGACCGATCACGCTGAGCGCGCTGGTGAACGAGCTGAAGAGCGCGACCTGATAGGCAAAGCTCGGCTGCTCGATATGCGGTTGTTGAATGAGGTACACTCCGGCGACGCCGCTGGCGATGGCGATCCAGACCTCGCCGCCGGGCCGGACACGCAACAGCGGCCAACTGAGCAGCGCGACCCAAATCGGATACATATGCGTAAGCGTCAAAAAGTCGGTGACCGGCATATGAGTCATCGCATAGAAGCTGCACAACATACTGACGCTGCCGGCCAGCGAGCGCCACCAGAGCGTTCTGGGACGCAGGAAGACAAACCTAGCCCCACGCCACCAGACGAGCAGCATCGAGAACCCGAGCGCCAACAGAGCGCGGGCCAACGCCACGACTTGCCAGTCGAAATGTTCTCGGGCCCCGTGGCCGCAGCTTGTCATCAGCGCAAAAAAGAATGCACTGGCGACCATCCAAAAATAGGGCAACACAAACGAATGAGGGGGTTGAGGTGCGGCGGGCCTAGTGAGCCGCTGATTTTAGAGGGGCATTCCGTGGCCAGCAACCGCAAACCCAGGGGTGGTTCGGTCGCGTCGTCGAGGCCAACGATCTCCTCGGAAAAGGCGATTTTGCCGACAAGACCGACTGCCGTTGAGCTATTCCGAGAGTATATTTGATCTATTCGATCGGTCACACGAGACCTTGCGCTCGCTCTCGTTCATCTAGTACTGCGAATCAACTGATATGTCTGACAACGCTGCTGAGAAGTCTGAGAACACGGACGAGATTCCTGCTACGACTGAAAAAGCCTTCGAAATCTACAAGGATATCGGTCGCGTTTACAGTGACCCCGAGGGGGTTAATCCGCGGTTCGTTTTGCAGCCGATGGAGCCGATCCCCTGCGCGAGAACCCCGACCCGCTTTCAGGTTCACATGGATGGTAAGGTTGTCGAACAGGAGATTCTGTACAGTCATCTCGCCTTGCTCAAGCTCTGTAAGCACTGCTCTTTCAATACCGTGCTGGACATCGGCACAAATCAAGGTAACGTTGCCGATTTACTGCATCGCATCGGCAAGAAAGTGACTGCCATCGAGCCGCACACGCTCAATTCACAAGACGGACCGATTTACTACGAGGCCGAGTATCAGCGAGATTACATGGACATCTCGTTCCCGAAAAAGTTCGACGCGATCTGGTGCAGCCATGTGCTCGAGCATATCCGCAACCCCGGCGCGTTTCTGGACAAAATGTATGACGACTTGGCGCTCGGCGGCGTGCTTGCCCTCACGGTGCCTTACATGGACTTCAGTTTCCACCCCAGTAATTTCGTCATCGGCCACTGCAACAAATACAACGACTTGAGTCTGATCTATAACCTGATCTGCGCCGGCTTCGATTGCCGCTACGCTTCGGTACGGGTCTACAGTGGGCAAATCTCGGTACTGGTTCGGAAAAATCCAACCAATCTGCCGCGGTCGAACTCTGCTTATGCCTTATTGCCCAAAGCGAATCCCTCAATACTGCATGAGAAGGCGTATATGGCGCAAGAGATCTGCGAAATGTTCCCCGTCCCGGTCGATGCCGACTCCTTTATGGGCACCTTCGATGGCAGCAATTGGGGTGATCCGATCTAGCTCCTATCCACGCTACCCCTTAGCTACGAACGGATGGGCCTATCGGGTGAGTGTCCCGCGTCGGCATCGCGACAATGCGGACGAGCACGTTCTTGAACGCCGGGGTTTTCGAGCGCGGATCGAGCTGTCGCGGCACGAGCACATTCGCCTCGGGACAATACATGGCGACGTTGCCTGCTCGAATCTTCTCGAACGCGGTGAGCCGAATGTTGTCCATCACACCGGTCTCGTTCTGAATCCGGACACATTGATCGGCCTGAAAGCCTAATCGCGCAATGTCGTCAGGGTGGATCAACACCACGTCGCGGCGTTCAATGCCGCGGTACAGATCGTAATCTTCATAGACAACCGTGTTGAATTGTCCTTCGCTGCGGATGGTCATAAGCCGCAGTTGGTCGCTGCCGCCGCTCAACTCGGGCAGTTCGTGACCCGTCATGCGGGCCTTGCCGCTCGGAGTAGGAAACTTGGGCTCGTGGAACGTGCGACCCGCGATCTGAAATTCCTGTTTCGTGCGGTCGATCTCGCCGATCGCCTCCCAACCGGGAACGATGCGTGCGATCGTCTCGCGGATCCGCCGCGTATTTTCCAGTTCCTGCCAGTCGATCGGGCCGGTGGCGCCGAGCACGCTTCGGGCGATATTCGCGATGATCTCGATCTCGCTTCGCGGGCCTTCGTGCCGTCGCGGGCCACCGTCGCTGAGGCGGACATAGCTGAACATCGACTCTTGAGTGGTCGGCTGCGGTTCTTCATCGCGTGCCAATACGGGCAGGACGATCGTTTCTTCGGCCAGACCGTGTGCGTGACCCGTGTTGAGCGTGGTGTTCAGGTACACGAGCAAGTCAAGTTTGCCGAGCGCGCGGGCCGCGTAGCTGGCGTCAGGGTTGCTGCCATAGAGATTGCCACCGAGGCAGAACCCCATTCGCACGCGGTTTTGCTCGGCCGCTTCCATACAGGCCATCGTGTCGTAACCCGGCTTGGTTGGCAGTTGAATGCCGAAGTGCGATTGCAATCGATCGAAGATCGCCTGCTTCAGCTGCGGCGTCACGCCGACCGAGCCAATGCCCTGCACGTTCGAGTGTCCGCGAATAGGCATCAGCCCGGCATGCGGTCGCCCGATCATGCCGCGCAGCAGCGCGAGATTGGCGATCGCCTCGACATTTTCAACCCCATGAACGTGATGCGTAATCCCCATCGTCCAGGAAAAGACCACGTTTTTTGCGCGGGCGTATCGCGCGGCCAACTCGTCGATCTGCCCACGCGACACGCCGCTCTTACGCTCGATGTCAGCCCAGTCATGTTGCTGCAACGAGTCACGCAGCGCGGGCCATCCTTCGCAGCAGTTGTTCAGAAACGGTTCGTCAATCGCGCCGAGTTCAACGATCCGCTTGGCGACGCCTGTCATGAGGGCCAAGTCGCCGCCGATATGCGGTTGTACATAGTAGGTCGCCATCTTCGTGCCGAACAACAAGCTCCACGGATCACTGGGCACGCGGAAGTTGACCATCCCGGTCTCGACGAGCGGATTGATGACGATCACCTCGCCACCACGACGGCGCAGATTTTTCAGCGTCGTCAATAGTCGCGGATGATTGCTGGCCGGGTTGCCGCCGATGACGAACACGAGGTCGGCTTGTTCAAGATCGCCGAGCTGAATCGTGCCGGTACCGCTACCGAGCACGTTGCCCAACCCGACGCCACTGGCCTGATGGCAATAGTAACTGCAATTGTTGACGTTGTTGGTGCCGTAGACCCGTGCGAACAATTGGAGCAGAAACGCCGCTTCGTTCGAGCTGCGACCGCTGAAGTACCAGAAGGTTTCGTCCGGTGTGAGAGCTTTGAGCTTGGCGACGATCGTCGCTAGGGCCTCGTCCCAAGTAATCGGTTGATAGTAATTCTCGCCGCGGCGCACGCGGACGGGCTGCGTGATGCGACCGCAAGTTTCGAGCTCACGGGGCGAGAAGGCTTGGAGTTGCGTGAGTGCATACGTCTGCCAGAACTGCTCTCGTATGGCTCCTTGCATGTCAGAGACCATCGCTTGCAGCGATTTCTTGCAGACCTCGGGAAAGTGGCCGGACTCGTTGACCATGCCGCCTGCTTGGCCACCCATGCCCAACGCACAGGTTTTGCAAGCGTTCTTGCTGCGCATGGCCTTCCAGAGCTTCCACAGCCCACCGGCCTCGCGGGCCTTGGACAAGGTATAGAGGATCGCCGGCCATCCGCCGCCGCCAGAAACTTTACGCATGAACAGAACAACTCCCAGTAAATTACAACGATGTTCGTCGCCCGCGACCTAAGGCAAGAATGACGAAGAGGGGATGCCCGAGACTCATGCCTTGGTCTTTAACAACAGGTTAGGTGAATAGACGGGCGATCTCAATTGATAGGCCAGGCAACACGCGTGACATTATTAACATGTGTGAACCACTCAACGTCGTGCTCGCGCGGTCCGTCTCATGCACCACCACTTGTTCGCTCTCGGGATCGACCACTACGACCGTGGTCACCCCAGCGGCCAAATACTCGGCCACCTTGGCAAGTATGTCGGGCCAACGATCCGTTGGCGAACGAACTTCACACACCAAGTCGGGTGCCACGCTGGGGTACCCCTCCGGGAGCGTCCCCTTGGGCAACCGCTGATAGCTGTAGTAAGCCACGTCGGCGCCCCGAACCGTGTCGGGATTGCGCGACGTCACCACGCCCGAGTCGTTGGTAAGCACCACGCCGACTTGATGCTCTTCAACATACACTCGCAAAAGGAAGGCGAAATTGCCGCAAACGAGGCCATGTTTCGCCCCGGGCATGTTCATCACGTGGACTTCCCCCCGAACCAGTTCACTGGGCTGGCCAAGATCGGCGAGCCGAAAGAACTCTTCTGCCGTCAGTAATGCATGGGTCGTGGCCATATTCACCGTAGCCTTTCAAGCTACTTCGCGGAGTTAATCAACTCGACCATTTTCTCTTTGGGCACTGCACCCAGGATACGATTGACCTCTTCACCCTTGTTGAGCAGCAACAGCACGGGAATCGCGTCGACCTTGTACTTCTTGGCGATCGCTTCGTTCTCGTCGATGTCGACTTTGCCGACCTTGAGCTTGCCATCGTACTCGACCGCGAGCTGTTCGACGGTCGGGGCGATTGCTTTGCACGGTCCGCACCAAGGAGCCCAAAAGTCGAGCAGCACGGGCTTGTCGCTTTGCAGCACTTCCTTGTCAAAGTTATCGACCGTGATCGTGACATACTTGTGATCCCCCTTGTCGACCGCGACGGGCCCCTTGAGCGGTCCGTTCGATTGGGTGCAAGAGGTCATTGTCATTGCCACGAGGCCGAGTAACGTCCATGTTCGCATGCTGAGTGCTCCGTAAATATCGGTGTGAAAATTGAGTCACCGGCGGCAAAGCCGCCGGCTTGGGG
>CAYLYE010000115.1:0-11821 GCA_964387325.1 uncultured Planctomycetaceae bacterium
GGATCAGATCGATGAGCTCCTGGTTGCCGGAGAGCTTGTCGGCGGAGGCGCTGGCGACGTTGAGGATCTTGCCGCGCAGCGGCAGCACCGCCTGGAGCTCTCGATTGCGCGCCGACTTGGCGGAGCCGCCAGCCGAATCGCCACAGCGATAGTCGCTGCCACAGCTCACGTCCTACGCTGCGCAATTCGGGCTCGGCCTCGTTGCGGACGAGGGGCCAGATTTCGTTCTTCACGAGCGGCACGATCTCGTCCCGCATCAGCGTGCGTCGATACCGCTCGCCCAGCGCGTTGAGCTCGCTCCGATGCCGCTCGATGACCTGGGGCAACTCCTGTTCGATCACCGCGCTGGCATCACGGAAACTGCGCTCGAGGATCGGCAATAACTCGCGGGCCACTTCGTCGCGCTGCGACTCGTAAAGTTGCCGCAACTCGGTCTCGATCTGGGCGCGTCGCTGTGGCGGGAGCAATCGCTCGACAACCCAGGTGAGCGAAGTCGGAGTGCGAACGAACGAAACCTGTCGTCGTGCGCTCAGTGCTCCGGCCGACGGGTAGAACAAGAGCTGCGCGGCCTGCACGTCGGCCCGCCGCTCGGTGAGCCACTGGCCGTCGGCTTCGAGCGACCAGACCTCGCCCACCTGGCGAAATTGCCGCTGAGCGTCGATCGTGAAGACGGGGTCTCCCACGGCCAAGTCGACCGTCTCGGGAAACTCGACGATGGCCGAGCGTTGCGCACCGGTCGCGTATTGCCACAAATCGTGCATGAGTCGGCGCGTCTTGCCTGCCTCGGCGTGCTCGAGCGCATACCACACGAGCGCCGGCAGGGCAGCGCAGGCCAGCACACCGATCGTGATTCGCTCGCGTCGCATAGCAGGTAGTGTACCACGCCCGACTCGTCGAGGACGAGATCAGCCCGCGCCTTTGCTATCACGACCGCGAGCGGGTATCTTGCGTGGCATCCCTGTCGCCACGCCCCACCTTTGGCCACTCACCCATCGTCCGGAGTAACGCTCATGCCCTGTCGTCTGGCTGCCGCGGTTTGTCTGCTGCTGTTAAGTGTGTTGGTTCTTCCTCTGCGAGCGGCCGATGAGCGACGACTTAACATCGTCGTGTTTGGCGCGCACCCCGACGATGCCGAGTACAAGGCGGCGGGCACGGCCATCAAGTGGGCTCGACTCGGACATCGGGTCAAGCTCGTCTCGGTCACGAACGGCGACATCGGTCACTGGCGCGAGGCGGGTGGCCCGCTCGCGCAGCGTCGCGCGGCCGAATCGAAAGCCGCCGCCGAAAAGTTTGGCGTCACCAGCGAGGTGCTCGATATTCACGATGGCGAGCTCGTGCCGTCGCTCGAGTATCGTCGTATGATCACGCGCGTGATTCGCACCTGGCACTCCGACATCGTGATCTCGCATCGCCCCTGGGACTACCATCCCGACCACCGCTACGTGGGTATTTTGGTACAAGACGCCGCGTTCATGGTCACCGTGCCGTTCTTCTGTCCAGACACGCCCGTGCTCAAAACGAACCCGGTGTTCTTATATTCGAGCGATGGTTTTGTGAAACCCTATCCGTTTCGAGCCGACGTGATTGTGTCGGTCGACGACTCGTTCGAGCAGAAGCTCAGCGGCATTCATGAGCTGACCTCGCAAGCCTACGAAGGGGGCGCCGGCGGGAGCGAAGAGTCGGTGCGACAAGTACCGCCGGCGAGCGACGAGCGCGGCCGCCGCGAGTGGCTCAAGACCCGTTGGGAGCAGCGGCAAAGTCGCGAGGCCGACAAGTATCGCGAGCAGCTCATCGAGTGGTACGGCAAAGAGCGGGGGCAGGCCGTCAAGTTCGCCGAGGCATTCGAGTTGTGCGAGTACGGTCGTCGACCCACCGCTGCCGAGCTGCGCAAGTTGTTCCCGTTTTTTGAGTGAAGTACTTCGGCAACTTTTCACATCCGGTCCGCCTCGGACCGGATGTGTTCGCGTCGTACCAAGTTTTGCTGACGCAAAACGCTAGCCACCCGGCGACGCATTCTTTAGCCGCGACGCGCAGCGGAGCGCTTAACCGTCGCGCACTCGACTCGTTGGCCATCGTTACGCATTCCGCAGCGCGTCGCGGCTAACGTAAGAGCATCATGAGGGACGCGCCTCCCATCGAGAGACACGCCCTTTTCCGCGCATTATCGCAATACTCACCCTCGCCTAATCGGCAAATAACATCGTCCGACGATAGTTCTTACGACCGGATCGCTGCATGGAGGATCTCGCAGAACTGACCCGACACGGATGCCAATATCAAGGGCCTGCGGATGCGACCGTATGACACTGTAATCATCAGCGACCTCCACCTCGGAGCTCGCAACGCGCGACACCGCGAGGTGCTCGCGTTTCTCGATCAAATCGAGACCGATCATCTCATTCTGAACGGCGACGTATTTGAAGACTCGCGATTGCGTGGGCTGTCGGTCGCCGATATTGAAGTGATCGACGCTCTGCGCCGCTATGCGACGCATACCCACGTCGAGTGGCTGCTGGGTAATCATGACCCACCCGAGACGTGGTTCACCGGCCTGCTGGGGATCGAGCCGCGCAATGAGTTGGAGTTGCATGTCGACGGCGCGCGGTACCTGGTCTGTCACGGCCATCAATGGGACTGCTCGCTGCATTGGCCCTCGGCGATCATTGGCGGCGCCGAGGCGGTGTATCGCGGTTGCCAATGGATCGATCCAACGCATCGGCTCGCCCGATTTCTGAAGCACAAAAGCAAATGCTTTGTCAAAGCAGTCAAGTCGCTGCAACGACACGCGCATCGCACGGCGGTACAACGCGGCTATGCCGGTGTGATCCTCGGTCACACGCACGTGCTAGGCGATAGCGACTATCAAGGCATTCACTATCTCAACTCGGGTTGTTGGACCGAGTCGCCGGCCGGCTTCGTCGGCATCCGCGACGACGAGGCCCGCGCGTATCAATGGCTACCCACGGAACTGATTCCTTTACACGAGCGGCCCATCTGGCCGCCGCCGGTCGAAGTTGACGACGTCGACGACATCGAGCCGGTATTGGTGCCCACCTAATTTAGTCCGGAGTATGACGAGCATGTCACTGGCCGAAACGATCAGTCGCAAGTGTTTCGAGTTTGTGCATCAAAACCATCTTGTCTACAACACGTGCTGGGAAGACCCCCGACTCGATCGCCAAGCTTTGCGACTGGGGCCCGACGACCACGTGTTGGTTATCACTTCGGCCGGCTGTAACGCGCTCGATTACCTGCTCGACGCGCCAGCCCGCGTGAGCGCGGTGGATTTGAATCCCCGGCAGAATGCTTTGCTGGAGCTCAAGGTGGCCGGTATTCGGGCCCTCGATTTCACGACATTCTTCGAGCTATTTGGCAGCGGCCGACTCGACGTGGCGCGCGACATCTATCACGACGCGCTGCGCGAGCATCTGAGCGTCTGGGCGCAGCACTATTGGGATCGCCGCATCGATAGTTTCGCGCGACGGTCGTTCTATTTTTGTGGTACGTCGGGGAGCTTTGCCCGTTTTGTCAATTTCTACATCGATCGCGTGGTGCAGTTGCGCGATATGATCGAGGCGATGTGTGCGTCGAAATCGTTGGCCCAACAACGGGAGCTGTACTATGAACAAGTCAAGCCGATGTTCTGGAGCGGTTTCTTGCGCTGGCTCGTCCGGCGCGATTCGACGCTGTCGCTCCTCGGGGTACCGCGTGCGCAGCGCGCGCACGTCGAGGCCTACCATCTGGGCGGCATGTCCGGCTTCATCGAACAATGTCTGGATGCCGTCTTTGCAGAGTTGCCGCTAGCCGACAATTATTTCTGGCGAGTCTATCTGACCGGTCGTTACACGCGCGACTGCTGTCCCGAGTATCTCAAGCGAGAAAACTTCCAGCGGCTCAAGGCAGGGCTGGTCGATCGGCTATCGATCACGACGAGTAGCGTGCAGGAATACTTAGAAACGAACGACGAGCCGGTCAGCCGCTTTGTGTTGCTCGATCACATGGACTGGCTCGCCACGCGGCCCGAGTTGTTGCAAGGGGAGTGGCAGGCGATTGTCGACCGCGCCACGCCCAAGGCGCGCGTGCTGTGGCGTAGCGGCGGCTTGCGAACCGATTTTGTTGACCGGACTCGTGTCGAAATGAGTGGCATCTTGCGCTCGGTCGGCGATCTGCTCGAATATCATCGCAAGGAAGCCGAGCAATTGCATCGGCTCGATCGTGTTCATACTTACGCCAGCTTCTTCATTGCCGATCTCGTCGCGTGAACTTAGCTCAATCGATCATTGCAGTTTGGAAGTTGCGCCATGTCGCTCGTTGCCGATTTGAAAACGCTTTACCATCTGGGATTCGCTCCCGTTCGCGGCGATACACATGCCGAGCGGATGGACTATTTCTACGGTCAACAGGCGAGCGGCTACGACGATTTTCGCCGCCGACTGTTGCACGGTCGCGAAAAGCTCTTCAATTCGCTCGACGTCCCCAGCGGCGGCCTTTGGGTCGATCTGGGCGGAGGGACGGGGCAGAATCTCGACTGCCTGGGTGAGCGAATCTTGACGCTCAGCAAGGTTTACGTGGTCGATCTGGCGTCGAGCCTGCTTAAGGTTGCCCGACAGCGCGTGGCTGATCGCGGTTGGACGAATGTCGAGGCGGTTGAAGCCGATGCAACGACGTTCGTGCCGTCGGAGGGGCAAGCCGACGTGGTGACGTTCTCCTACTCGCTCACGATGATTCCCGATTGGGTCGCGGCGCTCGATCATGCCCAGCGGCTGCTCAAGCCGGGCGGTCTCATCGGAGTGGTCGACTTTTATGTCTCACGCAAACATGCCGAGCAGCGTTGTGCGCAACATGCGTGGCTCACACGCACCTTCTGGCCCACGTGGTTCGCGCTAGACAATGTATTCTTGAGCAGCGAGCATCTGCCAACTCTGTCGCGGCGATTCGAGGTCGAACTTGTCGAGGAAGGCCGCGCCAAGGTGCCGTATCTGCCGCTCGGACGCGTGCCGTACTATTTGTTTATTGGGAAAATGAGAGGCTAGAGGCTAGAAAGAAGTACGCTATCGCATCAGCGTTCCGTACTAGTCTCTAGCCCCTCTTCTCCGCTTCCCCTACGCTGCGTCGGGGAACTTCTTCCCCTTGAGCGTGTACACGTAGGCGAGCACCTCGCTGACCGCGGCGAACATGCCGGTCGGGATGGGGTGATTCAAATCGACCTCTTTGTACAACGCCTGGGCGAGCGGTTTGCGCTCGACGATCGGGATGCCGTGTTCGAGCGCCAAGGTACGAATGCGCGCGGCCAATAGCCCGGCCCCTTTGGCGACCACGATCGGAGCGGCCATCTTCAACGGGTCGTACTGAATGGCGATCGCCAGCTCGGTCGGGTTCGTGATCACGACGTCGGCTTTGGGGACCGCGGTCTTCATCCGGTTCAGTACGAGTTGTCGTTGCACTTGTCGTCGCCGGGCGGCAATTTGCGGGTCACCCTGCATCTGCTTCATCTCGTCTTTCATTTCTTGCATGGTCATCCGCAGGTCTTGCTCCTGCTTCCACCATTGCACGGCGTAGTCAAACAGCGCGAGAATCAGCAGCGCGAGTGCCGTTTTGAGCGTGACGCGATACAGGACGTCGAAAAGCGTCGCGGCAATCTCGATCAAACTCAACTGAGCTAGGCCGATGACCGTGTCTTGCTCGGCGATCAGCGCGCGATACGCGACCACGCCGACGAGCACGACCTTGAGCATGCCGAAAGCCAGTCGGGCCACGCCTTGCACCGAGAAAATACGACCAAAACCGGCCAGGGGATCAATCCGCGATAGATCCGGAGCCAGCTTTTCGGGCATGAACAGAAAGCCGACTTGAAAGATGTTCACAGCCGCCGCCGCGACAAAGAGCAAACCCATGATCGGGAGCAGCGCCAGGCTGATGTTGCCGAGCGTGGCGACCCAGGTGTTGAAGAGCAACGACGAGTCGGCGCGGAGCCAAGCCTCGCCACCGAGTTGAGCGACAGTGATCCGGCCGATTTGATCGGCCAGCGAGCCGCCGAGCGCGTACAGCACCAAAGCTCCCGCGGCCAGCAGAGCCGCATTGCCCAGGTCCTGGCTGCGAGCAATTTGACCTTGCTCGCGCGCTTGCTCGCGACGATGCGGGGTCGGGTCGAGTGTTTTGTCGCCGTTGTCTTCCATGCCGCGCGGTGTTTATTGAGGTTCAGGTAACGAACTGAACAGGTCGAGCAACGCGAGGCCAATAACCCCGGCCTTGCGTTGCTTGGCCTGTCTGTCGGATGTTCCGAGGATCAAAAAGGGCGAGTCGGGATGGGAGTTGCCGGCATCAATGAGTTCGGCGTGGTAATCCAATCGTTGCTGAGGTCGAGCCCGAGCTCGATGTAATGCTGAAACACGATCGCGATCGCGCCGAGTGAGACCCAGACGATGCCAAAGGTCACCAAGGCACTGATTCCGAAACCGAACGAGAGCACGTTCAACTGCGGCAGCGTGCGGCTGATAATGCCCAGCACGAGCGTGGCCAGCAGCAGGGCCAGCACCGCCGGGGCGGCGACTCGAATGCCCATGTGAAAGCTCTGCGTGATGAGTGTGGTACAGGTGTCGACGAGCGAGTCGCTCACGAGCAGTTGTCCGCAAGGGAGCGCGGCGAAGGTGTCGAGCAGCGCTTGCATGGCCTGCCGGTGGCCGCCGCTGATGGCGAACAGTGCCATCGCGAACATATGCAGCAATTGTGAGAAGAGCGGCATATTCGTTTCGAACTGCGGGTTGAAGACTTCGCCAATCGACATGCCACCGAGTTGGCTGATGAGCTGTCCGGCGATTTGTATGCCCGAGAAGATCACGAGCAGCCCCAAGCCCAGGATCAGACCGACGAGCGCTTCGCTGATGATGGCGAGCAGCCAGTCGACCGGTGTGGTGGGGAGCGTGGCGTGTCGGCTAAGTTGCACCGGAGCGACGAGCACCGACAGGGCGAATGTCAGCAGGATGCGGACCTGGGCCGGAATTTCGTTGCCGCCGAAGATGGGCGCCGTCACGACGATGCCCCCCACGCGCGCAATGACGAGCGTGAACACAATGACGGCCGAGGGGGACATCAGCAGGAACAGCGTTTGTAGCCAAGCCATGATCGTGATCCACGGCCGAGCGACGAGTGCAGCGGAGTCACTCGTCCTGCGGCGGCGGCCTCGCTACAGGGTGTCCGGGATGCGGGTAAAGAGTTCGATGACGTACTGCGACATCTGGGCCACCATCCACGGCAGCGTCACGGTGATGGCCACGACCATGGCGACAATCTTGGGAACAAACGCCACGGTCTGCTCTTGAATCTGCGTCAACGCTTGCAGCAAGCCGATCACCAGGCCCACGACCAAGCCGGCGACCAGCGCGGGGGTCGAGAGCGTAAGCGTGATGAGCACGGCTTGGCGGACCAGATCGACGGCGTCTTGAGTTTGCATGGCGAGTCCCTTCGCGCGGACAGAGAGGGAGCTGAACGGCGTCAGCTAAAGGGCTGAAAGCTTTCGAGCAACATGCCGATCACGAGCCGCCAGCCGTCGACGAGCACGAACAGCAGCAGTTTGAACGGCAACGACACGAGCACCGGCGGCAACATCAGCATGCCCATCGCGATCAGCACGCTGCTGACGACCATGTCGAGCACGATGAACGGCAGGTAGATCTGAAAGCCAATGAGGAACGCGGTCTTGAGCTCGCTGAGCATAAAAGCCGGCAGCAAGGCGGCGAGCGGCACGTCGTCGTAGGTCTGCGGCGTGGCAGCATCGGGCAGGTATTGCAGGAACAGCCAGACATCGTCGGTGTTGCCGGTCCGCTCGATCTGCATGCTCATGAAGCGGCGGATCGGCGCGGCACCGTTCTCCCAAGCTTGATTGAGCGAGATCTGCCGTTGCGTGTAAGGTTGAATCCCCTCGTCATAGACTTGTTTCCAAACCGGGGTCATGATGAGCAGCGTCATGAACATGGCCATCGCCGTGATGACCTGGCTCGGGGGCAATGTCTGCGTGCCCATGGCCTGCCGCAACAAACCCAGCACGATGATGATCCGCACGAAGCTGGTGGTCATCAGCAACACGGCCGGCGCGAGGCTCAGGACCGTGAGCAGCAACATGACTTGCAGCGTCGAGCTGAGCCCCTGCGGGCTGGTCCACGCTTCGGGTCCACCGGCCAAGCCGCTGGGCAACTCGATGCGGGCCGGCGCGTTGGCAGGCTCTTGTGCCCACACGGGAGTTAACAAACAGCCGCAGGCCAATACCACGTAGGCGAGCGCCACGATGCGCCGCAGCGGCGAGCGCTGCCACGCTTGCAGATGCGTCGAGGCCTTGTCGTTCGTGGGACGCGAGCTATCAGACATCGTCGTCCTCCGCGGCGGCAAGGGTCCGATCGACGACGCCCGCCGGCATGGCTTTACTGACCACCGGCACAGGCTTCTCTCGGGCAAATTGTTCGAGCACTTGGCGAAAGGTCTGCGACGCGCTATTCGACTTGGCCGACTGACACAATCCGATCAGACGATCGACTTCCAGCGGGTCGGTGACCTCGGTCAGCGTTTCGGCTCCGCCGGGAAACAGCGAGACGAGCAGCAATTTGTTGCCGCAACGTAGCAGATGCGCGTGCTGTCGCGAACCGAGCGACACTCGCCCGAGCAGCTCGACGACCTCGCTGGGGAGCGTCGTGGCTCCGGCGGGCAAGCTCCGTTTGATTGCCCAGGCGGCGGCCATAAAGAGCGCCAGGACCAAGCCCAGGCTGACAAACATGGATGTCAAGCTCGATGCTGGAGTGAGGTTTGGCGAGCGTTCCGGGGGCGCTAATCGCGGCGAGTTCGACTTGCTGTCACGTTTCGAGAGCGGTAAGGGCGCGTCGCCGAGGAGTTTGTTCGCAGGGCCAGGGGCGAGATGCGTCGCAGGTCGCACGGCGGGATCGTAGGTCGCGCCGCGCGACTCGATGGGGGGCGGCACTTGGGCCGCGAGCGGCAGGGTCAGGAGCCAGGCTCCGAGTGCTGCGATGAGGCCGCTACGCGCCATGAGACCGTCCCTGTGCAAAAATCGTTGGCTGCCGTGATTAATGTTGCAACGTCGGGTCGCCCGCCACCAACTCGGCCACGCGCACACAAAAATTGTCGTTCAGCACGAGTACCTCGCCGCGTGCAATAAGCCGGCCATTGACATAAATGTCGACCGGGTCGCCCGCCAACTTGTCGAGTGGCACGACCGCTCCTTTACGCAGCTTGAGCACATCTTCGAGCTGCATATGCGTGCGGCCCAACTCAATTTTCAGATCGAGCTCGACGTCGCGCAATAAGCCGATCGTGGCGGACTCGGTCGATGGGGGCGCGCCGCCAAGGTCGGCTAAGGCAAAGGGACGCGCGTTACCCGGCGAGCGGGCCTTGACCGGCTCCTCGACCGAACGAATTGCGGCCTCGGCTTTGGCTAGCAGCAGCTCGATATCTTGCTGCTGGATCCCGGTGTCATTCGCGGCTTCTTTGGGAGTCGCGGGTCGCGGAGCCGCCGCAGGAGGCGGCGCAACGACCGCCGCCGCGCCGGGGTTTTTTGAGGCGAGCAGCGCCTCGATTTCCGATTGCGAGACCGTGCCGCTTGCGGGCGCAGCGTTGCTAGCAGGGGCCGTCGGGGCGGAGGCTCCCCCTTGGGCCTGCTTGAGTAGCTCTTCGATCTCGTTCTGTTTAAGCGTGTTCGAGTCGTCGGCCATCGGAATCCATTCCTAGGCAAAGGGGAGCGGGAACGAAGCCGAATACACCCGCGTTTTTAGGGCATTCTCGGCTTGCCGACCCGTTATTGTTCGTTGAATCGGAAGTCAGTGAAGACGATCGACGTCAACAGCGGCTTGCCGAGGGTCTTGTTCGTTGTCGCCAAAATGCGGCGTTTAATCAACCCCAATCCGGCGTCGGTCAGGTCGGTCAGGTCGGCGGCCCGGATCACCAAAATGACCTGTTCGCGGACGCGTTTGCCGCGCGTCTCCATCGTCTTGGTGAATTCCTCGTCTTTTTCGATTGGCACAGTGCCGTAGAGATGGAAGTCGATGCGGAGCGTGATGTTGGCCAAGGCTTGGTGTGCCGTGACGCTGAAGTCTCCGAGGTCGATTTCTTTGTCCGACTGCGTTACTTTGACCGGCTCTTCGAGTTCCGGCGGCGGCGGGGGCAGCTCCTTCGCGGCTTCCTTGACCGGTTCGGGCGGTGGAGCTTCGGCGGCCGCTGGCGGAAAGAACATGTACACGACGACAAACTCGAGCAGCACCACCGCGGCGATCACCAAGGGAATTTTCAGCTTGGCAAATTTGCCTTTTGGCGCGGCGACTTCGGCATCGCGGGTATCGGCAGCTGGCATGATGGTCCTACTCAATCGTTCCGAAGCATAAAGGGTAAATCAATTCAGTTCTGCACTACAACTTGGTGGGAGCCAATCGCGCTTTGCGCTCTTCGTCGCTCCCCTCGAACTGCTCCGCAATCTCGTTCACGAGAAACACCTCGACGCGCGAATTCATGACCTTCGTGCTTTTGTCGCCAATCAGTTGTGCCGGCTCGTTAGCGCCTGCGACGCTCAAGCGAATCCGCTTGGCGGGGATGCCCTCGGCGATCATAAAGTCCATCACGTTCTTGGCCCGCGAGTAGGCCAGATCGAATGCGTTGTCCGATGTTCCCTCGGTCGAACTGGGCCGTCTTGCCGCATGACCGCGGATTTCAATTTTCTGCGGTCGTCCGAGCAAGGTCGGAAACAGTGGTCGTAGCCGATTGCGGCCATCGTCGGTCAATTCATTCGAGGACTCCTCGAACAACACGCTCCCACCGATCGACGTCTGATCGCCTGGTCGGACATTGCGGACCATCGCGTTCTCGCCCACTGGCGCTTGCACCTTGGGCCCACGCCGACGCTGTGCGCCAGGGGCCGGGTCCTTGTCGCGGCCAAACTGCTTCTTCATCGCTTCGACGGCCATCGCCACCCGATTCTCGCTCTTCAACTCGCTCATCGACACGAGCATGATGAAAAACGTGAGCAACAGCGACATCATGTCGCCGAACGTGACAAGCCACTCGGGCACGCCAGCGGGTGGATCTTCTTGGAACGCCATAATGGCTTGCCGCGCTTAGGCGGCCTCCTTCGGACGAACCTTGGGCGGCACAAACGCCATCAGCTTCTGCTGGATCACTCGCGGGTTGTCGCCCGATTGGATTCCCATCACGCCGCGGACGATGATGTCCATCGCCAGCAATTCTTGCTTATTCAAAAAATTGAGCTTTTCCGAAAATGGCAGCATGACCGCGTTGCTGAGGATCGCGCCGTAAAGCGTCGTGAGCAAGGCCACGGCCATACCGGGACCAATCGCGTTGGGGTCCGACATATTGCCGAGCATGATCACCAGACCGAGCAGCGTGCCAATCATGCCGAAGGCCGGCGCGAACTTGCCGGCTTGGTCCAGGATGCTCTTGCCTTGGCTATGACGCATGGCTGTGCAGTCGATCTCGGTGCGGAGCACCTCCTCGATCACTTCGGCACGCGTGCCATCGACCGCCATCTGAATGCCCATCACGATAAACGGGTTCTTGATTTCGCCGATCCGCCCCTCGAGCGCGAGCAGGCCGTCGCGGCGCGCGGTCTCGGCCAAGCTGACGACCGTTTCGATCAGTTCCAAAACATTGGGTGGCTTGTTGAGCACCACGTTCTTCATCACGGCGAACACGCCCAGAACGTTCTTGAGCGGAAAGCACATGAGTACGGCGGCCAAGCCACCGCCCCCCACGCAGGCGAGCGAAGGGTAGTCGATGAACGCTCCGGCCGAACCGCCACCGGCGACGACCGAGT
>CAYLYE010000115.1:11831-19851 GCA_964387325.1 uncultured Planctomycetaceae bacterium
GATCGGGCGAAGTGGACGACGCGTAGACGATGGCTCCCACGGCAAAGATAATTCCCAGTACGGTTGCTATATCCATGCTGATCTTCCGGCGATGAATTCAATGATGTCTATCGAAACGAGTTGCGATCCTGGCTCGCGGCGCTGTGCAGCGGAGCCGGGATCATGTGCTTTTGACGTTGGTACTCAACCGCTCGGCCAACGACTTCGTCCAGTGATTCTTGCACCACGAACCGGTCGCCGTCGGTCATCGTCACGAACGTATCAGGACGCTGCTCGACGTAGCGAATCAGGTCGGCGTTGACGATGAAGGCACCGCCGCCGAGATGCGTCAATTTGATCATGTTCGTCGTGTCTCCCGGGCAGACCGTCGGCGCGCAAGCAACCAACCGTCTGGGAAAACATAGGACGCGACTAAAGCGACGCCGGTGCGAAGCCAAGTGACAGCGAGTGTTCCGCGCCCCGCACGATCGTTACAGACCTTACGAGCCGCACCGCCGACAGGGGGTCGGAGAGTGGGGCGGGTGTTTTGCGCAGTAAAACCCTGCCGGCTGCGTTACGACCAAGCCGGGGGTTGCAGTGCTCCGGCAATTTGCACCCCTAATGCACGATATCGCATTGCGGCAAGGCGCGCCGCAGCTTTTCAACGCCGGCGTCGGTGACGCTCGTGCCGAGGCAGAATATCTGCTTGAGGCCGCGCAGTTCGGCGAGCTGCCCCAGGCCCGTGTCGCTGATCTTGGTCCCCGAGAGCCCGATGAAGCTGAGGTTCGGCAGTCTGAGCAACGGCGCGAGTGCGGCATCGTCCAACTTAGTCTCGGTGAGATACAGCTTACGTAGGGTTACCGCATCCTTGAGGTGGACCAAGCCAGGCCCGGTGATTCGAGTGCGGGTCAGATCGAGTTCTTGCAGCTGGGGCAGGCCGCGCACATGGACCAAGTCGGCATCGGTGATTTTTCGTTCGCCGAAATTGACTTCGATGACCCGCTGTTGCTCGTCCAGTTTGAGCCGTGCGCCCAGTTTTTTGAGCGTCTCGATTTGCTCGCCCGGAGTCGGTTCCGCCGCGAAGCTCGTGGCGCCAAGGAGCACGATGAGTAGGAGCGAGACGCTACGCATGATGTTCTCCGCGTGTTGGGAATGCTCAATGTCTTGCGCTTGCGTCTTGGTCATGACCAGAAAGGGGGTGGGCTATTCAAGGCGATTCGCTGTCGCAATTTCAGAGACATTGACCACGGCTTAAGGTGAACGGTCCGCTGTTGGAGGCACATTCGGCGACTTCGACGCTGATTGTTGTTCGGCTTGGCCGTCCTGGCTACAATAATGCCATGAACACTATCAGCGTACAAGAAATTCAACGCGATCCAATCGCCTTCCTCGGGCGTGTCGAAGCTGGTGAATCTTTTGTTGTCGTCCGTGGCGAGTTACCGCTTGCGGAAGTCCGGCCCGTCGGGGTAGGCGTGGATCGATTGCGACCTTTCGGTCTGTGCGCTGGACGTTTCACCGTTCCGGATAACTTCGACGCACCCCTTCCTGACGACCTTCTCAAGGACTTCGAGCGGTCATAAGGCTTCTGCTGGATACCCAAAAGTATTCTTGTGGTACATCAGCGCCGATGCTCGCTTACCAGACGCCTTCCGGGATGCGATCCGCGATCCGTCCCATGCCGTGTACTTGAGCGTCGCGTCGGTGTGGGAGGCGGTCATTAATTACGCCATCGGAAAACTTCCCCTGCCAGAGCCACCAGCCGAATACCTGCCGCGGCAACGGGCGGCACATCAAATTGCGAATTTGGCACTCGACGAACCCGAGCTGATCCTACTGGCCGGACTGCCGCACCTGCATCGCGATCCATTTGATCGGATTCTCATCGTCCAAGCACTGCATCACGAGATGACTTTGGTCACGGTAGATGATGCCGTACGCGCCTATAGCGTACCGTTGCTGCCCACGGCGTAGAACTGCACCCTACATAACCCCACCCCGCGGCGATTAGCTGTTCGCGCCTTCGTAGGTCCGGCCGATGACTTGCATTTTGTCGTTGCGAACCGCGATCTGATAGAGTTCCTGACCGCATGGGGTCGGGTATTCGCCGGTGATGCAGGCCTGGCACAATTGGTCGCTGTCGAAGCCAATCGCTCGGGCGATCGACGAGACGGGGAGATACCGGAGCGACTCGGCCCCCAGTTGCTTGGCCATGCGGTCTTGCCCGGCCTCGGTGAGCACGCCGTCCTCTAAAAACTTGGGGGCGAACAGCTCGCTGACCGTCGACATGTCGATGCCATAAAAGCACGGCGCGATGATCGGCGGCGAGGCGACGCGCACATGAATTTCCTTGGCGCGGCCCAGATCGCGAATCTTGTGCAACAGCACCTTCATCGTCGTGCTGCGGACGATCGAGTCCTCGACGAGAATGACTTTCTTCCCTTCGAGCACTTCGCGCAGCGGTGTGTACTTGCTCTCGGCTTTGCGAACCCGTTGGTTCTTACCTTCGATAAAGGTGCGGCCCGAGTAACGATTGCGAATCAGCCCCTCGCGGCTGGGCACGCGCAGCTTATAGGCCATCGCGTCGGCGGCTGCCTTGCTCGTGTCGGGCACAGGCACCACGATCGTGTCGTCGTCGATGGGGAGCGTCTCAAGCCGGGCAAGCTCTTCGCCCAAGCGCGTGCGGGCCAGGTATACGCTCCGATCGTCCATCGTGCTGGCGACGTTGGCAAAGTAGACCCACTCGAAGAAGCAATGCGCGCGGCGAGGGCTTTGCATAAAACGCTTGATCTCGAAGCGGCCATTCTCGATCGAGATCGCTTGGCCCGGCAGGAGCGACTTGACGCTCTCGGGCTTAAAGCCCAGGTTGATGAGCGCGACACTCTCGCTAGCGGCTGCGAACAGGTTGTCTTCCTTGGCGTAGACCAGCGGCTTGATGCCGAGCGGGTCGCGGACGATGAGCATCTCGCCCAGGGCGTTGAGCATGGCGAGGCTGTAGGCGCCGTCGAATTTTTGTGCCAGCCGCTGCCAAATCTCGAACAGCGACGGTGTGTAGCCGCCGTTGGACTCGACCGACATCACACGACCGACTTCGTGCAGGATGATTTCGGTGTCGTTGTCGCGCGACAGGTGATTGTCGCCGCGGGTGAGCAACTGGTGCCGGAGCTCGGCAAAGTTGGCCAACTGTCCGTTGAAGCCGAACGTGAACCACTTGTGCTTTTGCAGGTGATGCCGCTCGTAAGGCTGGGCGTAGTTGATGTCGTCGGCGCCGCAGGTGGCGTAGCGGACATGACCGATGGCCGCCGATCCGCTGAGCCGTTCCATCAGCGACTCGGCCTTGGCCTTATGACTGAGACGGAAGACTTCGCTGACCGACCCCAGCTCTTTATACGTCTCGATGAGCTGCGTGCGCGTAGGGTCGTAGGACGAAATGCCTGCCGAAAGCTGTCCGCGGTTTTGGATATCGAGCAACATCCGCGGGATGAGCCGTGAGGCATCGCTCAGGGGAGCCTTCTCGCCCAAGATCGGACTAGGTTCACCGGGCAGGTGATAGATCGCGGCGATGCCGCACTCGTGGTGCAATTCACTCATGGATGATGATGCCGGCGACTTCGTGCCTGACCGGCTTTCCTGGGGGCGCGAGAGAAAGGCGAACACAGCGAGGCGGAAAGCTGAGCCTGTATTTTAGGATGATGAGCCCACTTCCACAACCGACCACCTTGGCGAGACGACCCTTGGGGCGATATGTTGATAGCCGACATGAGGTTAGCGTCGATCGAGCCCGGCGGGGGACCAACTCCCTCTGGTGGCGTCGCCGACGCATTTCACGCTTCGCACCCGAGCAGCAGCCACCGAATATGACCGATCCCTTGCGTCAGGAAATTGCCGCCGCGGCCTCGACGATCGTCGTGAAAGTGGGGACCCGCGTCCTCACCGGACCCGACGGCCGACTCAACGAGGCTCGCATCGCCGCTCTGGCCGAGGAATTGCACGAAGTGCTCCGCAGCGGTCGCCGGGTCGTGCTCGTCAGCAGTGGCGCGGTGGGCGCGGGCATGGGCCAGCTCGGACTCACCGATCGCCCCAAGGATCTGGCCAAATTGCAGGCCGTCGCCGCCGTCGGGCAGTGCTACCTTGTGCAGACCTACGATCGGGCCTTGCGTGCCTTCGGCCGACATGCCGCTCAGGTGCTGCTCACGTTCGACGACGTCGGCGATCGGACTCGCTACCTGAACGTTCGCAACACGCTGCTCGCGCTGCTCGAGTTGGGCGCCGTGCCGATTATCAACGAAAACGACACCGTCAGCGTCGAGGAATTGCAGACCACGTTTGGCGACAATGACCGGCTCGCCGCGATGGTCACCAACCTGATCCGCGCCCCGCTGCTGGTGTTGCTCAGCGATGTCGATGGCCTGTACGACGGCGACCCGCGCGAGAGTGGTTCGAAACTGGTCCATACCGTCCCCAAGCTCGACGATCAGGTTTGGGCCATGGTCCGCGACAAGAAAACCGGACTCAGCAAAGGGGGCATGTCCAGCAAACTCAACGCCGCGCGGATGTGCACCCTCTCGGGCGAGAATGTCATCATCACCAGCGGTCGCGAACGCGGAGCGCTAGCCAAGATTCTTGCCGGTGAGCCGGTCGGCACCTTATTCGTCGCGCAGGGCGAAGGGCTCGCCAGCTGGAAACGCTGGATCGGTTTCACGGCCCAGCCGCGCGGCGTGATCACGGTCGACGACGGTGCCCGGCAGGCCATCGAGCGGCAAGGACGCAGCCTGCTCGCGATCGGAGTCACCGACGCGCAGGGCGAGTTCCAAAAAGGAGACGTCATTGAACTGCGTGACCAGCACGGGCGGGAATTTGCTCGCGGCTTGACCAACTATCCGGCCGCCGACGTCTTGCGCATCTGCGGCTTACGGACCGAGGCCATCGCCACGACCTTGGGCCAGTGTCCGTACGAAGAAGTGATCCACCGCGACAACATGGCCCTCACCGCGGTACGCGCAACGAGCGAATGATCATCCTGACCCAAACCGGTAGCTCTGCCGCCGTTTCGAGCTGTAACGCATCAAAACAACCCCGCGGCAGGATGCTAGCAGGCAGGGGGAGCGGGGCTGGCCGACGATCGATTCCTCGGCCGGCTAGATTTTTGCTCGCGCGTCGGTCGAGCACTAAGTCATTTTGCCCCACCCGGGGCGATGAGAAGTGGGCCGATTGATCTTGTCCCAACTCACTCAGGCTGAGTATCTTTCGTCGCGAATTCGAGTTTCTTCCTCGTGTCGATCGATTATGCTCCGACCGATTGGTTCATCGCGTGGTCTGGCTGTCTGGCTGCTGGGGGTCTTATGGATTCCGAGTATGGTCGGTTGCCAGGTCGGTTCGCAAGCGCAGAACATGACCGGCGTGAATGCGTTCGAGCAGGGTAACTATCCGCTCGCCTTGCAACGCTTCAATCAGGCGGTGAGCAACGATCCGCACAATGCCGATGCGTACTACAATCTGGCGAGTGTCTATCATCGTCAGGCGCGGCAGACTCGCCGCAATGAAGATTTTGCTCAGGCCGAGGCGCTGTACAACCAATGCCTCGACAACGCGGCGAATCATGTGGACTGTCATCGAGCACTCGCCGTGATGCTCCGCGATCAGTCGCGCGTCGACGACGCGAACCGACTGTTGCAACGCTGGGCATTGCGCGAACCGGGCTTGCCCGCCGCGCGGGTCGAGCTGGCGCGGTTCGCGCAGGAACAAGGTCAACGCGACATCGCAAGGCAAAATCTGCTCGACGCCATTGCGTTGAATCCGTACGAGCCGCGAGCGCTCGCGGCCTTGGGGCAGATGTACGAGCAGGAAGGGAATCCGGGCCAAGCGCTTGCCAACTATCAGCGTTCGCTTTCAGCGAACAGCTATCAACCCGAGTTGGCGCAGCGAGTCGCTCTGTTGCGGGGGGCAACGCCCGTGCCGAGTTTAACCCCCGGCTATCCGGATACGCGCACCGTGGCAGCGCCGCAGCCGGCATATCCGTATCAGCCGCCGCTACGGTAGACGCGCGAGTCACCCAAGCGTGAGCGCGGCTAACGAGTTGGGGCGAACAGCGCTCACAACCACTTCACGTCCCAGCCGGCGCGATAGGGCTTGGTGACGAGATGGTTCGCGGCGGTCGAGTTGGCGAAGCTCATCTTCTCGGCGTTCCACTGCAGCGTCTCGCCGGGCAAACGAATCGCGATCGTGCCGAGCAGAACGGTCTCGGTGAGGTTAGCCGCGTAGTCGAAGTGGCTGGTCGTTTTTCCCTCGCCGCGGCAGGCGTCGGCGAACTGCACATAGTGATCGCGAGCGCCGACGTCCGGAAGCGTGACGTTCGCGAACTGCTCTTGGGGAAAGAGTTGCGGCAAGGCCACGTGCGGAATCACGAGCGTTCCCTTCTCGCCCAACAGGGCCGACCCGGAGTTCGGGAGCTTGTAGCTCTCGGGCAGGCCCAGCGCGTCGCGCGGCGGTTGCTTGCCTTCGCCGTCATACCAGACCACCTTGAGCGTCGAACCCGCCGTGTACTGAGTGCCGGGGAACTCATAATGTACGGTCGCCCACTTGGTCCAGACCTCGCGGTTGATCGCCGGAGCCTCGGCGCGGATCGACAGCGGCGCTTTCAGCAGCAGGGCATTGAACACGGGGTCGAGAATATGGCAGCCGAAGTCACCGAGTTGGCCGTTGCTGTAGTCTTGCCAGGCGCGCCAGTTGAACGAGTGATATAAGTTGTCTTTGTACGGACGCACCGGCGCGACCCCCAGCCAGTTATCCCATTGCAAGCCGGCCGGGATCGGGTCCTCGCCCGTGGGCCGGTCGTCGACCAATCGCCAGCGGAGCGCGCCGCTTTGCCAGCTGTGGACGGTTTTCACCTTGCCGATGACACCGTCATGCACCAACTGCACGGCCGTGCGGTAGGCGACGTGCGATTGAATTTGGTTCCCCATCTGCGTGACGACGCCGTACTTGTCGGCCGTGCGGCGCATTTGTCGCGCTTCGTGAACGGTATGCGTGAGAGGCTTTTGGCAGAAGACATGCTTTTTGAGCTGCATCGCCGGCATCGCCACCGGGGCGTGCATGTGATCGGGAGTGCTCACCGTGAGCGCGTCGAAAGTTTTCTCGGCATCGAGTACGCGCCGCCAATCGCCGTAGCGTTTCGCGTCGGGATATTTTTCGGCCGCCCGACCCATGAATTGTGGCCGTTCATCGATATCGCACAGGGCGACGACCTGCACGTGCTCGCTGGCCGCGACGCCGGTGAGGTCGCTCCAGCCTTTGCCGCCGACGCCCACGCTGGCGAGCCGGAGTTTGCTATTCGCGCCCAGCAGTCGGGCGTAGCTCTGCGCCGGCAGCACGAGCGCCGAGCCCGCGACACTCAGGCCCTGCAAGAACGAACGACGAGCGAGACGTTGTGACATGAGTCGGGGCTCCGATAGCGCGGGAGAGGGCAAACCGTGGGGCGGGATAACGTGCTACCAGTATCCGTGAGCCGCCGAGAGAATTCAACCAAATCGGGCCAAATGACTCGATTCACACATTGCCTGCGAGCGGAGCTAGTCATGACGCGGGCTTCTTCAGTGACTCCAGGAGTTCGATGACGGGTTGGGCTCGTGCTTCGGTAAGCCACGTCTTCCGGGCTTCTCGCAAATCGACGAGACCATTGTCTTCAATGTCGTTGGGAAATATTTCCGCCGCTCGACGATACGCGGCAAGGGCTTCGTCATCACGCCCATTGGCGAGCAGTGCGAGGCCTAAATTAAATACAATGCTGTTCTGGTTGGCGTACTTGCTTATTGAGGCCTCCGTGTCCGCGAGGAATGAGGCGTAGTCATTTCGCAGATAAGACGACCATCCGCGATTCCCAAGCGCACGGGCAATTAAATTCGTTGGCGCTTTTGATAGTCGTGCGATTACGTAGGTAAAGTCAGCTATTGCACGGTCGTACTCACTTTTCTTATTCCAAACCGCGCCTCGATACAAGAGTGCTTTGGCGACTTGCTCGACAGGAGCGTTCGGCAATTGTTCGATC
>CAYLYE010000116.1:0-19577 GCA_964387325.1 uncultured Planctomycetaceae bacterium
TTGCGCAGCAAAACCCGGCGAGGGACGGAAGACACCGCCTCGATGTATGCCGGGTTTTGCTGCGCAAAACGCCAGCCACCCTGCCGAACAAGCTCTTTTTCAACCCCAAACGATTCTCCACGAACTTTTGAGACGCTCACTCACTCACGAAGCCGCCCCGCTGGGTGATAAGAACCGTGCTTGACCACTGCGGTTGGGTTATAATCTCCCCCACGCCGCGCGGCTTCGGCGGCATGTGTCACGCTGGTCAACACGCACGATCGTCCTTCACCTTCGGACCTCACTCGCACCATGAAAACCTCGCCCTTGTGTTTCGCATTGTTGATTCTTGCCTCGACAAGCAGTTTGTTGCGGGGGGCTGAACAACTCTCGCTCGGGAGTTTGTTCACCGACCATGCCGTCTTGCAACGCGATACAACCGTACCGGTTTGGGGACGCGCCGAGCCGGGACGTCAGGTGACGGTGAAATTTGCTGATCAGGAAAAGCAAGTCACAGCCGACAAGGCCGGTCGCTGGACGGTGACGCTCGACCCGCTGGCCGCCTCGGCCGAGGGACGCACGCTGAGCGTGAAGACCAACGCCGATGACGCGCCGCTCACACGCCAAGATATTCTCGTCGGCGAAGTCTGGGTCTGCAGCGGTCAGTCGAACATGGCCTTCGGACTCGGCGGGTCAATCAATGGACCGGCGGCGATCGCTGCCGCGGGTGACGCGCAATTACGTTTGTTCAATGCCCAACCGAAGGCTGTGAACGAACCGCAAGAGACGATCGGTGGTGCGTGGACCGTTGATGCACCGCAGACCGCGTCGGGTTTCTCGGCCGTGGCCTATTTCTTCGGCCTCGAGTTACGACGCCACGTCAAAGTGCCAGTCGGGCTCATTCGCTCGGCGGTTGGCGGCACGGTCGCCGAAGCATGGACACCGCGCGCCGATCTCGAAGCGAACCCGACACTCAAGCCCCTGCTCGATCGTCAAGCCGCAATCGAGGCCGCAGCGCCGAGAGCTTTGGAGGCCTATAAGAAACAAGAACCCGAACTGCTCGCCAAGTACGAAGCGGCCCTGGCCAAGGCCAAAGCCGACAAGCTCCCCCTGCCCCGCAAGCCGCAATTTCAGGACCCGAGCCAGAACGTGAATCGGCCAACAGGACTGTACAACGGCTCGATCGCCCCCTTGCAGCCGTATGCCATTCGCGGCGCGATTTGGTATCAGGGAGAATCCAATGCCTCGCGCGGCAAAGAGTATCAAACGCTTTTTCCAGCAATGATCACCGGCTGGCGCAAAGCCTGGGGGCGCGGCGACTTTCCGTTCCTGTTCGTGCAAATTACGCCGCACAACAATATGACCCCCGAAGTCCGCGAGGCGCAGCGGATCACCGTCGAGACGACACAAAATACCGCCCAGGCCGTGACAGTCGATATCGGCGACCCCACCGACATTCATCCCAAGCAGAAGCAACCCATCGGCGTGCGACTGTCGCTCGCCGCGCGGGCACTCGTGTACGGCGAGAAGATCGAATACTCGGGTCCGACCTATGACACGATCCGCGTGCAAGGCAACAGCGCCACGCTGACATTCAAGCATCTCGGCGGCGGACTCGAAGCCCGCGACGGCGAACTGCGCGGCTTTACGATCGCCGGCTCCGACGGAAAATATGCTCCCGCCAAAGCGACCATCTCCGCTGACACGATTGTCGTGTCGAGCGAGTCGGTCGCCTCGCCGGTCTCGGTTCGTTACGGCTGGACGAATGTTCCGGATGTTAATCTCTGGAACAAGGCTGGGCTCCCCGCGTCGCCATTCCAGAGCGATCGAGTCTTTACGCTCGAGCCTGGGTTTGAGCCGCTGCTCAACGAGCGCGACCTGACCGGCTGGCGCTACAAGGACGGCGCTCCGTTCGATGGCCAGCCCTCAGCGAGCGATGGTCGCTACACGGCCCGCGATGGCCGAATCGTCGTGAATCCGGGCAAGGGCTTGGCCCAACTGTGGACCTCACGCGAGTTCCCCGGCGACTTCCATCTGAAGCTTGAGTTCCGCGCGGGCGTGAACGCCGACAGCGGTGTGTTTCTGCGCAAGCCCCAGTTGCAATGCCGCGACTACCTCGTCGCCGGACCGTTCAAGGACTTGAAGCAGTATCGGCCACAAGATTGGAACGAGCTCGAGGTCGTTGTGAAGGGTGATGTCGCGACCTGCACATGCAACGGTGAGCCGCTGCTGTTCACTGCCAAGCTCCCCGCCACGGGACCGATCGGCCTCGAAGCCGACCGCGGACAAATGGAGTACCGTCGCATCCGCGTCAAAGAACTGCGTTGATACAGCCCTTGCTATGTGTCAATTTGGTCGATGGGTTCGAGAGGTTAAGTCATGCGGCGAACGATGGTTACGGGTTTCATTTGGGTGTTCGGCATGCTGGCTCCTGCGTTCGCTCAAGTCGCCGACGAGAAATTGGAGACGTTCTTTCGAGCTTATCTCGACGAGACGTTTCAATTGCGACCGCTCGAGGCGACGCAGCTCGGGGACCACCGCTTCGATCATCTGCTCGACGATATTTCGCCTGAAGCACGCCGTGGCTGGATCATACACGCGCGTCAACGATTGGATAGCTTGGCGCGGGACGTACCGTATGCCGAACTGTCGCGCGACGCGCAGGTGAGTTTTCAAATCTTTCGCGACGAACTCGCGCGGAATATCTGGCTCGCTGAGAACACGCGCCCCTTTGAGGAGGATCCGCGCACCTACGGTGCTTACATCAGCGACAGTGTCTACTCGCTGCTCACTCAGTCTACCTTGCCCAAAGAGACGAACATCTCCAGCGCGATCAAACGCATGCGAGAGATTCCGCGTATCGTTGCCACGGCTCAAGCGACGCTGACGAATCCACCCCGCTCGGTTCTGGAGACCGCCATGCTCCAAAATCGTGGCGCGGTGCAATTCTACGAGCAGCAGATTTTTGATTTGGTCGGCGAGACGCCGCAACTCGCGGCCTTAAAGCAGGCTGCCGCGTCGGTGGTGCAAACGCTCCTGCAGCATCAGCAATTCCTGGAAGCGATGCTGCCTCGGGCGAGTGGCGAGTGGCGGCTCGGCAAAGAAAAGTTCTCACGCAAACTTGAGTTGGTACTCGACGCGGACCGCACCGCCGATCAGGTCCTGGCAGACGCTCAGGTCGAACTCGTCCGAGTGCAGCGCGACATGTATGTCACGGCGCGCCAACTGTGGAGCCGCTATTTTTCGCGTAAGCCGTTGCCCCCGGATGACGAGGCAGGCCGGCAATTCACCGTTGCTGAAGTGCTCCGCGTCATCGGTCAGGATCATGGCGCGCCGGAGCTGCTCGTGGCCGACGCTCGCGCATCGGTAGGCCGACTCAAGACGTTTATCCGCGAGCGCGACATCCTACGACTGCCTGAGCCGGATCGTTGCCAGATTCTCGAAATGCCCGAGTTCCGCCGGGGCAACTCGGCGGCGTACCTCGATCCGGCGTTGCCGCTTGATCCACTGGGATCGAGTACCTACGCGGTCAGTCCGCCCCCGGGACAATGGAGCGCGGCACGCACACGCAGCTTTCTCGAAGAATACAATCGGCACATGCTGCAAGTGCTCACGATCCACGAAGCCTACCCGGGCCACTATGTGCAACTCGAGTACTCGAACCGCAGCCGATCGCTGATCCGTCGGATCTTACAGTCGGGGGTGTTCACCGAGGGTTGGGCCGTCTACACCGAGCAAATGATGCTCGACCAGGGCTACGGCGATGGGGATCTGGCGCTGCGTTTGAACCAAATGAAATTTTATCTCCGCACGGTCGCCAATGCCGTCCTCGATCATCAGATGCACTGCACCAGCATGAGCGACGAAGAAGCTTGGCGGTTCTTGACCAACGAGGCTTATCAAAGCGATGGCGAAGCCCGCTTGAAAATCATTCGCGCCAAGCAAAGCTCGGTTCAGCTCAGCACCTACTTTGTCGGCCGCATGGCGTTTTACCGACTGAGTCAGCAGGTGCAACGCGAGCTAGGCGAGTCGTTCCAGCTGGGCCGGTATCACGAAGCCGTGCTGGATCACGGCTCGATCCCGGTCAAGCACTTGCCCGAACTCGTGCGGGCCCGATTGCAGCAGCCGCGATAATATGGCGTGACGACTCGATCGAGTCGCATGCCCGATGATCCCCTTGTAGGCAGTGAATATTATGCTGAAGCAACCCTCAACCTTATTCGTAAGTACGGTGGTCACTTTGATGAGCGTGACGATGAGCAACGCGGCGCCACCGCCCGCGGCGCCGGTCAAGACGGTCACCGATACCCATTACGGCAACACGACCGCCGACGACTACCGTTACATGGAGCAGTTCACCGAGCCCACGGTGCAAGCCTGGGTGCGAGCGCAGGCCGATTATGCGGAGCAAACTTTGCAGGCGATTCCCGGTCGCACGGCGCTCTTGAAGCGGATCGACGAACTGGGCGCCGGCTCGCCCTATACGCTCTCGGGAGTTTCACGTCGGCCCAACGGCGATCTCTTCTACTTCAAACAACTCGCCACGGAGAACGTGGCCAAGATCTATGTACGCGACGCCTCCACGGCCACCGAACGACTGCTGATCGACCCCGATACGTTTCCCAAGTCAGATCCGCGGGATCATTTTACGCTGAGTTTTTTTCGCGTCTCGCCCGACGGCTCGCAGTTGCTCTACGGCTTCGCGGCGTCCGGATCGGAGCAAACGACGCTGCGGGTCTTCGATCTCGCTGAGCGCCGCGACCTGCCCGACTCGATCGATCGTCTCGAGGCGGAATATGCGTTGCCGAATTGGCTGAGTGACGGCAAGTCGTTTGTGTATAGCCGCCGTCGCAAGTTGCCCGCCGACGCTCCGCCGACCGAGGGTTACAAGTTCACTCAGGCATTCTTGCACACGATCGGCGCGGATCCCGACCGCGATCCGGTCGTTTTCGGACGTGGTGCGGCAGGCTCGCCAACCTTCGAGGAAATGGACTTTCCGGCCGTCATCGTCTCGTCGGGATCGGCGTGGGTGGTGGGACAAATTAAGCACGGCGACGAGACCGACATCACGCTCTACGCCGCGCCGCGCAGCGCGTTGGGCTCGACCGATATGAAGTGGACGAAAGTCTGTGACCGCACCGATCTGGTGACGAGCTTTGCTGTCCACGGCGATGACATTTACTTGCTCACGGCTCAAGACGCGCCGCGGTTCAAAGTGGTTCGCACCGCTCTGGCAAAGCCCGACATGCGCTCGGCCGCGATCATCGTTCCGCCGGGCGATTATGTTGTCGACTCGCTTGCCGCGGCCCAAGACGCGCTGTATGTCGGCATCTTGGAAGGGGTGCCGCACAAGTTGCTCCGCGTGGCGTATGACCGTGAGGCCCAGCCCGTAACGATCGAGCTGCCGGCTGGCGAACCGTCGGGACATTTCGAGTCGGTCTCGCTGAGTTTGCCCGGCGCGTTTGTACGAACACGTGCTTGGACCCAGGAAGGTCGACTCTATCGGTATGATCCAGCGTCAAACGGCTTCAGCGATACTGGTCTGCTGCCGCTAGGCAAGTTCGACGCGCCCGAGGGGTTCACCTCGACCGAAGTGCGAGTCACGAGCCACGACGGCGTGCAAGTCCCGTTGTCGATCATTCATCGAAAAGACCTGCGTTTAGACGGCTCGAATCCAACGCTGCTGACCGGCTACGGCGCTTATGGTCATATCATGGCGATGAGTTACGACCCGACCAATCTGGCTTGGCTCGAACGAGGAGGCGTGCTGGCCGTGGCCCATATTCGCGGCGGCGGCGCGTTTGGCAAACAATGGCATCACGCTGGCCGTAAAGCCACGAAGCCGAATACCTGGAAAGATTTTATTGCCTGCGCCGAATACTTGATTAAAACCGGCTACACGCAACCGTCGAAGCTAGCCGGAAAAGGGGTGAGTGCCGGCGGCATCCTCATCGGCCGGGCGATCACCGAACGACCGGACCTATTCGCCGCTGCGCAAATCGCCGTCGGCTGCACCGATATGCTTCGCTTCGAGACCACCATGAACGGACCGCCGAACGTGCCCGAGTTCGGCACCGTCACCGAAGAAGCCTCGTTCCGCGGGCTCTGGGCGATGAGCACGCTGCATCATATTCAGAATGGGGTCAGCTATCCGGCTGTGATATTGACGCACGGGATCAACGACCCGCGCGTCGAGCCTTGGCAATCGGCCAAAACGACCGCCCGGCTACAGGCCGCCACATCGAGTGGCAAACCGGTACTGTTTCGCGTCGACTATCACTCGGGTCACGGCATCGGCTCGACCAAGAAGCAGCGACACGAAGAGAAGGCCGACGTGTGGTCGTTCCTGCTCTGGCAGTTCGGCGACGCGCAATTCAAGCCAAGGTAACGGGCTGGCTCTCGCTGTAGAGCGCCACCGCATCCGTCTTTCGTCTCCCTCTCTATTTCGGCACAAAGTTGAGCGTGTAATACGCTTGTTTGTGTAAGAGAGGCAGTCCGCTCGCGCTACGTAGTCCATCGAAGCTGAACTCGTGGACGTGACCGACTTGCAGGCCATCGACGACGAGGCGAACTTTTTTCCCGTCGGCCGATACGGTCGCGCTCTTGATCGTTGGCGTCGTGTGATCGACCTCGGGGCTACCGTACTGCGCCTGGTAAATGTACGTGTAAGTTTGCAACTTGTAACCACTCAGATCGGTGGCGCTCTGCGGGTCGACCGGTTCGGTCAACGTCAGCTCGAAGCCATCGTTCTTGGCCGCGAGCGTGTGAACCTCGAAGGGGACCTTGCCGGTCCAGACGAGTCGTTCGAGGGCCCAAGGCTTGGTACCGCGCGAACCCCAGCCGCGATTGGTGCCGCCGACGAACATCGAGCCGTCGGCCGCGAATTTCATCGCCAGGTTGCCGCTGCCGAAGGCGCTGCGGAACGGGAAGCACGCGCCTTGATAAAAACCATTGACCTTTTCCAACGCGACTCGCATCACCGTGCTATGCGATTGATCGCCGACGAACAGTTGATTGCCAAACGGGCCGAACTTGCCGCTCGATAAATCGCAGACGACCCCGCTGGCCGATTGACCCATCTTCGGATAAGGGAACCACACGGCGGGCGGTACCAGCTCCGGAATTTTACCCACCTCGGTCGCCCAACGACTGCCGGATAACGGATCCTCGGGCTTTTTGCCCATGTTCGGAGCTTGGTCGTACCAGCGATTGCCGCCGGGATGACCGACGAACTTGCCGGGGACCAAATGTTTCAGGTTACACGAGCCGTTCCAGGGCCCTTGGTTATCGGTGTAAAACACGTCGCCGTCGGCATTCATACCGATGCCCCCTGGCGAGCGGATACCGCTCGTGGTCGGCGTGACTTTGCCATCGGCCGAGACCCGCAAGCACCAACCACGAAACTTCACCTCGCTGTTAAACGATCCGGTGAGGCACAACACGATCCAGAGATTTCCATCGCGATCGAACTCGCTGCCGAAAGCATACTCATGGTAGTCGCCGTTGATCTCCCAGCCGTCGGCGACAGTCTCGAAAAGGTCGGCTCGACCGTCGTTGTCGGTGTCCTTGATACGAGTCACCTCGCCACGCTGCGTGGCGTAGAGCCAGCCGTCGCGATACGCAACGCCGAGCACCTCATGCAGGCCCGAGGCCCATTTCTTATAGGTCACGTTCTCGCTCGGGTCGTTAAACGCACCATCGATCAGATAGATGTCGCCGCGGCGTGTCGACACCGCGAGTTTTTTGTCGGGTAGGATCTCGATGCCGCCGGCCTCGAGCACGATCTCCTGCGGGATCGGCAGCGAGATGATCCGGTAATAGTCGGCCTCGGTGGGCTCGACCGCGTGTAACGAGCCGACAAGGGCGAAGAGAGCAAGCAGGGACACAACAAGTCGAGACATCATCATGAGCTTCTCAGGTAATCGGAGCGCGAGAGGACAAAATAACGTAGTCACTACCACTGATATTCCTGGACAATGCGAGCCTTGCCGTCGCGAAACACGACCGGGACGAGCAACTCGGTCACGTCGCCGCTGGGCCGTAGGATCGGCTTCGCGCCGTCGCTTTCCAGTCGCATGCGACAGATGCCATCGAGCTTATACCACCCACCCTCCAGAGCTTCGAGCTGCTTGCCGGCTGCCGCGCGGAAGAACCAACCCTCGGCGGGCTTGTCGGTCGATAGGGCGAGCGTGCGGAGAATGCCCGGGTTGCGCTCGGCGCTCGCGGGGACAATGTAATCTTCGGCCCGAATCGAGCCCAGCGAGTACAAGAACGTCGGCCGCTGTTTCTCTCCGAGCCGGTAACCCAAGAACTGATACGATTGCTCCTTGGCCGAGCCCGTGGGCCAGGTGCTCGTGGCGCTGTCGAGCCGAGCCAAAGGCACACCGGGAGTGAAGCGGACAACGTGATCGCCGAGCGGAATCTGATAGCCTTGTCCGCGACCGTTCCAATGTTTCGCGGCATCGATGAACGCGCCGTGCCAAATGAGCGCGAGCTGTAAATGATTCGCGTCCCAGGCAATGTTCGCTTTCTCAGGGTGTCCGACGCCGATCGCTCGGGGTCCGGCACCGTCGATGAAGTTGCGATAAATGATCGCCTCGTCATACGCGAGCAACTCGATCGGCTGCCCGCCGACACCCGCTGGCACGGCCGCTTTGGTTCCGTCTTTGAGATAGACCCAGAGGGCGGCCACTTGTTGATCGCAATCTCCTTCGAGCACCTTGGGCAACAAACTCAAACCGGTCTTCGGCCAAGCGCTGGGCATGCGCGTGCCGGGTCGAAACGACTGCGGATCACGTGTGTACTTGTGGAACCAATCTTGTCGCAGCCGCTTGGTGAACAGCGTCAGATCGATGCCCGGAATCCCCTCGGCTTGTTGCTTGTTGAAGTTGTGGCACTTGATACACGAGAAGCCCTTGCTACCGATGAGCAGGCGACCTTCACTCTTGACGCGATACTCGGGCTCGGAGAACTCGGGCAGCTTGAGCGGCTCAAGCAGATCGAGTTTTTCGAGGATCGGCGTCAGATGGCCGACGTTCGAGTTGCCGTAGCGCGGCATCTTGGCGAGCAAGTAAGGTCGATCGTCACTGCCGTTGTTGAGGATGTCGTTCAAATAGCTCGCGTTCAGCTTGCCTCCGACGCCGTCGAGCCGCGGCGGCAACCGTCCCTCGTCGCCAAATTCTTTCGTCGTCGTGAGGAACACTTCGTCGCGAGCCGCCTCGGGACCACCGAGCTTGTCTCGCTCATGGCAGGCCAGACAGTTGAACGTGATGAGCGTGCGTTGCACCAACTCTTTGGGAGCGACGGGCTTCACTTCCTTCATCGCCACCTGTAATGCCCGTTGCTGGATAGCCTGCGTCAGGGCTTGTCGCTGAGGATCGTTGAGGTCGTAGCGTGGCAGTGGGGCGGGCACCTCGACAGCGAGGCAGCCCCCTTGGCTCAGCTCTTTGAACGACTTGGCCTTGAGCGTGGCGGCAATGTTCTTGGCGTCCTCTTTACGTTCGTGGCACGAGGCACAGCCGGCCGAGGCAAACAGTTCCCGACCCTTGCTCACTTTCGATGCATCGAGCACAAACCGCTTGCTGTTGTCGAAGGTCTCCGCTTTCTCGGTGAGCGTGAGCAGCGCCTCGATCGACTGGCGCGGGAAGTCCATGCCTTCCATCTCGAGGCCCAGTTCGGCACCGGCGCTCGCGTTGAACCACTCGACCACCACGTGATGCGGACCGGGAAGCAGTCGTGTGCGGCCGTCTTTGCTGTTGGGCGGATGAACGCCATCGTGATCGACCACCACGGCCTTGTCGATCGACAGTCGGCTGCCGTCATCACTGCTTAGGTGGAACGTGTACATGCCCGACTTGGCGATGTGCAGATAGCCCTCGAAGCGGATCGCAACATTGTTTGGGCGCGAGGCGACGCCCAAATCGAGACCCACGGCTTGGCCGGTCGATTTGGGTTTTAGCTCATTGAACACAGGCAGCTTATTGAAGTTCCCCTCGTAGACGGCGTATTGGACGTTGGCCACGCCTTGCACGTTTCGCATAAACCACGAGGCGATCGCCCGAGACTCTTCGTCTTTGAGCTGAAAGCTCGGCATGCGGGCCGACGGTCGATGCGCGAGCGGGTCTTTCAGAAACGCCGCCAGTGTGTTGACCGTGTACTTCGCCGCAACATCGCCGAGTGGCACGTCGGTCGCGAGCGGCTTCCACTTATCGTTCGTCACCAGACCGTGACACGCGCCGCAACCCACTTCATGAATCAGCTTGGCCCCCTGCTGCACGTGTTTTGTGCTGACCACGGTGTCGATCAGCGTGCCGGTGGCGTCGCTCATCAGATAATGCACGAGCGCCTCGACGTTCGCGGAGCGCTGAGACGCATCGAGGTGCGCGAACACGGCGGGCATGGTCGTGCCGGGCTTCACCTTGTGCGGATCGGCAAGAAAGGCGCGCAGATGATCGACCTTAACGCGACTGCTGATCCCTGTGAGTCGGGGAGCCTGCTTGTTCAACACGACGTCTTTGAGTTCGTTACCCACTTTGTGGCAACTGGTGCAGTTCAGCTCACCCAGCAACAGCTCGCCACCACGCGCAAGATCGACTTCGCCCGAGGCGTAAAACCGCTCGAACGGCGCGACGCGCGGATGCGACTCGGCCGCCGACAGAGCATCGAACGCGCAGATCAAAAGAACCGACAAGACACAAACCATTCGAGTCACAGTGGTAAGCCTCAGTCAGGCGGAGGGGTGAAAATCGGCGGGCACGGGGTCGTTGGGGCGACAAATGACTCGCACTACTGTAATTGAGCCCGTGCGGCGAGACAACCTACCGAGCATCCATGCAGGTTTCTAGACAGCGTGGTCTGTGAGCAACTACCATATTCATGGATCCATACCCTTGAACCAATCACCCTGACCCCTCGGTATCCCATGAAACTCTGGTTGATTGTTGCGTGCATAACGTCTCTAGCCACGATGAATTTGGTTGTCGCCGCGGAGCCTACGAAAGCCGTTGGCCATCAGACCAAGCAGATCGAAGGCTGGACCGTGCGAATCAGCGAAGGACTACTCGAGCAGGACCGGGCCGCGACCGATCGGGCACTCGAGCTGCTCAGGGTCCAGTTGCAAGAGATCGTGCGGGTCGTTCCGGCAGCGGCCGTCGTCGAGTTAAAGAAGGTGCCGCTGTGGTTTTCGCCCGAGTACGCCGACGTGAGGCCGCGCGCCGAGTATCACCCTGGGGCCGGGTGGCTGCGCGACAATAAGCGCGACCCGATCATGGAGAAGGCGATCGAATTTACGAACATCCGTATCTTCGAGCGCGAGACGAAACGCATGCCGAACTTTGCCTTGCACGAGCTGGCCCATGCCTATCACGATCGTGTGCTCGCCCGAGGGTTTGGCAATCCAGACATCAAAGCGGCGTTTGAAAGCGCCAAGTCCAAGGGGTTGTACGACAAGGTCGAGCAACGTTTCGGCGACGGTCGATCGGCTCAGGTTCGAGCCTACGCCATCACCAATCCGATGGAGTACTTTGCCGAATGCAGCGAAGCGTTCTTTTCGACGAACGATTTCTTCCCCTTCAATCGCGAGCAACTGGCGAAGCATGATCCGGCGATGATCGACGTTCTTAAAAAGCTCTGGTCGTGTGACGCCGATGCGCGCCCCGCGCAGGACGACGTGAGCCAGAAGCTGGGCAAATACTCGGGCTCGCTCTGGTTGCTCACCACGAGCGAGGGAGCGAACTTGAGTGCCGAGGCGGTGCTGGAAGATTTTCCGGTGCTGGTGCGATTGCACCGCGAATATTTCGATTTTAGTCAAGCCAAGCCCGATGGTGCCGATGTGCGGTTCACCTCGAGCCGTGGCGAGCGACTCGCTTATCAGATCGAAGGCTGGGATGCGACCCAAGGCCTTGCGACCATCTGGGTGCGCGTCCCTAAGATCACGGGCAACGCTCGCCAGGAGATCAAGCTACATTGGGGCGACACACAGGCCACGAGCGAATCCAATGGCCAAGCCGTCTTTAATTCCTCGAATGGTTATCTGAGCGTTTGGCACATGCACGACACGGTGCAGGACGAAGTGGGAACGCTCTCCAGCGTCGATACAGGCTCAACACCGACGGCAGGGGTGATTGGCCCGGCGCGACATCTGAGCGGCGGAAAAGGAATCTTCGGTGGCGACAAGATTGCCAACTACCCAAGTGGCGCGAGCCCACATAGCACCGAGGCTTGGTTCCGCGCCGAACGACCGAATGCCACGCTGATCGGCTGGGGCAACGAGCAGGCGCAAGGCAAAGTGGTCATGCAGTACCGCAGCCCGCCGCATGTTCGCATGGACTGTTATTTCTCGCAAGGCAACGTGAACGGCAGCACTCGGGTCGCACGCGGTGAATGGACCCACGTCATCCACACCTACCAACAAGGCGAGTCGAAACTCTACATCAACGGCGCGTTGGATGCCACGAACCAGAAACAAGGCCCGCCGATGAACGTCCGGAGCCCGGCGCGACTGTGGCTCGGCGGCTGGTATAACAACTACGACTTCATTGGCGATCTCGACGAAGTGCGCGTCTCGCAGGTGGTGCGATCGGCCGACTGGATCAAGCTCCAGTACGAAAATCAAAAGCCGAATCAAACACTGGTCGGCCCCGTCGTACAGAGCGGCGGCGAGCTCTCGGTTTCACACTCCAAGTTGGTGATCGCCGAAGGCCAGAGCACGACCATCACGGCCAAGGCGCCGGGCGCTCAGAAGTTATATTGGATTCTGAACCGTGATGGGCACGAGTCGGTCGTGGCGACGGATCGATTCTCTTATAGCGCTGAAGCCGGACGCGTTGAAAAGACCGTCACTCAAACGCTGACCTTCAAGGCCGTTTATCCGAACGAGGTAAAGTCGCAAAGCATTGCGATCACGATCAGCGACGACATCCCCGATCCGGCCTTTACGCTCGCCGCGCCGACTGCCTGGGACGGTCGTCAAACGATCGAGATCGTGCCGCAGATCACCAATCTGGCCGCGATGCAGGCGAAAGGCGTGGGGCAAGTGAACGTCACTTGGAGCGTCGATGATCTGGCGGTCATCAAACAAGTCGTGTCCGACAAGCTAATCCTTCGGCGTGCTCAAGGGAGCGGCCCACTGCGGGTGACTGCCAAGGTCGACAACGGCGGAGCGTCGATCGTTCAGACCGTTTCGATCGCCGTAAAGGAACCGGCTCCCAGCACAGCCGCCTGGGTGCCGCGCCCCGTCGCAGAGCACGAACAACCCGAGGACAATCAGTTCATCGCGCGCGACGGCGCCGGTCGTGACGGCACGCTCGTCTATGCCGGGGTACTCGCAGAACCGGCCGACTCGGTGTTCGTGCGTGTCTTTGCGGATGACAAACTCATGGCCACGCAAACCGGCACGCTCACCGCCGCAAGAAGTTATTCGCTCATGGTGAAGCTCCCCGCGGCACTCGTCAAATATCGCACCGAGTTCGGCTCCAAAACGGGCACGCGCGAGACCGTGCTGCACACATCGGCGAACATCGTGTGCGGCGACGTGTATCTGATCAACGGCCAGTCGAATGCCGTTGCCACCGACTTTGGCAAAGAGAATCTGCTGACTGCGAACGAGTGGGTCCGCACGTTTGGCGCCACGTCTGGCAGTCCGCAAGAGGCGCGGCTCAAGTTATGGGCCAACGCCGAGGCGCGGAGCCCCGGCGGTAAAGCTCAAATCGGCTATTGGGGCATGGAACTCGGACGACGACTCGTCGAGAGCGAAAAGCTTCCCATCTGCATCATCAACGGCGCGGTCGGTGGCACGCGCATCGATCAACATCAACGCAACGAGGCAGACCCGACCGACGTGACGACGATCTACGGTCGGCTGCTGTGGCGCGTGCAAGAAGCACGACTCACACACGGCGTGCGGGCCGTGATTTGGCATCAGGGCGAAAACGACCAGGGAGCCGATGGCCCCACCGGTGGTTTTGGTTTCGAGACCTACCGCGCATTGTTCGTCGAGTTGGCCGCAGCTTGGAAGCGAGACTATCCCAACGTTCAACGCTACTATGCTTTTCAGATTTGGCCCCGATCGTGCGCAATGGGCATCAACGGATCAGACAACCGGCTGCGCGAAGTACAGCGCACGCTGCCGAGCTTGTTCTCCAATCTGAGCGTCATGTCGACGCTCGGCATTAAACCGCCGGGGGGCTGTCACTTTCCGGCCGCCGGCTACGCCGAGTTCGCACGACTGCTCACGCCGCTCGTACAGCGGCAAATCTATCAACGTGATCTGGCGGGCATACTCACGCCGGCCAACCTGCAACGCGCGTTCTTTGCGACCGATGCGGGTGATGAGCTGGTTCTCGAATTCGATCAAGCCGTGGAATGGTCCGACGCGCTCGTCAACCAGTTTTATCTCGACGGCGAATCCAAGCTGGTCGCGTCCGGCGCCGTACAGGGCAACCGGCTCATGTTGAAACTAAAGAATGCTTCGCAGGCGACAAAAGTCACGTACCTGGACAGCGCGTCGTGGAACCAAGACAGCCTGCTGTACGGCTCGAACGGCATCGCCGCGCTGACCTTTTGCGAAGTTCCGATTCAGCCGGCCTCAACTCGGTCGCGCTGAGCGATCGATCATCGCTTGAAAAGTGGCCGCATCAATACTCAACAAGACACAACGCGACAAAATAGATGCGCGCCATGGCGATGACTCCCACCTCTGCACGGCTCAACGAGGCTGGGGTTTCAAGAAGCGATCGAAGAAGGTGTACATCTGCTCGTTCGATTCGGGCGTGGGGGTGTGGTCTGGTCGATTGGTCATGGCGACGCGATCGTTGAACCCTAGGAGTCGGTTCACCGCGCGGGCATGATTCAGTGCTCGCCACTGCTCGGGTCGATCTTCGCTCCCTCCGGACACAAGGAACGGCCGCGGAGCCATAAGCGCGTGCAGCTCGTGCAGGTCATGGCCGCGCTCGATCAAGGTCTTGTAGGCGCCGGTGCGCGGGTTGGTCGCCGTGACGACCCCTTCGTTGCGCTTGAGGTCGGCCTGATATCCCAAGTACCAAGGCTCCCAATAGTTGACGTTCGCGCGCCGTTCGTTGAACACAATGCCGCCATCGGACCAAGCGGCACAGGCAAACTTGTCGTACAGGCACGAGGCGAACATGGCCCATTTGCCGCCGTAGGAATGGCCGACGATGCCAATCCGCGCCGCATCAACATCCGCGCGTTGGGCAAGGACCGTGTGAGCGTTGGCCGCGACGTAGGCGAGCATCGACAAGGGCTGTAGTTCGGCGGCCTTCTCGTTCGGCCACAAACGACCGCTGGGGGTACCCATGGCCAGCACCACATAGCCGCGATTGGCCAGATGAAAGCCGAAACCGTGCGGCTCTTTGCCCATGCCGACACTCGTCTCGGCATCGTAAAAGACGACCACCACGGTCGGAAACGGTCCCGCCCCATGAGGCACAAGCAAATAACCGGGCGTCATGCGACCGTTGGGCATCACTTCCACATCGACCGAGTGTCGCGTGTGATTTTCCAAGCGTTCTTGATGACGATCGATGACTTTGGGTTGCTCGACCATCGCGGGCCAAGGGCCCAACAGCTGATGCCATGTCGTGAGGATTTCTTGACGCCGCTGATGCCAATCGGCTGCGGAGCGCACCGCGCGTCCGTCAGCAAACTTGAGCGGCGAACGATAGTCGCCTAGATCGTCGGCCAAGTTCTTCGGTGGCGAGAAGAACTCATCGAGATCGGCCGGTTTAAGTCGCAGTGCATTGGCCGCATTCGCGACTGGGCTGTCTGACTCGACGGTGACGTGCAGGTGGCCGATCGCCGTCCCACCTGGGCCGCTGCGCTCAACACGGACAATGTAGTGCCCCGATTTTGCAAAGCGATGCGTCGTCACGGCGTATCCGTCGGGTGCAAGTGCCTTGACGTTCCCGTCGGAGCGTGTGGTCACCTTGGGCGAGCCATCGCCAAAGTCCCAAGTCTCTTCGCCGTCGGTGGTACGAAAGGTTCGTACTTTGAAGGTCACCTCGTGGCCAGGGCGAATGCCGCTGGTGGGATAGCAGGCCGGGTGAATGGTCGGCGGCAAGGAGTCGGGCTTCGATGGATCGAGCACCTGCACGACCGCAAAGTCGTAATCCACTCGTCCCGTGGCATCGCGAATCTCCAGCACTTCGCTATACATGCCCGGCTTTGTGTAGCTGCGTGTGACACGCTCCGTCGACGCCGTGGAGCCATCGGTAAAGGTCCAGTGATACGCGGCGACTTTGCCCGCGGCGCTCCATGATCGGCTGCCATCGAGTTCCACCGAGTCGCCAACGCGCAGCAGATGGTGTGGCCGGGCAACGGCGAGCAACGCGGGCTGATGTTCGTCGCGATACGCTTGCCACAGAAAGGCATAACCGTCCTGAGTGCCCCATTTGCCCGAGGGCTGTCGGCTCTTGATCTCGAAGTGCAGGTGCGACCAACCGCCGCTGGCTCCCTCTTTGCCGAGCAGGCCGAGTCGTTGGCCCATTTTGACTTGTCGGCCCGGGAGTATCTGCGGATCGAATTCCTTCAGGTGGCTGTAACGGTAATACCAACCTCGCGCATCGAGCAGATAGATAACGTCATAGCGCGAGGCCACGGGCGTGTCGTGCCGGTGCTCGGGAAGAACGTCCGTGCCGACCGACACGACGAGTGCGTCGGTCGCCGCGACCACTTCGACCTGCCCTTCGCTGCCGCCAATATCGAGTCCGCTATGATAGTAAATCTTGAGCTGATCGGGCCGCTCGCCGCCGTCAACGTACACCGGTTCGTTGGCCATTTGCGTGTGCGTGGCAAACCACGATTGCTTGACCGGGTAGCGAAACGAACCGCGCACGATCCACGGCCAGTTCTCGGGCCAGATTCGCACTCGGACGGCTTTGTCGAGGCCCCAGAACGATGGCGTCCCGTTGCGATTCAATCCCCTTGTGGCGGGACAATCGATTTGCAGTCGGGCCACGCGCGTCGGCAATCGATACGGAGCCGCCACCACTTCAACCGCTTGACCGTCGATCTCCAGCTTCACTTGGGCCTGTCGGACCGCATGCCGAATCGGATCGACCTGCTCGTCAAGCGAGACGAGGCGAATCGTTGTGGATCGGCCATCGGCGAGTTTAACGGTGGTCGTCTCTCCGACGTCGAGATCCACGACCCGAAACAGCGGATCTTTCGGCGCGGCTCCTTGACTAGAGACACCGATTGCTAGCCAGACCAGACACGCGAAGAGGCAACGTAAATCCATGCAAGCTCACCTCGAAGGGAAGTCAACATCGAGCCACAAGGCGATCGGGACGAGCCGCTATTGACGACTGCGCGGTGAATGAACCAGGGCGACCATCGGAAGCCCAGTATTTGCCGGCTTCGCGTTGCTCGCCAAGGCTCTATTGCTGCGCATATTTCAATCCGTGGGCCTCGCTCCAGAAACGCCGACGGGCCTTATGCTCGCAGATTATGACCCCGGCGTCGAGAAAATCGGGTCGATCTATCGAAGAGACGGAAAGACACGTGCCCCCTTTCACATGGTGCGAATAGGGGGCACATTGCCGATCGAGCGAGTCGAAACCGACTTCGATTAAGCACTCACCGTGAACTTGTCGAGCTTCTCGCGAAGCGTATCGGCCGAGAACGGTTTCATCAGATAATCGGTCACGCCCGCCGAGATCGCCTCGAGCACTCGGCTCTTTTCCCCTTCGGTGGTAATCATGAAGATGGGGACATCGGAACCAGTTCCGCGAATATCGCGGGTGAGGTCCAAGCCTGATTTGTTGGGCATGTTCCAGTCGGTGAGCACCAGATCGAACGAGCCCCCCTGAAACGTGGCGAACCCTTCGGCGCCATCGGCTGCTTCGACCACATTCGTGTATCCGACCGAGTTGAGCGCTCGGATGATGATCTTGCGCATCGTGCCCGAGTCGTCGACAACCAAAACTTTGCCAGCCATATTCCACCTAATATGAAGAAGGTTCACCCGCGAGGAGTGCTTACTGTAACCATAGCATCGAAATTACGCTGTCTTTTGAAAAACCCGAACCGAGAGCGCCCCGACCGGAGCTTCCAAGACGACTTGGTCGACTTGACGGGTGTGATGAAATTGGACTCCCACATCGTGCCCCGAGACGATCGTGGGGAGCGACAAACAGGAGGGGCCAGGCAACAAGCTCTTCAGATTGCCGCCGATCATGTTGACCAGTTCGGCCGCGACGTCGCGTTGATCCGCCTCGGTCACCTCGTTGGCCGGCACTTGCAGCATGGCCGCTGCTGACTCGCGAGCCAACTGGGGTGAGAGCCCCAGCACGACTCCGCCAGCCCATTCACCCGTGATCTGGATCGTGGTCACGAGTTGGTCGGCATCCGCTTGTTCCAGCGGAGCTGCCGGGGTTAAATCGATTTGCAACATCGTCGAGAAGACCGACTGGACGATCTGCTCGACCGCCGTGGAATCATACGCTGTGGACATGCCTAGCCCTTTGATTATTTAAGGCGGTAAAAGACACTCGAAGCAACCTGAACCCGATCAAACGAATCGTCGATTCCCAGCGTGGTTTCAGCCGCACCAAGAAACAATGCCGCGCGCGGAGCCATGACCTTGCGGAGCTTTTGCAAGATCATGCGCTTGACGTCGGGCGCAAAGTAAATGAGCACGTTCCGCAAAAAGACCATGTCCATCTGCGGCATCGCAGGCCAGCTCTCGATCAGGTTCAATTTGTTGAACTGCGCGCGGGCGCGGATTTCCGGAGCGATCTGCCATTGCAATCCCTCGCGACGAAAATACTTGGTCAGCAGCTTGGCTGGCAGCCCGCGATTGATTTCAATTTGCGAGTAGCAACCTGAGCGGGCCTTGAGGAGCACGTCGTCCGAGAGATCCGTGCCGACGATTTGCACTTTCCACGACGCCAGCTCCGAAAACTGATCGTCGAGCAGCATGGCAATCGAGTAGGCTTCTTGGCCTGTCGAGCAGGCGGCCGACCAGATGTTCAGCGTGCGTCGATTGGCGGCGGCTTTCAAGTGCTCGGGGATCAACACCGTACGCAGCGCCTCGAACGGATGCGCGTCGCGATAAAAGCTCGTCTCATTCGTCGTCATCGCTTCGACGACTTGCTGTTGCAACGCGGCTTGGGGCTTGGTTTGCAAACCACGAACCATATCAGCCAAGGTGGCAAAGCCGTGTTTCTTGGCCAGTGGCGTCAAACGGGCTTCGATCAAATAGGCCTTGGCGGCTTCCAATTCAATCGCAGCTCGTCCACGCACCAACGTGCAAATGTACGAGATCAGATCGGGCGTCAATGTGGTCGTGCTCATGCCATTTCTCAACACTTTAAGGTAAAACGATGGCCCAAGGAGGCCAGACGCTGCAACTCTTGCGATACGGAAGCGAGCGGCAAGCTCTTCTCTGACAAACCGGCTTCGACGACGGCCCGGGGCATACCCCAGACGACGCACGTCGCTTCGTCTTGTGTCATCACGCGGCCACCCAAGTGGACGATCGCCTCGGCGCCGCGCGTGCCATCTTGCCCCATGCCCGTCAGCACCAGTCCCAGTGTCCCCGCGCCATACACCTTGGCGGCACTGCGGAACAATACGTCCAC
>CAYLYE010000117.1:0-19551 GCA_964387325.1 uncultured Planctomycetaceae bacterium
GCGTCGGCCGCGAGACTAACGACACAACACGCCCAGAACGCTTTCAGGTTGCGCTAGAGCATGGGAGAGTATGGACAGAGGCTCCGTGGATGATGGCCACACAGTAATTTGAAGACACTCGTGTTTGGGCGGCAGTTGGACGCAACAGTCCGAGATTTGCGTGCTGTGAATAGCCTTTGATCGTTATGTGACTGGCATTTGATGGGCGCTGTGGACGCAACGGACGCAACTTTTTAAGAAGTATCTGCGAACTAATATTATGTGGGTGTGGTGACGAAGATGAATGCAACCGCGTTAGAGATTATGTCAAAGTAGCGTCCACAGCGTCCAAGGCGTCCAACTTATTGCTTCCCAATAGTTTACGACATCGCTTTTCTGGACGATGGGACGCAACACACCATGAAATGGTCACAAGCCAAAGTGAGCTGACTTTTTTTATCGGGCAATCGAGCACAAAAATCACCGCTGAACTATCCCGTGAGAATCTTGCCAGCTAACCATGCTGGGGTTTGTTGAACGCACGAAACCCCGAGTGTGACTGGTCACAAACGTCGCGATAGGGCATTTCATATCTTCAACTACCGCTGATAGTCCGCTTAGACGATCGTGTTAATGTGGGTCATTGACGTTCTTCTACTAGCCTATTGAAGCTGGGGCGTATTTCGTCGGCAACGTAACACAACAGTGAATGTTGAGTCAGCCACAGTCCCGGTGTGATCAGCCAGCTCGCAAATGGCCAGCCAGTACTATTATCGATAATTGGATTTAGCGATCTTTCAGAGCGTAACACTCTCGCCGGCCGCGACAGGCGATCGAGATCGGAAGGGCGTGGGTTCGAGGTGAGATCAAGACCGGCATCGCGCAGCGCGCGGCGGTCGCAGCCCATGCCGCCGCTCGGGAGACCGCTGACAAGGTAGCCGGTGTGGTTGCACGAGCAGCCTGACCCGGTGCTGCCGGACCAGTTTCGTGGTAAAATTCACGTCGTAGCCCGGCAGCAACGGGCAGGTTAGTTTGACCGTTCGGCGGCATCGGAGACTCGCACCATCGCGACCGTCTGTACAAAATGTGGTGTCACGATTCAGGAGGCAGTCGCAGAACGGAACGCGGGCCTATGTCAGCCGTGTTCGGAGGGGCGTACCATACGGAGACGGCATGCGGACAGTATCGCCATCCCGCAAGGCCGCTCGATAGATTGGCAGTGTATCGCGATCGAGAAGCAAACCGAGACCGCTGAAGATGCAACCTATCGCTTCATAGCGGATATTTGGGAACCAAACTCTGAAATACGTGGGCGGATGCGAATTGTCGGCCAAGCGGAAGGGGTGCTACGTATAGTCAAATCAACTGGCGAAGTGTTGCTTGATCGACCAATGCCCGGAGACACAAACGATCGCCGATTCAACAGCGCGGCACACAAGATCAAGAAACATTGGACGGAAAATGAGTACCCTGAGAAGACGATGTTTGCTTGCGGCTGATCCCCAATGTGCTGTCGAACAATCGGATGTCCCGAACCGCCGATTAGGGCGTTTTCAAGTGGAAGTATTACTCCAGCGGCCGGGTGATGCGTATCGCTCGGCGTTGTTAGCCGTCCCGAGTTACGAAAGCCAATGAAGACCCGAACCAAGCGCATACTGCTCGTGCTTTGCGGCGTCTTTGTTCTCGGCATCAGCGGCGTTGGTTGGCTCGACTACACTCTGTTTTCACCCGACTCGTCTCGCAACCGAGCTTCCGCGATTGACTGCACACTTACTTGGGGACGTCTCGCAGCCTTCCCCGCTTCTGCACAGCAGTTCAGCATCACTGTTCACGGCACGACGTTCACTCGTGCTTTCCGCACATCCTTCATCGCACCGCCATCCGACATCGAGCAGTGGCTTCAGCAGTCACCAGGTACACGCGAGGTACTTCCTACGACCCCGTCGCCAGGCGTGCGTCACTTTGAGATTACTCCCGGCGGCGGTGCCCAGCGCGCTGAGGTCACTGTGGACGACACTCAGCACCACGTTTCCATCTATGTTTATTGGAGCTGATTTCCAATCGACTGCGACGCCTAACCTTCACTTGGCCGTGATTGCAAGATGGCGCACCATAATTGTGCTCGTTGAGTTTTCTGCGTCTCACCGAGTTGGTTTCCTGATAGGCAGTCTCTGGTTCGTGGTCGTTCGTTGGGTAGCCCCAGCTTTGAGCGATGAAGGGCATGAAGCTAACGTAAAGTGGCTTAAGTCGAAAAGGGTTGGCCGCTCCTCTGAGCGGGTGTTACCTGTACTGCAAGACAAACCCAAAAGCGATTACTGAACGGACGGGTTAAAGTGGCTGACCTCCTGATCCGATGAATATGGTTCGACAGATAATGCCCATCATTTCGCGGCTGACGGGGTGAAATACTTCACGGCTTGTGTTGATTGCGTGTTCTCATACCCGCCATCATGAGCCGATTTGACCAGCGTGAAGGCTTGGGGGGCGTCGCCCATCAGGAGTGCCGCGGTGGCAGCAGATCGCAAGGCAAATGCGTCGTGAAAAACCCCGGGATTGTCTTTGGGTAAAGGCGTATATTGAAATTGGTCAAGCTGCGATTGCCAATCGGTGCGCCTCGCAGCTCCGATGATATTGCAGGCCAAGATTTGTTGGCGCATGTCGCCGTTGAGTAGCTGGTTCACGATGGCGTCGTCGCATGTGCCGGTGATGCAGGCTTTGATAAATTCCAACGCACCTTGTTCGACAAGGTCGGCCGACCGCCGTTTCTGCTTCTCGATCGCGGGCACCAGCTCGTGTCCGGTCCTTAACAGCGGCAAGAATTGCTTGTCCGGGACTGGTGAGTACGCCTCAGAAAAGCCGCGCTGATTGCCGAGGGCGAGAAGCTGGTAATGCCACTCGGTGAGCACGGCGTCTAACTGGACAGCCCGGTTGTCGCTGCCATGATCCATGTGCCATTTGAGCAGCTTATCTCGTCCGGAGCGGCGACTCAGATTCTGTTGTTTGGCGAAGGCGGCAAACTCCGCCTGGCTGGAGTTCCCGCACATGCTTCTTTTTTCGTAGGAAGACGGCAATCCGTAGATGGCTTCCAGACAATCCATGATCTTGCCCCAGCCGTATAAATTGGCTTCGTCGCCGAGTAATCCGGCCAACTCGTTGGCAGTCGCCTGATCACCTGTCTCCGCCAAGCAGTCACAGGCGAAGAGAATGGTTTCAAATCGCCCGCTCTTCTCATCGTGATAGCGATCGGCCAACGCGGTTTTCAGCACTTGGAGCGTTACGCGGCGAACGTCATTAGCTTTGGCTACTGCAACGGCACGGCGCGGCTGAGGTGTGACGTTCCAACGTGAAAACTCAAAGACGGGTATTGACTCAGAAATGAGAAACGACAGGTTCCGCAATCCAAACTGTCGAAGAGTCGCGTTTTCCGAGGAACAAACTTTCAGCAGCGCATCAACGAAATCATCGCCATTCAGTTGCTTCAGACGACGCCCTTCTTCCTGCTCCTTCCTATTTCGGCTCAGTAACAGTCGTACCGCATGCCGAGCAGGTAGAGCATCCAGGAAAGCATCAAGGTCGCCATTCACTTGGAAAACGCCGCTTCCCTGCGACCACACCAGTCCGCCGTTGGCTTCCCAAACGCCGATGGCCTGCGTGGAGCCAAAGAGGCCCCCTGATGGAAGATATCGAATCGAATACCGGGTGAGTTTTGGCACGTTCAACGAGAGACGTTTGTCCGCCCGAGGAACAAACATCGAATTGAGGACAACAATGCCATCATGCTCGTCATTGCCGAATTCGTAGATGTGATCCGGTTTCGCCGGATCGGTGCTCGAAAAGCTTATTGAAACGGAATTGGCCAAGGACAGTGGTGGTGCCCCGGATCGATTGTGCTGGATGATCCAGACGATCGCGATTGCGACGCCGACAAGCCACCATACCCATCGCCGGTCCAAGCAATGCCACTTGCTCGCCAAACGAGCTGAATTTAAGGGCATGTTGTCCATTGAAACTCTCGCTCGAACAGAAACTACGACGCGATGCGAGAAACCATACGTTAGATGAATCATCCTGTCCACAAGTTCCCGGGTAACTGCGAACTTCGCCTGTCGTGTCGATGACATTTGGCATTGGCTGTCGAAGCCGCTTAGAATCCAGCCATGTCGCTGTTACTAGATAAGCGAGTGAAGCTCAGCATACAGCCAGAAGCGGCAGAGTCATTAGTTAGGTGCCGAGAGCGATCGTGACCGCACAAGTCGAATTTTTCTGCAGTCCCGCCGAAGAACGTGAAGTGATCGACTATCTCACGCGAGATGAAGACACGGTCGTCTTTGACGTCCGTGAGGGTGTCTTATCCGCTTGGAATTCATTCACAGTCAACCGAATCCCTACTTGGCAGGATCGCTTCTCCGTCTACCTTTGGCGTCGATCGCTTGGTCCCCTTGTTTGGCATACCTCAAAGCCAGTCGTTACGGGCTCAACGCACGCTAGCTTTGTTGCAAACATGTTTGCCCGAGTGGAATGGGATGAACGCGGCCTAGGTGACGAAGACAAATTACTCAACGTGGACCTGTCACCGATTTTGTGCTACCGCCGCGGCGCACTGCGAAATGACACTCGCGCCCCAAACCGCATTCTCGCACCGCCGAGCAGTCTTGCCCGTGCTGGTAAACAATATGAATCCTGGGTCAAACGTTCTCTCGCATGGATAAAGCGGCGCAGTAAGCTTGTCCACGATTGGCGAAACCCCTCGTCAATTCCTAACCCAGACATGTTGCTCAATTCAACATATGCATTCCCGGACGCGCAGCTACAACTTGCGTCGGGTAACCATCCGTTCGCTCTCTTCGTCGTTGACGGGACCTAACTTCAGTTTGCATCGTTGGTTTCGAGCGCAGTATCTTGTTGTCGATGCTGCTCGACATGAGCAGGGCAGCTGAGTTGTGTTCAGCGGCAGATCAGTATTGAATGGAGCATCGGATGCCAACATCGCTGGAATGGCGGCAGTACTACGAGGAGAACGCCCGAAACCTCCTTGAAGTCCCCTGGCATCTCGGGGCTGAGCTTACTTCGGATGAGAAAGCGGCGATCGCTCAGTCGCTCAAAGAGTTCCAAGCCGGCGAAAGCTCCGAGGGCAAGCACCTCTTTAGGAATGCTCAAGAGTACTCCGAGCGAACTGGCGACTTGGAGTACTTGGCGGCTATTCGACTGTTTATCGCCGAAGAACAACGCCATGCTCGGGTCCTGGGGCAATACCTTTTGCTGAATGACATCTCGCTCGTTCCGACCACCTTCACAGACCGAGTGTTCCGCCGGCTCCGACATCTATTTGGTGGGCTAGAAATTTCCATTGCCGTTCTTATCACCGCGGAGATCATTGCCAAGGTCTATTACGCCGTGCTGCGCGAAGCGACCCAATCCGTCATTTTGCGTGTGCTTTGCGATCAGATTCTCCGCGATGAACTAAGCCACGTGCAGTTCCAAGCCGAGCAACTTGCCAAACTCCGCGCGCGTCGAGGTTGGCTCGGCAGGACAGTGACGATGGGGTTACAGCGATTTTTGTTTTTGGGGACCACTCTGGTGGTTTGGTTATTTCACCGCAAAGTCGTCCGCAGGGGTGGGCTCTCACTCTGGGGCTGGTGGCGGTCTTGTTGGCGTGAGTTCGATGTGACGTTTACTCGGCAGGTTAGTGGAGTAGTTGGGTACTGACATGGTTGATCTCACCGTAAACCCCTAAAGTCGGTCAAGATTGGCCAGAAACGTGGCACGGCTGCTATGATGGCCGGACACTTCGGCTACGGTACAATCGAATCCCGACCCGCTCACTTCGAGCGGAAACTGAGCAAATACGTTCGGCGGCTCTGATGATGTGGTGGTATGGCGACGGAAGTTTTCTCGCTGTAGTCGTCTTCGTGGCGATTGTCGTCCATGTGTTCATCCGAACGTTCGCAACATCTTGCCTCGCCGGAGCCGCCCTGTTCTCAGTCCTCAACATTCTCAGCGAGCGACCGTGGGTGGCTTGCTTCGATTTCAATCCCGGTTGGGTGCCCATGTTCATCGGCGGAGCGATTCTCGCTCTCCCGGTCTGCGCGATAGCCGGATTGCCCTTCCTCGTGGTTCGTGCGTCGAGGAGACCGAACGTCTAACCATTAGATGGCCGTGACTGTCAAAAAAGCACCTCATAGTCGTGCTCGTTGAGTTTTCTGCTTCGCACCGAGGTGGTTTCCCGGCAGGCAGTCTCTGGTTCGTGGGCGTACTGCTGTTCGCGGGGGGGGCGATTCTCACGGCGGCATGCGGGCACAACGTGGCTTAAGCCAAAACCGACCAAACGGTGTCTTCCCCCTGCGAAAAAAGTTTTTGAAAATTGTTGTGAACAATTTACACTCCTCGCGCGTCTAACATTCAGAACGCACGCCACGCCGACATCGTTTGTCGCGAGCGAGTGACGATCACCAACAAACACCAACACAATCATGACTCGATATTCATCCAGTACAACCGAACGACGAGGGACGGTGGGCTTTGCCGATCAAACGGCGAATATGCTCCCGTTATTTCCCATGCGATTGTGACCCGGGCCGTCCAATGGACTGCAGAGGCTATCTAAAAGCCCGGTGTCGCAAGGACATCGGGCTTTTTTCGTTGGGTCGGTAGCTGAGACGGTCTAGCACTTGGCTGAAAACCAGGGGACGAGGATTCGAGCGCCTCCCGACCCACTACGCTCCAGGTACGTGCACAACACAACACGGCTCGTTCGTCTAATGGTTGAGGATACCGCCTTTTCAACGCGGAGAGATGGGTTCGATTCCCATACGGGCTACTGATGTAACACAACGGGATGAAGGGGATATGGTGCCCCGCGTGCCTTGGGAGCACGAGACAGTCGGTTCGAGTCCGACCTTCCCGACTGTCCGGTGGTGTAAAGGCAGCATGGCGATCTGATACGTCGCCGGCGGTGGTTCAAATCCACCCCGGACAACTCAAGCACAACAGGAGCAGAAGCATGAATCACTTAACACGTCTGAAACGACAGCACCTCGACCGAGCGTATCGGGGGTCGTGGTGTAACGGTAGCACTTCGGACTTTTAATCCGGCAGGTATGGGTTCAAGTCCCATCGCCCCCACTGGCGGTCATGGGCGTTCGTAACCAAGTACGACGCCTACGGTCCGCGCAGCACGAGACAACACACAGGATCAAGGTGTTAGCGGCAGCATACCTGGCTCTTAACCAGGCTGGTGAAGGTTCAAGTCCTTCTGGTCCCACTGATGACAACCCAATGCACTGGTGGTCCAGCGGCCACGACACCGCACCCGTAATGCGGCAACGAGGGTTCGACTCCCTCCCGGTGCTCTGACGAGTACGTTCTTTGACAATTCGGCACGTTCGATTGCGCCCATGATGTAGTGGCAGCCTACTGCCTAGCCATGGCGGAAGTGCGGGTTCGATTCCCGCTGGGCGCTCTTTTAACAGGGTGTAGGAAAGTCTGGAAATCCGCCAGCTTCGGGAGCTGGACAGCGTCGGTTCAAATCCGACCACCCTGACTCGTATTGCGGTGGGGTCTGTGTTGGTACAGGCAGGCGGCTGTTAACCGCCCCTTCGCAGGTTCGATTCCTGCCGCCGCAGCTGAAGATAGGGAAGGACAAGCCAATGGGCGATGGCAGCCGTCTTGAAAACGGTCGAGCTTCACGGCCTTGGGGGTTCGACTCCCTCTCCTTCCGCTTTGTGATTGTGCCCTTGGCCGAGCGGCAAAGGCATCAGCCTTCCAAGCTGAACAGGTGGGTTCAACTCCCACAGGGCACTCTATCTATTCGGGGATCGGCTAACGGCAGGCTGCCTGGCTTTGAACCAGGAGGTGAGGGTTCAACTCCTTCTCCCCGAGCTGCAGAGTTGATGATTGATCCGGGGCAGTTGCTGCCGGTAGTGACGCCTGGCTCTGAACCAGGAGGCCGTTGGTTCGACTCCAACCCCCGGAGCTAGCAACTGAGGCCGCCGAGCGCTCAGCGAGGATCAAGGCCGAGGGCGGTAGTCGTAGTCTCGAAATCTGCAAACGGAAGTCATCCGACCGGATGAGGAGCCTGTCTCGAAAACAGGTGGCGGCTCTAGGCCGCTTGTGGGTTCGAGTCCCACGGCTTCCGCTCGTACAGTCCCGTGGTCTAGTGGCGACGACTCCTGGCTTACATCCAGGCAACGATGGTTCGAGTCCATCCGGGATTACTTGGCAACGCCCAGGTACGCCAACGGGCAGAGCGGCTCGGCTTAAACCCGAGTGATTGCGAGTTCGACTCTCGCCTTGGGCACTGTATGGCTCGGTAGGCAATTGGCAGACCACCTTGGCTTAGAACCAGGGATGCTGTGGGTTCGAGTCCCACCTGAGCTACTTGATTGAAAAGTTTGTCCTCGTGGAGCAGCTCGGAGTGCTCGCCTGCCTGTCACGCAGGAGATCGTGGGTTCAAATCCCATCGAGGACGCTGTGAGAATGGCACGATACGCAAACAGGTAAAGCGGCCAAGCTCAAACCTTGGTGACTCGTTTGTCGGTTCGACTCCGACTCGTGCCACTGCGGATCAAATCTGCGTCGGCTGGGCATAGGCGTGCCCAAGTGGCTGTAAACCACCCGCTTTCGAGCAGTGCAGGTTCAACTCCTGCCCGACGCACTGACGGCCCGTTTGTCTATCGGTTCAGGACGCTAGCCCCTCAAGCTGGAAGGGTGGGTTCGATTCCCGCACGGGTCACTTTAAGCATCTCGACCAAGTGGTGTAACGGTAAACACGCGACGCTCAGAACGTCGTGCCCGCAAGGCGTGGGAGTTCGAGTCTCCCCTTGGTCACTTTGACGCAGGCGGACCAGTGTCCAGCGGAGCCTCATAAGCTCTGACGGCCGGGTGCGACTCCCGGGCCTGCCACTATCGACGGCCGAGTACGCAAAACTTGGCAAAGCGGCCAGGTCGAGAGCCTGGTGAATTTGTGGGTTCGATTCCCATCTCGGCTACTGAATGATCCCGTGGTCCAACGGCAACGACGCTTGGTTGACGTCCAAGAAACGATGGTTCAATTCCGTCCGGGATCACTTGTATGGTCTGTAGGTGTTTTGGTGGCACACCTCCTCGGTAAGGAGGAAGACCGGGTTCAAGTCCCGGACGGACCTCTGATGATACGGGCTGCTGGTCCAACGGGACGACGCCTGCCTTGCAAGCAGGAAATCGGGGTTCAACTCCCCGGCGGTCCACTAAGTTCGATACGGAAGGTAGCCGGATACGGTTGGCCGGACCGCGGTGCTAACGCGGCTCTCGCATGGCGAGATGAGGGTTCGACTCCCTTGCCTTCCGCTGTGAAGAAGGGGTGTGGGGCGAGGGATGAGTGTAACGAGGCTCTTGATTCGCTTCACCTCATCCCTCACACCTCGCCCCTACGACGGTGTTTGTGGTGTAGCGGTTTCTGCACGACTGGCTGTGAACCAGGAGGTGGCGGTTCAACTCCGTCCAGACACCCTAGCTATAAGGAGAAGAAGTCATGGTCGCTCACGTTTTGCAACGCCCCACGCTGATCTTGAACCGCAACTGGCAGCCGGTCAACGTGGCCACGGTCAGTCGGGCGCTGGTCATGCTGTGGAACGAGTCGGCGCGCGTGATCGATCCGCACGACTATCAGGTTTACACCTGGGCTGATTGGTCGCAGTTGGTGCCGGCCAACGACGAGCCGTTCATCCGAGCGGTTCGCCTGCGGTTGCGGGTTCCCGAGGTGGTCACGCTGACCGACTACGATCGGCTGCCGACTGCGGCGGTCTCGTTCAGTCGGCGGAACATTTTTAAGCGCGACTACTACACCTGTCAGTATTGCGGTGTGCAGCCAGGGAGCGAGGAGCTGACGATCGACCACGTCGTTCCTCGGGCACAAGGTGGCATCACGAGTTGGACGAACTGCGTGTTGGCATGTGTGGCGTGCAACAAGCATAAGGCTGACCGCACGCCTGAGCAGGCACACATGCGGTTGCGCAAGCCGCCGGTTCGGCCTAACTGGAAGCCGCTGTACGCATCGCCGATGGTACGCATCGCAAGTTGGGCGAAGTTCATGAGCGAAGCGTACTGGTCGGTAGAACTGGCCGAGTAGTCATCGCGTTGGCACGGTCGCGACCCAAGCGGGGCAGGCTTGGGTCCGACTGACGCCGACATCACACGAGTGTGCTCCTGGGTGAGCAGACGGCCTCCAAAACCGTCGGACGGGGTTCGACTCCTCGCGCTCGTGCTCATTGCCGACGTGGCTCGAAACAAGAAAGGCTCCGGTCTTGTAAACCGGTGGATGCTGGTGCGAATCCAGTCGTCGGCTCTGCTTGTCCCGATAGTGTAACGGACCGCACGAGGCCCTCCGAAGGCTTTAGTCCTGGTTCAAATCCAGGTCGGGATACTGTTGCGATACCCCGTGAGTGTGCCGGATCGCACCGCAGTCGTCGAAACTGCCAGACGAGGTTCGATTCCTCGACGGGGTACTAACGAAGTGATACGTCCTTGGAGTGTGCCGGACCGCACGCGACTCTGCGAAGGTCGAAGACCAGGTTCGATTCCTGGCAAGGACACTGTTGTATTGACGTCGATGCCCAACGGTGAGGCGGTCGCCTGCAAAGCGACTTGAAGTGGGTTCGACTCCCACCGACGTCTCTTGAGATGGGCCAACTGCGTGCTCGGACTACATCCTTGAACGATGAGTTGTCCGAACCTAATGCTCGTTGGCTTGTCTCTATGGCATTCGACTCAACTGCTCGTTGGGAATACATCACGCTGTGGACGTGTACCCGATAGGGTGCGTATCTCAACCACACTTCGTTGAGTCGAATCAATAAAGCACAGAGGGGAGCTTGTCGCGAAAAAGGGGCCGACTGTCTGTTGGAGTACATGGACTCTTAATCCCGTGGTCGTGGGTTCGAGTCCCACCGGCGCTATTGTGAATCGACAGCGCCGTAGCTCAGCGGTAGAGCGCGTAAACCTCTGACAATCACTTCGTCGGCCTCATCAATACACAACTGAACTCAACTGCCGGTATGGAGTACATGGATTAAAAACCTGAACTAGGTTTTGCGGGTTCAATTCCCGTCCGGTCCGCTGGGGCGATGAGCCGATACGGACCGGAACTCTGGCCAACACCTCGTTGAGTGGTTGTGACATGACCTAGCCAAGAACGTGCCGATGGGAATGACAACAGAACACGCCCGACTGTCAATGCGGAGTACACGGTTTTGCAAGTTCGACTCTTGCCCGGTCCACTTCTTTTTTTGAATGGGCCGGAAACCTCCGGTTCACCTTCGTCGGGCATTACAAATCACTAAACCTGATCCGACTGTCGGTGCGGAGTACATCCCACCAGACCGATTGGACTAACAGTCCGTCGGAAGCCAGGGAAGTTGGAGCTTCCCAGTACCGAATGGTACGGCGCTCTGCCCATCCTTCGTCGGATCACATTTTTTGAGAGGGGGTCGTTCATGGCTAACAAGTCTCTGTTCTCCAGCCTTAAGGCATTGCTGCCCCGCGCGCATGCACGGAACGAAGCAGGGGCCATCGCTTACCGCTTGAGCGCCAAGCATGCCTTGGCGCAGCTGGCAGCGACGGGTTGCTTCAACAGCACGTTCTACGCAACGGCAGATGAACAACTGAAGACCCTCAAGTCGCTCGTGGCTGAAGTGGACGACAACGTCTTCTTGGCTAAGCTGACAGTGTACGCACGTCAGCGAGCGCTGATGAAGGATATGCCTGCCGCGCTGTTCGTGATGCTGTCGAAGCGTGACGCGCACTTGGCTCGCCAAGTGTTCGATCGCGTTGTCGACAACGGTCGTGTGCTGCGGACGGTACTACAAATGATCCGCTCAGGTGAGTTCGGCCGCAAGTGCTTGTCGTACTCGCTGCAGAAGGCCTTCCAGCGCTGGCTCAACCGGGCCAGTGTTGAGAAGCTTCTGAGCGCGTCGATCGGCAACGATCCCAGTTTGCGCGACGTGTTGCGTCTGGCTCGGCCTACGCCACCCGACAACGCACGCCGCGCTTTGTACGGTTGGTTGACCGATAAGCCGGCTGAGCATTGGGCTCCCGCAACGGTTGCCGACTTGCCGGACGAAGTCCGCGCGTTGGCAGCTTACCGGGCAGCTCAATCAGCGGATGAGCAAGTTGCTCTGTTGCGCGATTTGCGCGTGCGGTGGGACTTGCTCGCCGATGCAGCGCGCGGCCCACAGGTCTGGAAGGTGATTGCTCGGCAAATGGGTCCACAAGCCCTGCGGATGAACTTGAACACCCTGCTGCGGCATGGTGTGTTCAAGCACGATCCAGGAGCTGAACTGGAAGCCTATGTTGTCCAGCGATTGACCGATGCCGAAGAGATTCGGCGCTCGCGTCAGTTTCCTTACCAGTTCCTGGCAGCTTACTTGAATGCTGCGGCTGATGTGCCTCAGCGGATCAAGTCGGCATTGCACCGCGCGGCTGAATTGGCGTGTGGTAATGTGCCGAGCATGCCAGGTCCGGTGGTCATTGGCTTGGACGTATCGGGTTCGATGCAGTCGCCCCTGACGGGAAACCGTGGTCGCGGCGCAACGAGCAAGATGCGCTGTGTTGATGTCGCGGCCTTGGTGGCTGCAGCATTGTTGCGCCGCAACCCTGGCAGTGTGGTTGTTCCGTTCGACGATCGTGTCCACGAGGCACGCCTCGATCCGGAAGACACCATCCTGAGCTTGGCTGAGCGATTGGCCAAGTACGGTGGCGGTGGAACGAACTGCTCGTTGCCATTGTATTACGCGAACACAACCTTGCGTAGCAAGCGGTTCGCGGGTTGCGTCTTGGTCAGCGATCAGGAAAGCTGGATCGGCACGGGCCACCACGGCTCAACGGCGACGATGACCGCGTGGCAAGAGTTTGTGAAGAACCAGGTTCGCCTGCAAGGCCGCGATTTCACCGGCCCTCGGCTGGTGTGTGTGGACTTGCAAGCCTACACGACAACCCAAGCGCCGGACCGTAGCGACATCTTGAATGTCGGCGGTTTCAGCGATGCGGTGTTCGACGTGGTTGCTGCGTTCTTCACCGCCGATGCGACGCGCTTCGTGGCCGAGATCGAAGCGATTGAGTTGTAGGGCAGTGATTGGGCTGCCGTAAACAGACCTCCGGTTCGCAACGAGCCGGAGGTCTTGTTTTTATGCATGCCGGGTATTAACTAGCGTTGGCATCTCGCCCGCTGTGGCATTGCGAACTACCAGTTTGCCGTGACCGCGACGCGCGAGCCGATAGCAATTTCGGCCCTGTGGTTTTGTACGCGTGGCGGATTGAAATTCTCGGAGAAGCAACTCTGCAAACCCTGTCGATGTCTCCATGTCGCGACCCCAACACTTCAGAATTGACGCCAGTACCTAAAAAAAGACGACCACCGCCAGCATTAAATATGCCAGCGATGGTCGTCAGGTTCGTTAGAGTCCTTCCACTAAAAACCCAACATCAACTCTTCGGGAGACTTAGCGTAGCCTTCGAGATACGCTTGAATCGAATGCGACAGCCTTGAAGCCAGGGAGATCACCGCTCGCTTCGACACGTTACGGAACTCCTCACGCTCAATCAAGCGGTTGGCAAATTTGACGCCGAGTTTCTGAATTCGGCTTGGCAGCGGCAAGTCCTCCAGTGCCATGTTCAGGTCCTTGAACTCGGGCTGGAGGATAACCCAAGGTTCCAGAACCACAAATCCACAATAGCTGATCGCATTGCCAAGACGAAACCATGGCTTAACTTCGGGCTTCAGCGTTTCGCTCATAGCCTGAGCCCAGGCTAACAATCGCTCGACTAAGTCGGCACAACGGCGATCACGGTCGGGCATGATCAATTTATCGAACTGCGCGAGAATGTCGATCAACTCTCGATGCTGTGCAGAACCGATATGCATCTCGAGTTTATGGCCGACATCCCACAGCCAACTGATATCGGGCAGTTGCTGGCAAACTTTACGCCGATAAACGTCCTGCGTAAGACGCACTTGCAAACCAAGCATGAACGCATAGCGCGCAATACGACGTTCGCGATTGCTCATTCGAGAATTAATCACATCTGATGCCTTCTTCATAAACTACTCCTTAAAAAAATACGCCCCCTTAAAAATTCACAATTATCGCTAATCCATGCGGGCGAAATTCGAAGCGAATTTCTCCGTGACCGAAATTCGAATATTTCGTTCCCCGGATTTCGAAAACACAACATCGACCCCAATCTTGCGCAGGTTCGGCACAATTCGCCGAAGTTTGCCAGAAAGTTGCGCGGGGGTACTGGGCCACCCTGTGGGTTTTCGTTCAGTACGCTCGCTCAGACTTCGAGCAATCCGACGGTTAAGTTGCTCGAGCAATGCCGTCGCAGTATTGGACCAGGGCTCTTCGACTCGAACCCTTCGGCTAACGAAGGACAAGAACTCGTTCGCGAGTGACGATCCTTCGAGAGCGAGAAGATTTGCCGCGTTCTGGTTCATTTGATAGCTGCGCAGAAACGTACCGCCACCTAGTCCCAGTGCTGATTCGGCCGCAACGACGAACTTCACCCAGTCTGCGAGCCGCGGCATTTCCGCAAGCTTCACTGCGGGGCTGTTTCGGATGGCTGCCGCGACCGAGTCGAGAATCGCTCCAAGAATGGCTGGCTTGGCCAAATCGAAGTCTCGCCAAAGATCCGACTCGAGCTTGCGTCGATTGGATGGGATTGCCTTAAGCGTCAGCAAAATCGACCTATCGAGAAGATCGCTTCGAACTCCGAGTTCTTCGATGGCGTTCAGGAGAACGGGGCGGCGAAATTCGAGAAGAGTCTCTGCCGAATCCGAATAAAGCTTCCGCGTGCTAAGACCGCCGCCACTCACCAATCGACACAGTGAATCGCTTAGCCACGGTTCGATCGTCGAGAGATTGTCGAAAGCCAACATTGCGCTGTTCTGAGCGGCGATTGCGAGGTCTCGTTCGTTTTGCGGTGAAGTTCGGACCGGCAAAAGATTTGGGTCGACCATTGAGCGGATTATTTTGGAGAACGTTGATTTTGCTGCTCCCTGCTCCCCATAGATGGCCAAAACAGGAAATGTCCCTTTGGGCAAAAAAAATCCAACAAGAAACCCTGCAACGAGCGGCCATTGATAATCCTGGACGTTAATGAACTGGCGCAGGTCTTTCAGTTGGCCCCCATGAGCAGGCATGGCCAACGGCAAGAGGCCACGAGGGCGAAGAAACTTCAACGGCACCGCCTCGGCCAATCGCCAGCCTTCGCCATCGATGACAACAACGCGCCGTTCTTCGTCCGCTAGATCCAGATAGCACTTGCCATCATGCCATCCGACCCGAACGTGGACCTCGTGTTTTTCGTCGGAAGACTTCGCGATGGAGTTGAGCGTGTTGATTGCATCACGCAGAGAATTCGCGGTCGCGCACACTCCGAGGAGATCGTGGTACCGGCTGGTTAGAGCACCTCGATAGTCGGCACTCTCGACCGCGTAAACTTCGGTGTATTTGCCATGAGCGACTTCGACGTACGCGTCCCCTGAAGGGTTCCGAAAGAGGATGTCTCTCGAAGCGAGGTCGACAATGAATTTTGCCGGTTGGACATCTCCGAGTTTCGATTTCGCTTGCTGTTCGGTCGTGTGAGCGATTTGCTCGTCAGCCGCATCTGCAGCTCTGATCAAAGCCAAGTTCAGGCATGCCAGATCCTCGGAAGTGCGACCAATAACTCCCGCGAGATCGCCAAGGAATCGTTTGCGACTATTAGCTCGAGTCGTATCAATCCGATCGCGAAAAACTTCGATGCCGTTTTGCAGCGCGACGACCAAGCGTTTACGCTGACCGTCTTCGGGGCCAGCCTGCAGGTCAATCGCACTCGAGCTGCCGTGATTCGCGAGTGGATTCTCAAGGGGGATTTCCATTCCTACTTCGATAGGCGATTTCTTCGATTGTTCAGGGGTGTCATTCTTCATCGAAACTTCCTCCTTCGAAGTGCGTTTTGAAATTCGCGGGCGATGACAGGCGACATTCCTGCCGGTGGCTGAAAAAGTTCACGCGATTTCGATTTCTCGCGCCAGCCCGGCTCGAAAAGGTCGCGAAGATCATGCCACGACTTGCCGGCGCAGCCATCATGATGACAGCCAGCTGCGATGGCACCGTTGGCATGTCTGATGATGAACGCGGCTGAGTTTGTGTGCGCGGGATTGAAAGGGCATGGGTTCAGCACCCAGAGGTACCCGCCACACCACGGTTTGTGGGTGACGATAGGCAATTTGTGCTCGGCGATCCATGAAAGAACGTCGAATGAACTTTTGCCATTGTTACTACGAATATGTGAGGTTGTTGCCTGAGGTTTCGACGGGGCGATCGCGGCAATCTTATTCAGCGTCGATGGGTTAGCCACTTCGATCTCGGCTGGTATCTGCAACAGCTTTGCCAGTCGATGCGGTCGATTGGGGATGTCATCACCCTTGCGACTCAATGTGCCATACAATTTGAAAATACGCGCCGCATTGAAAGTCGTCAGATCAACCTTTACCTGGGAATCGCTGAGCCGCAAATCGAGCGCTTCCAAGACTCCACGGATCAAGTTGCGGCTCGTGTCATCGTTCGGCATATTGACGCGGACGAGAATATGGGCACCATTGCCTGAGTCGGCGAGTACAGTGCTCGTGCGCAAGATGCCTTGCTCGTGCAGCCAATTTCGGCAGGCTGTCGCGCGCTCGATCGCGGCGGTATGCTCGTCGTCCGTCGAGGAGATCCCCGCTGGGCGGACTGGGTCAAAATCAATCGGAAGCCATCGGCGATTTAATATTTCTCGATCGTTGGTTGTGTGTCTCGCCCAATTAATTGCATGATTTGCGGCTCGCGCAAGTAAATCCGGCATAACGGGGTTCAGCGTCATGTACACCCCATCCGCAGCGCCGCTTAGTTCATCAGCGAATTGTGCCATCTCGTGAAAGTGGGCGGCGTCGAAATAACCGCTTACAATGCCTGAGCGGTGGACGCCGAGCGCTCGGAGTTCAATGACGCTCCCCGGTTTTGCGATTAGCTTTATCGACCTTTCGATGCGGCCGATTCGTTGGGCGTGGTTGTCGGTCATTTTGCGTCTCCTATCAGCGAAGAACGCAAACCCGAGGGGTACTTGCACTGGCTAATTGGTGCTCGACATTGCACCACCATTAGCGAGAGCAGAAGACGAGCACTCAGCAAGGTGCTCGCTGGACTCCGGTTGCCAGAATCGGCAATAATATATAAAATGTACATGGTTTTGATGCGTCGTTAGGCGGCTGCACTTTGCCGGTGGATGCCGCCTAACGACGTCTTTTATTGTGACTGAGCGTTTGTTTCAGTTTGTTATTTCCCAAGCGCAAAGTGTGCGATCAGATCGTCGGCCAGGACGAACGCTCGCCCGGACTTGCGGATTATTCGTAGGCCACTGCGGACAAGCTGTCGCCATGCCCAGTCGCCGAGCCCGAGTCGAGCACGGGCTTCGGTCGCGGTGAGCAGGCCGCCAGGGCGGATCTCGCCGATCTTCGACACGGAAAGTTCAGGTGGTAGGATTTTCTTAAACGTGGTCTTCATGGCTATTACTTGATGTCTCGAAGCCCAGAATATTTCCCGGACGATATAGCGAGAGGCTTCTCCTGCAAGGTCTTCGCACGACTTATGCGATCAGCGCGACGGTCCAAGATCCAATTCAAAATCTCAGCGGCGATGAATCGGAATTCACCGGATGGCAAAACGAAATGTGGAATTTCGTTGTTTCGCGCCAAGCGCAGTACGCGATGGGTCGAAATTCGCAGAAAATCTGCGACGTCGTGGTCGGTGAGAAGTTGCTGCTCGTTTGACATGCCTCGGAGAATATCGAGAGATGTGCAAATCCACAGAACAATCCAGCATTTTGCGAGTTAATGCCGGTTAATGCTCGTTATTGCCTGTTATTGGGCGCGAGCTGATCTATTGCCTGGGTAGGTCATCAAGGCGGATGCGAATTTTTCTGGGCGATAGTGGATCAGTGGCAATTTTGCCTGATTTGATCCAATTGCTGAGCGTTTTGGTGGTTACTCTGAACTTCTTCGCCCAGTACTTTTTTGAATTCGCTTCTGACCAGCTGTCGTTACTCGTTTGAGTTACCGGCTGCTCCGAATCGCTAGGTGCTGTTGGCACTGGAAGAAAATCCAATGCCTTGCGGATCTTGGGTAGTAAATCCCAGCGCGCAAGCGGCTCCCATTCTACTGATTCTCCCTGCCGCAGTAGTTTTATGGCACCAGCAAGGTCATCGGTTGTGGTGAAACCGATCACATCTTCAAGGAGTTGCTCTCGGCGCTCTCCTTCGTCTTCGGGGGCTGCGATCGAATCTCGATTTCCAACAAAATCTCGCTCTATTTTCTCGAGCTGTGTACGAGCCTGCCGTAGTAACTGCTCGGGAGCCACATTGTCGAATCGAAGCTTGTCAAGCTTCCACTGCTTGTATGCCTTGTCGGTTAAAAATGATTTATCGAATTTCAACCTCGCTAAGATGATGTTTTTCAAGAATCCCGCGGCAGCATAACGAAACCGCCCCCAGAACTCATCGGACCCCGAGGCTGGAAGTGGGGTAGTATTAGGAGTCATCCATCACCCTCGAATGAACGGAGTTGATTGATTTCTTGCGGTTCGACGCTGCGCGCCTTGGACTAATGGATCGCGTGATTGAACCCGCATACGAGAGCACGCTTGCGACAACGGTTTGTGGCGTAATGGCCTCGAGGCATGCAGGGATAATCTGCCCTTGATCGTCAGCAACTCTGTTTAGGCATACCGCGTTGTCGGTTTTGCCATGATGGGGGCTTAGTTTGCTCTTCCAGCAACCTGCTTCATGACAGCATTCAAACATCCCAGTGGCCTGTAAGAATTGATGCGGGGTGCGTACGGGCTGACAGTCTGCGCCAAAATGACGTTCATCCGAATTGGTGTAGGCTTCCCACCACCAGGGTTCTCGATTCCCGGCCAGCACCACACACGGCTTTTCAAATGCCGCTGCAACATGCATCGCAAACGTCACCGGTGCAATAATTCCGTCCGCGTGGTAGATCAACCAGAGCACATCTCGCAGGCTCGTCTTCCCGACGAAATCGATCACGCCACTCAGCGCAGGATGTTGGTGTCCCGGTACAACGGCTCCACCTTGAACGACAGAGATTCCCTCAATGGCCAGAAGATCAACGACTTGCTGAAATCCAACCGCGGACCAGATCTTGGTTTGGATATCATCCTTACCACCAGCGACAAGGAACCAATAGTCGCCTGGAATGGGGCGGTTCTCGCGATGCCATTGGCTTAAATACAAATCGCCTTGGGGATAGAGTGCGGGGATGGGCACGTCGATCTGTCGGCTTAGGTCCCGATGAAAGGCCGTCAAGAAGTGTAGTCGGCAGTGGGCACTTTTTTTGAGGTATTCAAAATACGAAAGCCGAAATGAGGGGATGTGGCGAGGCATTTTCGTCCCCCATGACTTGGCGATATGGGGGTTGCCATCCCAAAGGCTCTGGCACGAGCCGGCAATGTGGATCTCGTACTCACCGGGATAGCTGAGCGCTAAATCGCGGACACAGGCGGT